>NZ_RYYK01000006.1:0-125026 GCF_004379055.1 Campylobacter sp. US42a
ATAGTAGAAACATTTTTTGTTTTATGATTGATAAAATCAAAGAATGAAGTTAAACCTGTTTGGATAGCTGCAAGTGGAGAGAGGTATTTTGATACGATGAAATAAAGGAGGATTACGCTAAATACTACTACAATAATGACAACAATGGCTTGAATAAATGCAGCTTTATGAATAGGTTTATTTATAATATCAGCGCTTTCGGTAATACAAGCTGTATAAGCAAAGACTTTAGTACAAGTTCCAAGTCTTTCTTTGCCGTCTAATCCATAAGTAAAAAAGTTATAGTCTCCATGTGTTTTATATGCATTTAGAACAGGAGAATGATCAATGGATGGATTTAATAATTCTTTATTGGTTGCTGCAAATATTTTATTTTTTTGATCAAATAAAAAAGTATTTCCAGGAGTTTTTGCAACTAAATTTTGCAAATCTTCTGATGGTATATCGACACCCAGTACTCCTATGATTTTGCCATCTTTATAAATAGCTTTAGAATACGTTATTACATATTGTTTTAAATTTGTATCTAAATATGCTGGTGTAACAAAAATATCATTTGTTTTTAAGGCTTCTTGATACCAATCTTTTGTCTTTATATCTAAATCATCACGTAATTCAGGCATTTTTGCATCATTAGATTTTTGACTAAGTAAAACTTTTCCATTGTTTAAACCTAAATAAACATTTAGTGCATTTATACTATGACGATAATATTTCAATATTGGACCAACATTGTTAATAATATTTTCTTCAGTGATTAAAGATTGATAAGGTAAGTTCGTGATATCTTTTTCTAAAGCTCTAGTAAAAGATTGATTTGTGGAACGGAAATCTTCAACGGTAGACTGTGTGACTTTAAGTAGATCAGTTTGATTTTTAAGAGCGCTTTCATGTAGTGAGGTTTTTGTAAAATAAAAACTTACAATACCTAGAACAATTAAGGCAAAAATTGCAATTAAATTTGCAATGAGAGAAAGTTTGATTTTTATACTATTCATTTTTTTCCTTTTTTTGTATTTATTTTTAAATTTAAAATTAAATCTAGTATTATTTTATCAAAAAAATATAAAATATTTTTTGACTTTTATCTTGAAAATTTAAAAATTTAATTATATTAATTGAGAACCATATCAAAAAGTAGCATTTAGTATAAAATAATAAAATATTTAGTTAAAAATTGAATTGTATGAAATTTATATTTATAAAGGATTAGAATGGCTTATACGATCATAGAGGTAGAAAGAAAAACAGGAGTTTCTAGTAGAACACTTAGGTTTTGGCTAGATAAAGGTTTATTTCCCTTTGTGGAAAAAGATAAAAATGGAGTGCGTTATTTTAGTGAAAAAGATTTAGAATGGGTGATTTGGGTGGATTGTTATAGACAAATTGGCATGAGTATCGAGGATCTTAAAAGATATATTTTTTTATGTGCTAAGGGTAAAGATACGGCAAAAGAGAGATTAGAGATTATTTTAAAATTAAAAGAAAAAACACTAAAGGATATGAAAAAATTGGAGAATATTATAAAAAAACTTGATTTTAAAATAGATTATTATGAAAAAATGGTTATGGAAAATAAAGATGAGCTAAATCCTTTAAGTAAAGATTATATTAAACGAAAAAAACGAGTAAAAATTTAAAAATATTTAATTTTATTCTTGACTTACACTAGATGTTAGGTTTTATACTTTTAAAAATTTAAAAATTGAAAGGATAAAATGCTAACTTTGAATAGGGATAAAATACCTAATTCTCAAATTATTTTAGTATTTTGCTTAGGTGTATTTGGAATTTTAAGTACAGAGCTTGGAATGATGGGGATTATTCCTGTAGTATCTGAAAATTTTCATGTGAGTATTTCTGATGCGGGTTGGAGCGTAGGTGTTTTTGCGCTCGTGATAACTTTTTGTGCACCTATAGTCCCTTTGCTTTGTGCAAATTTCAATCTTAAAAAATTAATGCTGATTTGTCTTTTAATTTTTACATTTTTTTCTTTTGCGAGTGCTTTTGTAAATGAATTTTGGCAATTGCTCATTTTTAGAATTATTCCTGCTTTTTTTCATCCTATTTATATAGCTCTTGTTTTAAGTATGGTTGCTAATTTAGTTGAAGATAAACAAGAAGTCCCAAAAGTTACGGCTAAGATTTTTACAGCAGTGAGTGCAGGGATGGTTTTGGATGTGCCTATGACTAGTTATTTTGGTGGAAATTTTAGTTTTGAAGTGGCGATGTTGTTAAATAGTTTATCTTTTTTAGCAACTTTGTTATTTGTGCCTGATTTTAAAAGGGTAAATCCTGTTAAAATAACTAAGCAACTGCTTATCTTAAGATACCCACTTTTGTGGATTAGCATTCTTTGTGTTATCTGTATAAATACTGGAATTTTGGGATTTTATTCTTATTTTTCTGATTTTTTGTATAGTGCAGCAAAGATGAATTTTACTTTCATTAGTGTTGTATTGGCTATTTATGGTTTTTCAAACATTATAGGTAATTATATAGCAGGAAAAACTCTTGTGAAAATGCACATTTTACTTTGCTTTTATATTGGGAATTTTAGGCGGAATAATGAATAATGGTACACACTTTATAATAAACCATCCTTTTCCAAAAGCTCCTGATTTTAGCAATGGACTTTTTATAAGTGTAGCTAACATAGGGTTGAGTAGTGGAAGTGCTATTTGTGGAGTGGTTATATCTTTGAGTAATACACGCTTTATTGTTGTAAGTACTATTTTTTGTTGATTTTAGGAATTGTAATGATTTTATTAAGAAGGAGGGTAGAAAAAATGAAATTAAGATTTTAATTTTAAAATTTAATAACCTTATATTTTATACTAAAAGGAGATAAAATGAAAACTTTAATTGTTTTTGCTCATACTTTTTGGAAAGATTTAAAAGTAAATCGTACTTTATTAGAAAGTATAAAAGATATAGATAATTTAAAAATTCACAATCTTAGTACAAGTTATAATGATGGCAAGATTGATGTTGATAAAGAACTTGCTTTGCTAAAGGAAGCAGATAAAATTATCTTTCAATTCCCACTTTTTTGGTTTAGCACCCCAAGTTTGCTTAAAGAGTGGCAAGATAGAGTTTTAAGTGCAATTTTATATAGTAAAAAAGGGCTTTTAAAAGGTAAATTTTTTTAAGTTATTACAACTTTGGGTGGTGCCGAGCAAAGTTATGATGGACATCACGGTGCTACTTTAGAAGATCTTTTAAGACCTATTTGTTATGGTTTTGAGTATTTAGGTTGTATAAGTATTAAGCCTTACGCTATTTTTAATGTAAGTGTTGATGGTCTTGATTTATATATTTATAAAAAAGCACTGACTATAAATTAAAACAAACTCAAGAATAAGTTAAATTTTTAGTTTAAGGGATAAAATTTATAAGAGTGAGTACAAACTCGCTTTTGATGCTTAAGTGTTTTTATATTTTAGAGTATTAATTTTTGTAAGAACAGGAGTTAGAATGCATGATTTTAAGATTACTTTAAATAATGGAATAAAAATACCAGTAATAGGCTATGGTGTATATCAAATTGACAACTTAAAAAAATGTCAAGAGTGTGTTGAAAATGCAATTAATATAGGATATAGATTGATTGATACAGCACAAAGCTATGGTAATGAAGAAGCAGTTGGACAAGGTATAATCAATGCTTTAAAGAATGGAATCAAGAGAGAGGAGATTTTTATAACTACTAAATTATGGCTTAGCGATGCAAATGAAACAAAAGCTTTAAAAGCATTTGATTATTCTCTTAAAAAATTAAAACTTGATTATATAGATTTATATCTTATTCATCAACCCTATTCAGATATATATGGAGCGTATAGGGCAATGAGCAAGCTTTATAAAGAAGGTAGAATAAAAGCTATTGGTGTAAGCAATTTTTATCCAGATAGGCTTGTAGATTTTGTTTTTGGAAATGAGATAAAGCCAGCTATAAATCAAGTAGAGTGCAATCCTTTTCATGCGCAATTTCAAGCACAAAAACTTATGCAAGAGCTTAATGTGCAAATGCAATCTTGGGCACCATTTGGAGAAGGCAAGAATAATATTTTTAACAATGAAACAATTGCAAATATTGGTTTAAAATATCAAAAAACAAATGCACAAGTAATTTTAAGATGGTTGATACAAAGAAATATTATTGTTATTCCAAAAACCACTCAAAAAGCAAGAATGTTTGAAAATTTTAATATTTTTGATTTCAGTTTAGATGAGCAAGATATGCTAGAAATATCTAAACTTGACAATAAAGAGAGTTTGTTTTTTAATCATCAAGATCCCAATATTGTTAAACAAATGTATCAATTAAAACGTTAAATTTTTTAAAGTTGGATTGAAATTATATTTTTGATAAAGGAAATAAAAATGAAAAGAAGAAATTTTTTTAAAGTTACAGCAGGTGCAATAGCATTAAGTAGTCTTAGTTTAAAATCTAATTTATCTGCAAATGAAAAAGTTCAAGACTTTGATGATAAAAAATTAAATCCTAGTAAAGAAGCATTGAGGAATATCAGTAAAAATCCTTTCGGTTTGGTTTATGAGAATGCCATAGTTGCAAATCAAAAAGGTCAAGTAAATATTAAGAAGGTAAGCTATGGATTAGACAATAATAAAAGTGTAGCCAATCTTTATTTACCTGCAAATTTTAGTGTAAAATTAAAATATCCAGCTATTGTTGTAGCCCATCCAAATGGCGGGGTAAAAGAGCAAGTTGCAGGGCTTTTTGCACAAAAATTAGCAGAGCTTGGTTATATTACTTTAGCTTTTGATGCTTTTTATCAAGGAGAAAGTCAAGGTTATCCCCGTAATAAAGATATTCCATCAAGCAGAGTTGAAGATATCTCTAAAGCGATTGATTTTTTAGATACTTTTAAAGGGGTAGATAAGGAAAGAATAGGAATTTTAGGAATTTGCGGAGGAGGTGGCTACACATTAAAAGCAGCGCAAAAAGATAAAAGATTAAAAGCAGTAGCAACTTTAAGTGTTTTTAATACAGGACTTGTTCGTCGTAATGGTTTTTTAAATAGTGAACTTGATAAGATTCAAGAAAAATTATTAAACGCAAGTAAAGCAAGAGAATTAGAAGCTACAAGTGGTAAAATAAGCTATACAGGTTTTGCTCCTAAAAAATTAAATAAAGAAGAGCTTGATAAAATTCCTACAGATCTTTATCGTGAGGGTATGATTTATTATGGAGATACTCATGCACATCCTAATTCTAGTTTTATTTATACAACAAGTTCTTTAATGGATCTTATGAGTTTTGATGCAACTGATCAAATCGAGCTTATTACTCAGCCTTTACTTATGCTTGTAGGTGATAAAGCAGATACAGCTTATATGAGTAAAGAAGCGTTTGATAAGGCAATAGGAACTCAAAATAAAGAACTTTTCGCACTAAAAGATACCACACATATACAAAGTTATTACAAAAAAGATTCTGTAAATGCAACTCTAGCAAAATTGCAAAAATTTTATGAGAAATATTTATAATGAATAAAAGAGAGTTTTTAAAATATCTTCTCAAGATAGGAATTTTAGTAAGTGCACCAAGTTTTAGCTTGGCACAGAATAAAAGAATTTTACTTGTTTATTATACAAGGACACTAAATACTCACATTTTAGTTTTATTTATACAAAGCATTTTAAAATGTGATATTTTAAGGCTTGAGAGTGCAGAAATTTACCCCACAAATTACGATGAAATGGTGACTTTAGCTCAAAAACAAAAGCAAGAGAAAATCTTTGTCAAACTTGCACCTTATTCGCTAAATTTAAGTACATACACTCATATTTTTATTGCCTCGCCTCTTTGGGGATTGTCCCTAAGTACTCCTATAAAAAGTTTTTTAAAAAACCATGATTTTGAAAATAAATTCCTAACTCCTATTATCACTAATGCTAGATGGGGTTTTGGAAATTCTATAAATGAGATAAAAAATCTAACTAAAGCGACTATTTTGCAAGGTTTAGAATATGAATTTAAACTTAAAGAAAAAACCACAAGAAACTTAAAACAATATAATGAAAATTTAATATCCCAAAATAATGCTTTTAAAAAGCTAGACAAAGAAAAAATTATAAATTTCTTACAAAGAAAAAATTATGCAACATTCAAAGCTTGATAAAAAAATTATACACTTAAGCGAAAGGCTTATGTTTAAACTCGCACTTTTTTCGGCAGCGATGATGACTGTTTTAGGCACTATTGTGATAGCTCCTGCATTACCTGCTATGAATGAATACTTTAAAAATGTTTCAAATATAGAGCTTTTAAGTGGTCTTGTGGTTACTATTCCTGCACTTTTTGTGATGATTTTTTCACCTATAGCAGGAAATTTAATAGATAGATTTGGTAAGTTAAAATTTCTTTATCCTGCGATGATTTTATGGATTATATCTGGAGTTAGCGGGTGCTTTTTAGATAGTATTTATGCTTTGTTAATTAGTAGGGCATTTTTTGGTATAGCTACAGCTTTCATTACAACAGCAGCAAGCACCTTACTTGGAGATTATTATAGCATAGGAGATAGACGTGATAAGGCTTTGAGTTTACAAGGCTTTATTTTAGCAATGGGTGGTGCAATACTTACTATTATTGGTGGATATTTGGCGAGTTTTTCTTGGCGTTATGTGTTTTTGGTTTATGGTAGTGGGATTTTTATTTTTATTTTTTGTCTTTTTTATTTATTTGAGCCACGAAGTGCTAAAAAATATATACAAGAAAAGCCCTTAGAAAAGATAAATTACAAGCCTTTTTTACCTATTTATTTTATGGGATTTTTTATTATGTTAATTTATTATTTAGCTGGTATTAATTTTCCACATTACATAGAAAGTTTAGGACTTAATGCTAAATACATAGGTTTTGCTATGGCTGTGCCAACTATAAGTTATGGAATCTTTTGTTATCTTTATAAGGACATTGTGAAATTTTTAAATATCAAACAAATTTATGTGTTAGGGCTTATTTTGGAGGTTTTTGGATTTTTGCTTGTATTTTTAATGGAAGATTTTATTATTTGTGTTATTAGCTTATTTATTTTTGGAATGGTTGGTGGGCTAATTGTTACAAATAATAGTGCCTATCTTTTTAAACTTACAAAGTCAAATTCTCGTGCTAGAGCTTATAGTGGCTTGGCAAGTTGTATATTTTTTGGGCAATTTATCTGTCCTATCGTTACAACACCTATGGTAAAAGTTTTTGGGCTAAAAATGGAGTTTTTAATCTGGATTTTGGTACTTTTTGTTGTGAGTATTATTTATAAGAAAATGTATTTAAAAAATACTTGACTTACACTAGATGATAGCTTATATAATTTTGTAAATTTAATTTTATAAAAAGGAAAAACAAATGCAAAAAAGAAAATTAAGAAATTTGGAAGTAAGTGTCTTAGGACTTGGTTGTATGGGAATGAGCTTTAGTTATGGAGAAGCTAAAGATGAAAAAGAGATGATAACACTCATTCATAAGGCAAAGGATCTTGGTATTGATTTTTTTGATACAGCTGAAGTTTATGGTCCTTTTATTAATGAAGAATTAGTAGGTAAAGCAATAAAACCTTTTAGAAATGAAGTGGTATTAGCAACAAAATTTGGTGTTAGAATTGAGGGTGCTAAGCAAATTGTCGATAGTACACTTAGTAAAATCAGACAAAGTCTAGAAGGTAGTTTGAAGCGTTTGCAAACAGATTGTATAGATCTTTATTATCAACATAGAGTCGATACAAATGTTCCAGTTGAAGAAGTTGCTAACTTAATGAGCGAGTTTTATAAGGAAGGAAAAATTAAAGCTTGGGGTATGAGTGAAGCAGGGGTGCAAAGTATTAAAAAAGCTCACGCAGTATTTCCGCTTAGTGCGGTTCAAAGTGAGTATTCTTTATGGTGGAGAGAACCAGAAAAAGAACTTTTAAAAGTTTTGGAAGAATTAAATATAGGTTTTGTTCCTTTTTCTCCTTTAGGAAAAGGATTTTTAGCAGGTAAATTTGATGCAAATTCTACTTTTGAAAATAATGACTCTAGATCACAAGTTCCACGTTTTAAAAGCGAGAATTTAAAAGCTAATTTGGATTTAGTTTATGCATTAGAAGATATAGCAAAAGCTAAAAATGCTACTTTAGCACAAATTGCTCTTGCTTGGGTTTTGGTGCAAAAAACATTTATTGTGCCTATTTTTGGAACAACAAATTTACGAAGGTTAGAAGAAAATATTAATGCTGTTAATATTGATTTTACTCAAGAAGAATTAAATCATTTAAAGAGTATTTTAGAAAAAATAATAATCAAAGGGGATCGGTATGCCGGTGAAGCAGCTCTTAGAGTTGGGAAATAAAAAGTTTGGTTTATTTCTTATTGTAATGGTTTTATGTAGTTTTGTTAAAGGAGTGTAAATGCAAGAACTTGAAAGTAAAGGAATTCATGGAAGTTTTAAAGGCGATAGTAAATTTTTTAGCAAAAATGTAAAAGTTTCTATGATGTTTAAATCAAATCAGTGGAGAAATTTTAGTGGAGCTTTGGTTGAATTTGAAGCCAGTGCTAGAAGTGCATGGCATACTCATCCTCAAGGACAAACCTTAATCGTAACAGAGGGTGAAATCATCACAAAAGTTCCAGGTCAAAAAGCCTTTATAGCCAAAAAAGGCGATGTGATAAGCTGTCCTATAGGAGTAAAGCATTTTCATGGTGCGACTAATACAAGTAGTGGAGCACACATAGCACTTACAGGCGAGAAAGAAGGTAAAAATGTAGAATGGCTTGAGCTTGTAAGTGATGAAGAATATGAAAATGCCTTAAAAGAAGCAAGAGAGTAAAGAAATTTGTAAATAAAACGCAAAAATTTTATAAAAACTTTTATGTTTTTTTGGAGTATTTTAAATGCTCTTTTTTCGCAAATTTTAAAAACCACAAAGGATAAAACCATGCAATTAAGACAAAAAGCAAGAGAAATTTTTGAAAAACTCTTAGGAGGAGCAAAAAAGGATCAACTTTTTGCAAGTGATAAAGAGTATTTTATCAATCACATAAATTTTACTTTTAGTGAGAGTTTTGTAAAAGCAAATTTGGATACACAAAAATATTTTTTAATCACCCTTGCTTCTACTTTAGCAGTAGGTGGAAAAATAGAGTTTAAAGCTTTACTTCAAGGTGCAATCAAGAACGATATAAGTCCTATTGTCATCAAAGAAGTGATTTATCAAGCTACGCCTTATGTGGGTTTTGCTAGAGTATGTGATTTTTTAAGTCTTTGTAATAAAGCATTTAAAAAACTAAATATTGCCTTATCTTTGACTTCACAAGACACCACTACGCAAGAAAATCGCAAAATAAAAGGCAGGGAAATACAAAATGCTATTTTTGGTGAAGCCAATTCACTAAAATGATAGAATCTACTCCAGAAGATAAAGCTTTTATAAATGATTTTTTGAGTGCGAATTGTTTTGGAGACTACTATACACGCATGGGACTTGATCTAAAAACTAGGGAGCTTTTAACCCTTGTATATCTTATCTCACTTGGTGGGCTAGATAATCAAGTAAAAGCTCACATACAAGGCAATCTTAACATGGGACAAAGTAGAAAAGATTTGCTAAATATCATTGCAGCTCTTATTCCATATATTGGCTATCCAAGGGCTTTAAATGCCCTAAATTTGCTTGATGATATTAAAAAGTAGAATGCAAGCAATAAATATTTATTGTAAATTGAGCTTAGAAGTTATTTGTAAATTAGTTTTATCAAAAAACTTGCAATCATTTTAGTATGCTTTTAAGCTCATTTAGATATTCTTGTTGTGTTTTTAGATTTTCTTCTAAAGAATTTAAAATCTCTTCACTAGTTCTTAGGATTTTTTCTTCTTTTACATTTGGATTTTTAGCACTTAAATCATAATTTCTTTCTTCAAGCTCTTTTTTGGTAAGCAGCCAAGAATTAGCAGTGATTTTTCTTTCTTTGTAGCATTTTAGAAATTCTTTAAAATGTGCGTATTCTAAAGGCTTGTTTTTAGTAAGCTTGTAAGATGGTATAAGCTCGTAGTAATACACCTTATCATCATTTGCTTTTAAAATATTATTTAAGCCTTTTGAGAAAAATAATACATTTGTTTTTACCGCACTATAAGGCAAAAATACTCCACTTGGCAGGCTTAAAATACATTCAAGATTATAATTTTGCACTAAATCAGCCTTTACGCTCACAAAGGCATTTGAATTTTGAAAAAGCACACCTTCAGGCACGACAACCGCACATCTAGCATTGTTTTTTAGTGATTTTAAAATGTGTTGCAAAAACAAAAGCTCCGTAGCATTTGAAGCAACTGTAAAATTGTTTTGAATTTGCTCTTTTTCTTTACCGCCAAATGGTGGATTTGCAAGTATCACTTCATATTTATCACTTTCTGTAATATCTGTGATTTTCTTGCTTAGCGTATTTGTTTTTATGATATTTGGAGATTTTACCCCGTGCAAAATCATATTCATCACACCCATTGCATAGCTTAGCGGAGTTTTTTCCTTGCCAAATAAAGCATCATTATGTAAAAACTCTAGCTCTTCTACACTCAAACTAGCCTTTGTTTTTCTACTCTCATCTTTATATAAAATATGTAAAAAACTCTCAACCAAAAAGCCACAACTCCCACAAGATGGATCATAAATCCTTTCTTTTGCTCTAGGATTTATCACTTCCACCATAGCCTTTATCAAAGGGCGTGGCGTGTAAAACTCTCCGCTATTTCCACCATCACTACCCATATCTTTAAGCAGTTTTTCATAAACTTCACCTAAGGCAAATACTTCATCTTCTTTATTAAAACTAATCTCATCAATGATATTTATCACTTCTCTTAAAGTATGTCCATTTGCTATGCGATTGTCTATAAATTCAAAAATTCCACCGATTTTATACTCTATACTTTTAAAATCATCATTATTTTTAAAATTTTTAAGATAAGGAAAAAGCTCTTTATTTACGAATTCAAGCAAATCCGATCCACTTAAAGCATTTTTTACATCAAGTTTGCCATCTTTTTTAGGCGCTGCCCAAACACTCCAGCTAAATTTTTCTTCTAAAATGCTTTTATAATCTTTGCCATCTAAAAACGCTAAATCTTTTAAATTTGTCTCATAATCATCTAAAAATTTTAAAAAAAGTATCCAGCCAATCTGCTCTGTATAGTGCATAGCACCACTTATGCCATCATCTCTTCTTAGAATATCTGTGATTTTATCGATTTTGTTTTGCATTTTCTCCCTTTAAAGCTTTTAAAATAGTTTTATCAAAGTCTAGTTTTATTTTTTATTTTTGTTTTTGAACTGCAATATGTTAAAAAAATCAAAAATTTTTAACATATCAAGCCAATGTGTTAAAATTTGGCAAATTTTTTAACATTATAATTCTCCCTTAAAAGCCTTATCAAGTAAGGATTGCTTAAGCTCTTCATAATCTTTTAGCTCTTTAGTGTAAAGCTCTTTTAAAGCCTTTGCCTTTTCAAACACAAAATCTAAATGCTCTGCGATTTGCTCTTGCTCTTGTAAAGGTGGTAGGGGGATTTGTAGGGATTTGCCATCTTTTGTTCCAAGTCTAGGCATTCTTGCACCATAGGTTAAACTTGAGATTCTATCGTGCAAAAAATTGGCAAATAAATAATAATAAATAAAATGATTTGTTATGGAATTACCCGTAGAAAATGGCATTATTTCAGAAGAGCAAGCCCCATTATCATCAGCTATAATCACTTTTTTAAGATATGGACGCAATGTTCCAAATAAAATATCACCCTTGTTAAATTTAATTTTATTGCTTTTACTTTGTCTATCCTGAAATAACACTTTTTGCAACAAAACACCGCTTTCTTTTTCTATATCTTCAAGTTCTAAAATCCAATCATTACCTTTTAATTGACTAGGTTTTACTTGTGATGTTTTTCCATAGTTGCTAGTATCCCCTAAGCTTTTCCATTCCCAAGATTGTGGGAGTTGATAATTTTCTTTAGTATTATCATTAAGTGGATTAAAAGCCTTTTGTAAAGCACTTTGCATAAGCTCATCAATATTTGCTAAATTTTCTTTTGCTTTTTTGATATTTTCATCAATCTTACTAAAAGCAAAATCCAAAATCCCCACTATCCTTTCTTGCTCTTTTATGTCTTTTGGATAAATAATTTCGAGTTTGGAAAATTCAGTCTTATTTAAAATAGCTAAAGTTGTTTGTGGTGCTTTTGAAAATAATATAGACTGAAATTTAGAAGATATGCAATAATAATAAATATACTCGGAAATTATATTTTTATGAGGAATAATTGCGTTTATTTGTTGGTTACAACTCCCAATAACTTTAGTTAGTGCTACTTTACCTAAAGAACCTATACAAACCACAAGAATTGTTTTAGGTGGAAGCTGTCTAGCTTTGCCAAAACCTAGTTTTGATAGATTATCTCCAGCATTTTCTAAAAAATATCCTTGCTCGAAATCACTCGGCTTAAAAAATGGATAATCTTTTCCATAAAAATCTAAATTACTTTTACTAGGTGTTGAACCCGTAACAATTTCACCTATCTCGCTAAGCGTTTTAACTTCCCAACCCTGCGGTAAATTTGTCATTGGTTTATTCTTGCGCTGTTTAATTCTTGAAATTTAAGTGCAAGTTTATCCATAAAAGTATATGAGCTTGTATAGTTATTTTTTTCTGCTTCTTTATTCGCTTTTTGAGCATTTGCAATAGCTGTACTAAGATTTTGCTTTATAATGCTTGTAAAATTATAATCCTTTTTATAATCTTTTATATGTTTTTTTAAATCGCTCTCAATTAATTCATTACAAGGACTATTTGTGCTAAATGATTTTGTAGTGTATGTAAAATGTAAAAGTATCCAAAATTCAAAACAAGGATTTGAGGTAATTGCTTCAAATTTGTATTTTTCACATTCTTGCCTTGCTTTGTCAAAATCTGAATGCGTATCTTTATCAAATACACAATAAACTTTATTATAGGAATAATCTTTATTTTTTTCTTTGGTAAACTCTACTATTTGTGAAGGGTTTGGTTTTTTACTTGAAATAATATTTATGCTTACATTGCTTAATCTAAAAAAATCTTTTAATTGATTTAAATAGTTTTTTTCCGTTTTTTCACCTTCGCATACTATAAGTATAATTTCATTTTTTTTCTTTTTGCTTCTCTATCTCTTGTTTTTGTATTTCTTTTTTTGCGTAAATCATCAGTTCCCATTATCACTCCATGATGATAGTATTTCTTTAAAATAAGGCAAAGCCCCAAAACGCCCTAAAAGATAATCATTTTCCAAATTTGTTTTATCTCTTCTCTCTTCACTCTCTTCAAAATCACTCAAAGGATAAAGCTTGGTTGCTTTATTTTGTTTTTCGCAAAACCAAATTTGATCTCTTCTAAAGATATCTTGATTTAAAATGGAAGTATCATGAGTGGTAAAAATAAGCTGAGCATTTGATTTGTTTAAATCTTCATTATGAAAAAGATTTACTAAGAATTTTGTCATTAAAGGGTGTAAGTGAGTATTTAGCTCATCTATTATTAAAATGTTTCCTTTTTTTAAAGAATCAATCCAAATACCTGCTATATTAAAAAATTTTCTTGTGCCATCTGATTCATCGTTAAAATTTAAAAATTTTATTTGATTTTTTTGACTTAAGTGTATAAAAGATATATCTTCTAGTATTTTTACATTTTTTAAATTTTGAATATTTTTAACTTCTTGAATGATTTTTTCTTTGAGTTCTTGTGGAATATTTTGAAGATTTGATGGTAATGAGTTTTCATCAATATCGCTTGTTTTAATCTCTACACCTTCTATATCTAAATCAGCTATTTTAAAAAAACTATTGACTAATTCTTTGTCTTTTTTATATTCATTAATCGTGATACTTTTTCCATTACCCCAACCATTTGAATTTGCTATTTGGAGTTTAAGATTAAAAAAATCAAATACAGGTTTTAATTGCTCATTATTTAATTGAATAGCCACAGATAAAAACAAGGCATTATCTCTAGTGCTATTTTCCCATAGTTGTTTATAAATTTCATCAGCTAAAAATTGATCCCCAAAAGAATAATTATATCTTCCTTCTTTTTTATTATAAATTCTTTCAAACCAATTTTGCTCGGTATTATTTTCATCAAAAGTTAAAAGCCATTCTTCTAAAATTTTTTCAGAATTTAAAATAAAGCCATATTGATACTTTGTGTCATTTTGTATAAAAATAATTTCAAATTTTGTAGGTTTATCATCTTCATCCCCTAGCAAGAAAGGTGTTATAGGTAACTTATCTCCCCTTTGCGTATTTGCGCTTGATATAACGATGGTTTTCATAGTTTGCAAAGCTTTTACAATATTCGATTTTCCAGAAGCATTTGCCCCATAAATCACACTACTTTTTAGCAAAGCTAATTTTTTATCGCCATTGGTATGAGAATCAAAAAAAGTATTATCCTTGCTTGCCATCATACTTAAAATTTGCTCATCTTGAATGGATAAAAAATTTTCTACTCTAAATTCTATAAGCATATTTTTTCCTACTTTTTTCTTAAAATATATAGATAATTATTTTTTAGAGATTATTTTAACTAAAAATCTCAAATTTATCTTTAAACATATCACCTCGCATAAATCTCCCTTTGTAAATCATCAAAACTTTGTTTTAGAATTTCTAAGCCACCAAATTCATCGGCCAATTCTCTTACATTGCCTAAAGAACTAAGCTCTATAAGCGGTTTTAAGCCATCATCAAAATCTTTTATGCCGTATTCTTGATATCTATTTAGTAAAAATTCTATAAATTTTATAGCCTTTTCTTTTTGAAAGCGTTTTAAAAACTCACCATTTTCTACTTGTAAAACACGCTCTTGCCTTGTTTTTATCTCGGCATTAAAGCTTAAATGCGCTAAAACATCGTATATATCACAATCTTTTTGAAAAATTTTTCTTAGATCTTTTAAAGCATCTTCATCTACTCCATCATTTGCAAGGGCTTTTAAAAATCTTTCTCTATTTTTTTGATCACTCCAAATTTCACGCAATTTTGCTTCATCATCATAATACTCACCAAGCTTTCCTATCAAAATTCTAAAAATTCTTTAGTGCTAAGTGGCTTACCTTGTGCTCCTACATAGCTTGTAGTTATATCTAAAACCTTAAGCTTTGTGCCTTTTAAGTGTATAGTGACGCTCTTTTTTTCTTTGCTTTCTTCTTTTGTTTGTTTTATTTGCTCTTTAGTAATTTTTTCTTGTTTGTTTTGCTCTTTTAGTTCTTTTATTTTTTCACCATCCCATTTTGGATCATAAAAAAGCTTAGTAGCGCCAACAAAATCAAGTATGGTAAAAAAGTCTTTACCTTCATATACTCTAGTTCCACGTCCGATGATTTGCTTAAATTCCACCATAGAGCCTATATTTGCTAGTAAAACGATATTGCGGACATTCTTAGCATCCACGCCCGTTGTAAGCATTTTAGAACTTGTAAGTATGACAGGAAAGCTTTTATCATTGTCTTGAAACTGCTTTAGATAATCAAGCCCTATTTTACCTTCATCACTCGTAACTCTTACACAATAATCATCTCTTTTAACACTTTTATATTTATCTATGGCTCTTTTTACCTCGTTTGCATGAGCTTGATTTGCACAAAAAATTATAGTTTTATCCATGGGATTTATAAGCTCTAAAATTTTCTTAGCGATAAAGTCATTATAGTTTGGTAAAAAGATATTTCTTTCAAACTCACTTTGTTTATAAAAGCCTTTTTCAAGCTCACCTTGTATCAAATCATCAGGATTATAGGTATAACCATCACTCAAAGTTGTTTTTATGAGTTTGACTTTATAAGGGGTTAAAAATCCATCTTCAATACCACTTTTAAGACTATAATCATAAACACTCTCACCAAAATACTCATAAGTGTCTATATTTTCTTCTTTTTTTGGAGTAGCGGTTAAACCAAGCTGAGTTGCATAGGAAAAATACTCAAGCACAGCTCTCCAGCTTCCTTCTTCGTTTGCTCCACCTCTGTGGCACTCATCTATGATGATAAGATCAAAAAAATCTTTTGGGTATTGAAGATAAAATTTGCTCTCTTGTTCTTCTTGGGTGTTTTCTTGTTCTTTTGAATTTGCGGCTAAGCTTTGATAAATTCCAAAGAAAACATTTGCATTTGTTATGATTTTTCCATCATTTTTCTTTATTTCTTCAGCACTAATTGCCTTACAATCACTTTCTATAGGATTAAATTCTCCTAAGGCTTGATCTCTTAAGCTCACTCTATCACATAAAAATAGTATTTTAGGCTTTTGATCTTTGTTTTCTTTATTCCATCTTGCCTCTAACAAACGATAACACAAATTAAAAGCTATGGTTGTTTTTCCTGTGCCTGTAGCAAGAGTGAGTAAAATTCTATTTTTGTTATTTATAATAGCTTCTATGACTTTGTCTATGGCTATTTTTTGATAATACCTTAATTCTTTTTGCGGAATATACATAACATTTTGGGTTAAAAGCCTGTATTGCCATTCTTTGACATTGCCATAAATCCTATCAAAAAGCTCTTTAGGACTTGGGAATTTATCTATATATTTACCACTATGACTTCTTATATCGTATTCATAAATTTTTTCTCCATTGCTACTATATACAAAAGGCACATTTAAAATTTTTGCATATTCTATGCCTTGAGATAAACCATCTAAAGGATCTTTGCTAAATTTTTTAGCTTCTATTATAGCAAGGTTGTTTCCTTCATATCTAAGCAAATAATCTGCAAATTTTCTTTGTGCTCTTTTACCACCTAAAAGCTTTCTACCATCTGTAAAATAATAATTTCTTTTTATATTTTCTTCATTCCAAGAACTATCATAAAGCTTTGCATCTATAAATTTTACTCTAGTATCATCTTCTGAATACAAATTTTGCATTTTTACCCCAAAGTGAAATTAAATTTTATAATTATAGCATTTATACTAGTTTTTAAAAAAATTATTTTCACTCTTGACTTATAGCTACTCTAATGTTTTATAATTATAAAAAATCAAAAAAGGAGCGAAAATGCAATACAAAATTTTAGAAAACAATCGCATCGCAAGTAAAGGCTATGCAATGCTTAGTAAAGATGCGAAATTCACACCCTTTGAATTTAGCCGCCACGCTATTGGTGATAATGATATTTTGATTAAAATCCTATATGCAGGTATTTGTCATAGCGATATTCACACCGCAAGAAGCGAGTGGGGAGAAGCTACTTATCCTTGCGTACCTGGGCATGAGATAGCAGGAGAAGTTATCGCTGTGGGTAAAAATGTGAGCAAATTTAAAGTAGGAGATTACGCAGGGGTTGGTTGTATGGTAAATTCATGCGGTGAGTGCGATGCTTGCAAACGCTCACAAGAGCAGTTTTGCGAAAATGGCAAAACCATCTTTACTTACAATAGTTGCGATGTATTTCACGGCAATGAAAACACTTATGGGGGCTACTCAAACAACATAGTTGTAAGTGAAAAATTTGCTATTTGTGTGCCAAAAAATGCACCGATGCATAAGGTTGCGCCTTTGCTTTGTGCGGGCATTACTACTTACTCTCCTTTAAGATTTTCTAAGATAAAAGAAGGCTCAAGCGTTGCTATAGCAGGATTTGGCGGACTTGGTATGATGGCTGTAAAATACGCTGTTAAAATGGGTGCAAAGGTTAGCGTTTTTGCTAGAAATGAAAACAAAAAAGCCGATGCTTTGGCTATGGGTGTAAGCTCATTTTACACAAGCACTGATAAAAACGCTGTAAAAGAACGCTTTGATTTAATCATCTCAACCATTCCAACGCCTTATAATCCTGCAATTTATTTGGATTTGCTTAAATTTGGTGGCGAAATGGCTATAGTTGGCTTACCGCCTGTGGAAGATAAGGTAAATATAAGCATAAACGAGCTTGTACATAAGGCAGGTAAAAAGGTTTATGGCTCGCTAATTGGCGGTATTGCTGAAACTCAAGAAATGCTTGATTTTTCTTTAAAACATGGAATTTATCCAGAAACCGAGCTTATCACACCACAAGAAATCGATAAAGCTTATGAAAATCTAACCTCAGGAAAGGCTAAATTTCGCTATGTTATTGATATGACAAAAGAATAATTTAATACTTATCAAAAACCACATCGCTAATGTCAAATCCCCTTTGCTTAGCGATGTCTAAAAGCTCTTTTATACTTTTTTCATCTATTATATTTCTTGCTAAAATCCAAAGGTATTTTTTATCAGGACTACCCACAATGGCAACTTTATACTCGCTATCAATAAAAATGATTTCATAATTTACTCTATTAAAAAGGTTCATAAAGATGTTAAATCTCACTGCTAATTGCCTATTTGAAACGATTTTTGCCTTACCTTTTATACTTGAAATTTCATTTTCTTTACTGCAAAAATTCTCAATTTCTACATAAGGAACGCCATTTTTATATTTAAGCTCGTATTTTGCCTTTGAATTTAGGCAAGATTTTTGAAAAAAGGCTGGTTTTCTAGCCATTTCAAGCCATTCTCCCATATAATTTTGTAAAGAAAGTTCGCCAATTAATTCAAGCATTTTTTTCCTTTTTGTCTTTCTCGCCCCATTTGCACATAGCTTGTAAAATGGGAATTAAACTTTGTCCGCGTTTGGATAAGCTATATTCTACCTTGGGTGGAATTTGAGCGTATTCTTTTCTGATAATTAAACCATCATTTTCTAGTTCTCTTAAGGTATTGGTTAAAGTTTTAAAAGATATGGAGCTTAAAAAGCGTTTGAGTTCATTATAACGCACGATTTCATAGCGAAATAAGCAGTATAAAATACTCATTTTATATTTTCCATTAATTAATGCTAGAGTATAGTTAAATCCGCATTCTTCGAAATTGCACTGAGAATTCTCTTTAGTCATTTAACATTCCTTTAGTATAGTATCTTACTTTATTTTCTGTATTGAAAATGATATTATGCTAAGTTATAATTGTATCATAAAATTTAAAAAAGGATAAAAATGAAAAATATACTCTTGCTTAATGGCTCTAAAGAATTTGGAAATTCAAAAGGACAGCTTAATTTAACATTGCATAATCATGCTTTAGAAATTTTAAAAACATTAGGATACGAAGTAGATCAAACTCACATAGATCAAGGATATGATCCTAAAGAAGAGATACAAAAATTTATAAAAGCTGATGCTGTGATCTATCAAATGCCAGCTTGGTGGATGGGCGAGCCTTGGATAGTTAAAAAATATATCGATGAAGTGTTTGGTTTGGGTGCTGGAGTACTTTTTAAAAATGATGGAAGAACTCATGAAAATCCTAGTAAAAACTACGGAAAAGGTGGTTTAGATCATGGTAAAAAATACATGTTTTCTCTCACTTGGAATGCACCTCTTGAAGCCTTTAATGATAAAAATGAATTTTTTGAAGGAAAGGGTGTAGATATGGTGTATTGGCATTTGCATAAGGCTCATGAATTTATAGGTATGAAAGCTTTACCAACTTTTATGTGTAATGATGTGGTAAAAAATCCTCAAGTGGAAAAATATCTAAACGAGTATGAACTACACTTGAAAAAAATTTTTTAAAAAATTTGACTTAAAAATTTCAAGGTGTAACATTGACTCGAACAAAGTATTTGTATATCTTGCTTGTTTTAGCTATGTTTTTATGGGGCTCATCTTGGCCTACTTCTAAGATTTTATCAGCTTATGCTGATACTTCTGTGATTACTTTTTGGCGTTTTTTCTTTGTTTTGCTAGGTTCTTTGATGGTATTGGGCTTTTTAAGAATTCCTTTAAGCCTTGAAAAATCCATTTTAAAATGGGTGCTGATAGCAGGAATTTTAAATGGGCTTTATACTTTTGTATTTTTTATTGCCATTAAGCATGGTTTAGCTGGAAAAGGCGGTGTTTTGGTTACAACTATGATTCCTATTTTTTCTTATTTGATATTTATGATAGCGATATTATTTCAAAAAGATAAAAAATCAACTCACAAGATCATAAAGAGTGAAATTCTAGGCTTATTTTTAGGTTTATTATCTGGATTTTGTTTGTTAAATTTAGGGAGTTTAGAAGATTTATTTGGCAAATTTAATATTTTATTTTTAACTTGTTCTTTTATTTGGGCTTTGATAGCAGTGTTTAATCATAAAGCCAAAGGAGTTCACCCTTTGGCGATTAACTTTTATATTAATCTCATTTCTGTTTTAATGTTTTCTTGGGTATTGTTTGATGTAAAAAGTTATGAAATTTTTCATTTTGAATTTAAATTTTGGATCAGTATGTTTGTCGTTGCTTTTTTATCAACTATTATAGGTACTAGTATTTATTATTATGGGATTCACATTTTAGGGAGCGTTAAGGCAAATTCTTTTGTTTTAATCACTCCTGCTAGTGCTTTAATTTGTAGTTATTTTATACTAGATGAGGTGCCAAATGCACTTACCTTGTTAGGTTGTGCCTTGGCTATAGGTGCTATATATTTTATCAATATTTATGGTAAAAAAGCTTAGATTAAATTTTCAAAATCAAGATTGATTTTTTGATCCATGGCTTTAAATTTCATTTCTCTTTGTTTATAAAGCTCTAAGGCTTCTTGCATGCTAATGCTTTGAAATTTAAAGCTAGAACCTAACTTAGCTTGTGCGAGTAAGCTTAGATCATTTTCTATAACCGTGCCTATTTTTGTATAACCTCCTGTGCTTTGTCTTCCTGCCATTAAAATGATAGGAATACCACTTTTTGGCACTTGTATGCTTCCAAAAACTGCAGGATCTGAGATGATATCTGCTGAGTTTTTATGCTCTATACTTTTGCTAGATTCTGCATAAATTGCCATTCTATCGCTTTTTGAACCTACTTTATAGCTAGTATTTAAAAAAGTATCTATGCCTTTTTGAGTAAAAGCATCTTCATTTGTTCCTAAAATAACGCGTATAATAGGCTCTTTATGGCTTTTAAAAAGAGGATTTTCACATTCTCTAGCTTCTAAATTAAAAGGTATAAAAGTATTATGAGTATTTAAAATATCATCTTTTTGCAAAGCTCTTCCTTCAAAAAATCCAACTCCCATTTTAGCATCGCTGGATTTAGAGTTTAAAAAGCTTTTTATTTCAAAGCCACCTGCTACGCATAAATATCCACGAAAACCTATTTTTGCTAAACCAAGCTCTAAAATATCGCCTTTATTTGCTTTATACACCTTGTAAGTTTTGATTTTTTGATTATTAAGCTTTGCCTCAAATTCAGCCCCACTTAAAACAAAATAATTCCCATCTAAAAATTCGTATTTTCCACCTTTTAAACAAAGTTCAACTCCTGCTTCATCTTGTTTGTTTCCAAGTAAGATATTTGCCATTCTTAAAGCATCTTCATCCATAGCCCCACTTCTTGCTATGCCAAATTTAGCAAATTTTTTTCTACCAAAGTCTTGCAAACTTGAATTTATAGATGCTTCAATGATTTTTATACTCATAAATTTCCTTTTGATAGACTTTTTTAGCAACTTGCTCTTGGATATCGAAAAATTCATCTTTTGAAATAGCTTTAAATTTTAAAAACATACCCGCTTTTAAAAGAGTAGGATTTTTTTCATCTTCTTTATCAAAAAATTCCAAAGGTGTTCTAGCAATGATTTGCCAACCCCCTGGGCTTGATATAGGATAAACTCCTGTTTGTTTATCGGCTATGCCTACACTTCCAGCTTCTATTTTTGCTCTAGGGCTTGAAAGGCGTGGGGTAAAAAGCCTTTCATCTAAACCTCCAAGATAAGGAAAACCTGCCATAAAACCTAGCATAAAAACAAGATAATAAGGCTTAGTGTGAAGAGATATAAGCTCTTCTTTTGAAATTTGATTGTGTTTGCACACAAATTCTAAATCCAGTCCAAATTCTTCATCATAACAAAGTGGAACTTCTATACAAAGACTTGAGTTTTGTTCTGCAAGTTTAATATCCTTTTTAATTTTTTCCAAAAAATCAAGCAAGGAATTTAAAGAAAGTATACAAGGATTAAAATATATAAGCAAGCTTGCATAAGCACTTACTAACTCATCAATACCATAAATTTCACCTTCTTTTAGGGCTTTTTGTATCCTTTGTTCTGTACTTAAAACATAAGCATTGATTTGAGGTGAAATTTCTTGCTCAAAACGTAAAAGCAAAGCCTTGCTTCCGCTAAAATGCACACTAAACATTGCTAAAACCTATATAAAATTTTCCAAAGCACAAATTTGAATTTGTTCTTTTTCTAAATTTTCTTTGATTTTTTTAACAAATTCTAAAGCTTTTATATTATCCCCATGAACACAAATACTATCGGCTTTCAAATCAATTTCTTTGCCATTTATGCTTGTAACTTTGCTTTCTTTTATCATTTTTATCACGCGTTTGATAGCTAAATTTTCATCGTGTATTAATGCCCCTTCTAATTTTCTTGAAACTAAAGTGCCATCATCATTATAAGCACGATCTGCAAAAACTTCATTAGCATATCTTAAACCTTTTTTCTTAGCCGCTTCATTCATAGCAGAATTACTAAGCCCTAGAAAAATAATATTTTCATCAAAACTCGCCACTGCCTCACAAAGTGCTAAGGCTAAATTTTCATCAATAGCTGCCATATTATAAAGTGCACCATGGGCTTTAAAATGCTGTATTTTCATACCTTTTGCCTTGGCAAAGCCAAATAAAGCTCCTAGTTGATACAAGGCATAGTTTTTAGCCTCTTCAAAGCTTATTTGCATATTGCGTCTTCCAAAACCCAAAAGATCAGGATAAGATGGGTGTGCCCCTATGCAAACACCATTTTGCTTGGCTAAATTTAAGGTTTTATCCATGACACAAGGATCACCCGCATGAAAGCCACAAGCGACATTTACTGAGCTTACAAATTTTAAAATTTCTTCATCCATTCCCATTTTATAGGCGCCAAAACTTTCCCCTAAATCACTATTTAAATCCACTTTGAACATTATTTGACCTTGTATATTTAATTATTGATTTTATTATATCTAAAGAAGAATTTTAAATAAGCTAAAAGTTTTGAAAAATAAATAAAAAAGTTACAATAAGTAAAAAATGATATTTTAAGCAGGTTAAAACCTGCTTAATTTTTAGTCTTTTCTCGTTTTTGCATCAATCACAAATAAAGGTTTATTAAGAAGTTTAAAATCAGCAATAAAATTTAAAGTCTTATCACTTGTTACCCATTTAATAAATTTGCTAGCTTCTGTATAATTTACATTTTTACAATGCTTAGGATTTGTTGCTATAACAGAATAGAAATTTTTAAGACTATCATCGCCTTCATTTACAATGACTAAGTTTGGATTTCCTTTTTCATTGGCTTCATATTTGATATAGGTACCACGATCGGTTAAAATCACACCTTTTTTTTCTTCAGCGATTTTAATGCTTGCTAACATGCCTTGTCCGCTTTGTTGATACCAGCTTTGTTTTTCAGGAACACCGCCAAGATTTTTCCAAAGACTTTTTTCTTTATTATCAGTGCCTGATTTATCACCTCTTGAGATGAAAGTGAGTTTTTCATTTTTGATAAGTTCTAAGCTTTCTTTTAAATTTTTACCTTTAAATTTAGAAGCTAAAGATTTATCTGCGATGATGATAAAATCATTATACATCACAGGAGTTCTATCTACACCAAAACCTTTTTTCATAAATTCTTTTTCAGCCTTTGGAGAATGCACAAAAAGCACATCAGCATTGCAATCTTCACCCATTTTTAAAGCTGCACCTGTTCCTACCGCAACCCATTTTAAGGTATTGCCACTTTCTTTTTCATAAAGAGGCTTTAGGGCATCTAAAAGTCCTGTATTGTCAGTGCTTGTTGTGGTTGCCATTTTAAGTTCTGCTGCACTTGCACTTAAAGCTAAAGCAAGGGCTAAAGAAATGATTTTTTTCATTTTTTCTCCTTATAAATTTACATAAAAAAATATTTTAGCATAATTATGCTAAAATTACTTATTTTAAAAAGGATATTTTTGGATTATATTTTTGATGGTTTTAAACAAGCTTTATTTTTACTTTTCAATGCCGATGAAAGCGTAATTTCGGCTATAAAAACTACACTTTTAAGCTCAAGTATTTCTATAGTTTTGGCTTTGCTTATAGGTTTTCCTTTGGGATTTATCTTAGGCTTTTTTGATTTTAAATTCAAACGCTTTATAAAACTTATCATAGATACTAGCCTCTCTTTTCCAACAGTTGCAGTAGGGCTTATACTTTATGCATTGATTTCAAGTCGAGGACCTTTAGGGGAATTTGGACTACTTTTTACTATAAAGGCTTTAATTTTAGGGCAGTTTATTTTAGCGCTTCCTATAGTGATTGCGCTTTTTTCAAATTTGATAGAAAATATGAATAAAAAACATTTTTTACTTATAAAATCTTTTCATCTAAGTCCTTTAAAACTTGTTTTAACCATGATTTATGAATTACGCTTTGCTTTGATTAGCGTCGTTGCACTAGCTTATGGACGCATTGTAGCAGAAGTAGGAGTAGCGATGATAGTAGGTGGAAATATCAAATACGACACTAGAACCATAACCACAGCTATTTCACTTGAAACCAACAAAGGCGAATTTGCTAGCGGTATAGCTTTGGCTTTGGTTTTAATTCTCATTGCCTTTTGTTTAAATTTCATCACACACAAACTCAAAAGAACATAAAATGATAGAAATTTCTAATCTTTTTTTCAACTATCAAAACAAAGAAGTTTTAAAAATCAAAAATTTAAAACTTGATACGAGTAAAATTAACATCTTAATGGGAGCGAATGGAAGTGGAAAATCTACATTTTTAAGAATATTAAAATTTTTAGAAGGAGATTTTTCAAAAAATATTTCTTATTTTGGAAATTTTAAACTTAATAATAAACAAAAGCGTGAAATTTATTTGCTTTTTCCAGAGCCTATTTTGTTAAATCGTAGCGTAAGGGCAAATTTTTTATTTACCTTAAAAACTTATGGGATTAAAGAAGATATTGAAGAGCGCATAAAAGAAAGTTTGATGTGTTTAAATTTAAATGAAAGTCTTTTAAATAAATATCCTAATGAACTTTCATCAGGACAAAGTCAAAAAATAGCTTTTGCTATAGCTTTAAGCGTAAGAGCGAAGTATTATTTACTTGATGAACCGAGTGCTTTTTTGGATAAAAATACTACACTTTTATTTAAAAAAGCTATTCTTAAAATGCACGAAAATTTCAATACAGGTTTTTTAATCGCAAGTCATGATAAACATTTTTTAGATTCTTTGGCTCAAAAAAAACTTTATTTACACAGTGGAGAAATTTTAGAATTTGAAAATACTAATGTTTTTGAACTAGAAAATCAAGGTGTGAAATTTTGTAATTTTATAGATTTTAGTAATTGTAAAAAATATAAAGATTTTAAAAAACCTCCAAGTAAAATTGCTATTGATCCTTATAAAATTTCTTTTTTTAATTCTAAAAATATCCCAAAAAATAATTATGAGTTTATTTTAGAAAAATGTTATATTATAGCACTTAGAAGCAGGAAAAGTGATGTTTTTATAAGGGTAAGTTGTATGGATAAAATTTTAGAATTTGCCTTAGAAAAACAAGAATTTTTAAAATTCGATTTAAAATTATACGAAGAACTCAGTCTTTATTTTTATGAAGATGCAATATGTTTCTTAAATTAACATACATTATAAATTTTAAATAAAATATTACAAATATTCCCATTTTTTATAAAATTTATCTTAATTATTTTTTAAATTTGTATTTAATACAAATAAACTCTTATATAATGTTTAAAAATAACCATAAAGGAGTTTTTATGCTTAATCAAAATAATCAAGAGCTTTTTAAGCCAAGTAAAGAATTTTCTCGTAATGCTCGTATAAAAAATTTATGTGAATACTATGATTTATGCGATGAAGCCAAGGAAGATTTTGAAGGTTTTTGGAAAAGACAAGCACTTGAGAAGATCGAGTGGTTTTCGCCTTTTTCAAGAGTGTTAAATGAGGATAAAGCTCCATTTTATAAATGGTTTGAAGGTGGAACTTTAAATGTAAGTTATCAATGTCTTGATCGTCATATGAAAACAAGACGCAATAAAGCTGCTTTGATTTTTGAAGGTGAAATGGGGGATTATGAAGTTTATACTTATAGAAGATTATTGCATGAAACTTGCAAGGCGGCCAATTTGCTTAAAAAATTCGGAGTAAAAAAAGGCGATAGGGTTGTAATTTATATGCCTATGATTCCAGAAACAGCTATAGTAATGTTAGCTTGTGCAAGGATTGGGGCTATTCATAGTGTGGTATTTGGAGGGTTTTCTCCTGAAGCCTTAAGAGATAGAATTATAGATGCAGGAGCTAAACTTGTAGTAACGGCTGATGGTGCTTTTCGTCGTGGCAAACCTTATATGTTAAAACCTGCAGTAGATAAGGCTTTAAGTGAAGGGTGTGAAAGTGTAGAAAAAGTACTTATAGTTATACGCAATAATGAGCCTATAGAATATATTAAAGGAAGGGACTATGTTTATAACGAACTTGTGAAAAATGAGTCTTATAAGTGTGAACCCGAAATCATGGATAGCGAGGATTTGTTGTTTTTGCTTTACACTTCAGGATCAACGGGCAAGCCAAAAGGAGTTATGCATGCAAGTGCAGGATATATACTTTGGGCACAAATGACTATGGAATGGGTTTTTGATATTAAAGATTATGATAATTATTGGTGTAGTGCTGATGTGGGTTGGATTACAGGACATACTTATGTAGTTTATGGGCCTTTAGCATGTGGAGCAACGACTATAATGCATGAAGGAACTCCTACTTATCCAAATTCTGGGCGTTGGTGGAGAATGATAGAAGAGTATCAAATAAGCAAATTCTACACTTCGCCAACTGCCATAAGAATGCTTCATGCTGATGCACCTGATGAGCCAAGAAAATATGATTTAAGTACGCTTGAAGTGCTTGGAACGGTTGGAGAGCCTATCAATCCTAGTGCTTGGAAGTGGTTTTATGATGAAATAGGGGGAACTAAAAGTCCTATAGTCGATACTTGGTGGCAAACAGAAACAGGTGGGCATATGATCACGCCTTTACCAGGCGCTACTCCTTTAAAACCAGGTTGTGCTACCTTGCCTTTGCCAGGAATTTTTGCAGAAGTTATTGATGAAGAAGGCAATAAAAAAGATGAAGGTGAAGATGGATTGCTTTGTATAACCAAACCTTGGCCTTCGATGATTCGTGGAATTTGGGGTAATGATGAACGCTATATAGAAAGTTATTTTTCTCAAGCTAAAAAAGATGGAAAAGCTGTATATTTTAGTGGCGATGGTGCTTTTTATGATAAAAATGGTTATATAACTATCACAGGAAGAACAGATGATGTGGTTAATGTTGCAGGACATCGTATAGGAACGGCTGAAATTGAAAGCGCTATTGCTAAACATCCAAGTGTAGCAGAATCAGCTGTAGTGAGTATTTTGGATGCGATTAAGGGCGAGTCACTGTTTGCTTTTGTGGTTTTAAGTCCTGCATCCAGTTGTGATCTTGGCGGAGCTATAGAAACTTTAAAAGAACTTAATGACATTTTAAGAGTAGAAATAGGACCTATAGCTAAAATAGAAAAAATTCTTTATACTCCAGGTTTGCCAAAAACTAGAAGTGGTAAAATAATGAGAAGAATTTTAAGAACTATAGCAAGAGGTGAAGAAATCAAACAGGATATTTCAACGCTCGAAGATTCTGGAGTAGTAGAAACTATTGTTAAATTAGCTAAGGCAGAGTTTGAATAACAAGGCAAAAAGAACTTTGCCTTGTTGCATAAAAATTCATAAAAATAAGCTATAATGATAAAAAAATAAAAGGAAATTTTTATGCTTCAAACTTGTATTTTCCCTGCGGCAGGTTATGGGACGAGATTTTTACCTGCAACAAAAACTTTACCTAAAGAGATGTTACCTATCTTAACTAAGCCTTTGATCCATTATGGGGTTGATGAAGCTTTGGAAGCAGGAATGGAAAATATGGGCTTTGTCACAGGGCGTGGAAAAAGAGCTTTGGAGGATTATTTTGATATTTCTTATGAACTTGAGCATCAAATTTCAGGTACAAAAAAAGAATACTTGCTTGATGAAATTCGCTCTTTGATCAATCGTTGCACCTTTACTTTTACAAGACAAAATCAAATGAAAGGATTAGGTGATGCGGTTTTAAAAGGTAAACCTTTGGTTGGTGATGAAGCTTTTGGCGTAATTTTGGCTGATGATTTGTGTGTCAACGAAGAAGGCTTAAATGTTATGGCTCAAATGGTAAAAATTTATGAAAAATATCGCTGCACCATCATAGCTGTGATGGAAGTACCAAAAGAACAAGTTTCAAACTATGGAGTAATTTTTGGAAATTTTGTAGAAGAAAATCTTATCATGGTTAATTCTATGATAGAAAAACCAAGTCCTGATGAAGCTCCAAGTAATCTTGCTATCATAGGAAGATATATTTTAACTCCTGATATTTTTGGAATTTTAGAAAATACTAAAGCGGGAAAAAATGGCGAAATTCAACTTACCGACGCGCTTTTAACTCAAGCAACCAATGGTATGGTTTTAGCTTATAAATTTCAAGGGAAACGCTTTGATTGTGGAAGTGTAGAAGGCTTTGTAGAGGCTACAAATTATTTTTACGAGAAAAGTAAATGTTAAACAATACACTTTTTTTTAAACAAAGTGAAATTCACACTATAAGCTCTTATGCAAATCGTATTAATGATGAGGTAAAAAGTGGAGATATAGGGTATTATCATCTTATTGACACGAGCTTAAGCCTGATTGATGAGAGTTTGGCTTTTATCAAAGACAAAGAACACATAAAAAATATTGCTTTAGTGGGAATGGGTGGTTCAAGTTGCGGTGTAAAAGCCTTGCGTGATATGCTTTTTAATGAAAAAAGTAATCAAAGAGAACTTTTTATACTCGATAACACAAGTTCACATTCTTTTAATAAGACTTTAGAAAAAATCAAGCTTGAAGAAAGTTTGTTTTTAATCATCAGTAAAACAGGTAGCACTATAGAAGTCGTATCGCTTTTTAAACTTCTTATTGAACATTTTAAACTTGATATGCAAGAATTAAAAAAATACTTTGTTTTTATTACCGATAAGGATTCAAAACTTCATCAAGAAGGTGAAAATTTAGGTATTAAATGCTTTTTTATCCCTGCAAATGTAGGAGGTCGTTTTAGCATACTTTCAGCCGTAGGTATAGTTCCGCTTTGTTTTTGTGGCTATAATGCCAAAGCTCTTTTGGAAGGAGCTAAAGCTTGTTTTGAAGATTTTTTTACTCACAAAAAAGATGAAATTTTACAAAAAGCCTACCATTATTGCACGCATAAAAATGCCAATATCAATGTACTTTTTTCATATAGTGATGCTTTTAAAGGCTTTAATGAATGGTATATTCAGCTTATTGCTGAAAGTTTAGGTAAAAAGCAAGGCTATAAACGCATAGGTTTGACTCCTATTGCACTTATTGGCGCAAGAGATCAGCATAGTTTTTTACAACTCATCATGGATGGACCTAAAAATAAAACTGTAACTTTTTTAAAAATCAAAGACGCTCAAAAAGCACCTATTATCCCTGATATTCATTTTAAATTTTTAGATTCTTTAAGCAATAAAGTCAATCTTCACGAACTTTTAAACGCTCAATGTGATGCAACTATGCACGCTTTAATCGCTGAAAATTTGAGTGTTGATGTGATAGAACTTGAAAAACTTGACGCTTGGCATGCGGGATATTTGATGTATTATTATGAACTTTTTACTTCAACTTGCGGTGTTATGCTAGGGATTAACACTTATGATCAACCTGGTGTGGAAGTTGGAAAGTTGATCTTAAAAAATATATTAAATTCTTAATCAAAATTCATTAAAAAAGAGTATAATGATTTTAAGTTAAAATTATAATAAAAATTTTTAATTAATAATAATTATTATTTAAGAATTTTATGTTATAATTTTAAAAATTAAAAAAAGGAGTCAATCATGTCAGTTACAAAACAATTATTACAAATGCAAGCAGATGCTCATCATCTATGGGTTAAATTTCATAATTATCACTGGAATGTAAAAGGTTTGCAATTTTTTTCTATACACGAGTACACAGAAAAAGCTTATGAAGAAATGGCAGAACTTTTTGATAGTTGTGCTGAAAGAGTTTTACAACTTGGCGAAAAAGCTATCACTTGCCAAAAAGTTTTAATGGAAAATGCAAAAAGTCCAAAAGTTGCAAAAGATTGCTTTACTCCGCTTGAAGTCATAGAACTGATCAAACAAGATTATGAATATCTTTTAGCAGAATTTAAAAAACTCAATGAAGAAGCAGAAAAAGAAAGCGATACTACAACAGCTGCTTTTGCGCAAGAAAATATCGCAAAATATGAAAAAAGTCTTTGGATGATAGGCGCTACTTTACAAGGTGCTTGCAAAATGTAATTTAAGGGGCTTTATGCCCCAATTATACAAACTAGGTTATAATATCCTTTTTTAAAGGATAAAATTTTGAAAGTACTTAATTTTTTTTATGAAAACCACCCTAAATTTGAAGTAAGTTATGAAAGAAAAAATCAAATTTCAAAACCAAATATTATCATAAAAGGCCCACGATTTTGTGGTAAAAAAACACTTATTTTTAATTTTTTATCTCAATTTAAAGCAAGTGAAATTTTGTTTTTAGATTTATATGATACACGCTTTGAAAAACAAAGTTTAGAAAGACTTGCTGATTTTCTGAATGAAAATTTACAAATTAAAATTCTTTGCCTTTATAATTTGGATTTTATCCCTAATTTAGAAAAAATTAAAATTCCCATCATCTTAAGTACAAATATAAAAGATTTAAATATAAATGGGTTTGAAGAGCTTGAACTCGATTATTTTGATTTTGAAGAATTTATTAGTGTAAGTAAGAAAAATTTACCTATAAATAATTTAGTAGGTCTTTTTTTACAAAGTGGACGCAGTAAATTTGGAGAAAAAAACATACTTCTAAGACAAAGCTTCACTCTTTTAGAATTAGAAATTTTAAAGTATTTAGCTTTAAATTTGGGTCAGCAAATCAGTATTTCTAAGATATTTATAGAACTCAAAAAAAGATTAAAAACTTCAAAAGATAGTGTTTATCAAGCTATAAAAAAATTAGAAAATACTTATGTGATCTATACTTTAAAACATGATGAAAAAAAACTTCAAAAGATTTATTTTAAAGATTTTGGCCTAAGAAATAATCTTTGTATTTCAAAGGATTTTTCACATTTATTTGAAAATTTAGTTTTAAGCGAGTTGTTTAAATTTAAAGAAGAATTTTTTTATAACAAATACTTTAACTTTTATAGCCAAATATCTAAAATTGCTTATATTTCAAGTCCAACTTTAGATATTGATTTGATCAAGCTACGTGCTAAGAAAATTTTACCAAAGGCTTTAGAACTTGGAATTTTTCATGTGATTTTTATCACTCTTTCAAGCGAGGATAATTTTTTTGAGCAAGGGGTTAAATTTGAAGTCATATCTTTTGATAAATTTTCACTTGGATTTTAGGTGTTGTTTGAGTTTGTATCGTATTTTTCAAGGTTGTATCGTTTGATGATTTTTGTAATAAGATTGATATAATATCCCTTGCGTTCAGAATAAGAATCTAAAGTTTTAATAGCCTCTAGCCCTGTTATCTCTTTGCCTTCGCTTTCAAATTTAGCTCTTGCATCGCGAAACTTTTCATAAGCAAAATGACGATTTAAATTTAAAACATAAGAGTCAACACTATCTTGCAGACTATCAAAAATTTTAATTTTGTGTTTTTTATCTGGATGTCTTAAATCAGGAATTAAACCTTTCTCACCCCAAGTCCATTCTCCAAAAAGATTGTTTGCTTCTCTTGCGAAGCGACTGGTACCTGTAGCACTTTCAACTAAAGCTTGGGCTATACCCATGGATTTTGGAATTTTTTGAATACGTTTTTTATATTCTGCAAAATCATAAAGATTTTCAATGCGATATTTGTTTTTTATCGTGATAAGTTTTTCAAGATTTATTTGGTTTGAAGTCCTAAAGCCTGTTTTGTAAGCATCTTTAAAAAAGGCTTCGATAAAGGCTCTTTCTTGTTCAATTTTTTTAAAGCTTTGATCAAACATTTCATTCATTTTTGTAAAAAAAATTTGCCTTTTTTGATCTATATCAAGTTTGTAATATTCCTCTCCAAATCCACTCTTTAGATCATCAGCGGCAAAAAGTGGGATTAGAAAAAGACTAAGAAAAATTATAATTGGCTTCAAAACAATACTTTACCTTTCCTTCAAAAAATAATTCTTCATTTTTATATGCAAACCCTACCTCTTCACCACTTTTAGGAGTTATTTTAACTTTATTTTGTACTTTTTTATTTAAAAATGCCAGATAAAAACAAGCCCCCATTCCTGTGCCACAAGCTAAGGTTTCATCTTCAACTCCGCGTTCATAGGTGCGAACTTTTAAATGATTTTCATCTAAAATTTTTACAAAATTAACATTGGCATTATATTTTTGTCTCATTTTTTGACAAAGCATTGTATCAAATTCATCTAAATTTTGACAAAAATGTACTAGATGTGGAACTCCAGTGTTGCAAAGTTGCCAAGTTTTTCCTAATTCTTCAAAAGTATTTTGCACGCTTTTTATTTTGCCTAAAGATACTTCAACTTTATCTTGATTTACCTTTGCTTTTATTACTCCTGCACCAGTTAAAAAACTCATGTTAGGATTTATTTTGTTAATATGATGTGCAAAATGTGCCGCAGCCCTTGAGCCATTGCCACACATAGCAGCCCTTGAGCCATCGTTATTATAAAATTCCCATTCAAAGTCGTATTTTTCATGAGGCAATATCACGATAAAGCCATCCGCACCTATACCCTCATAACGATTACAAAGTTCTTTAGCTAAAGCACTTCTATCTTCTTTTCTATCAGCATTTGTTATGACAAAATCATTCCCACTTGCACAATATTTATAAAATTTCACATTTTTCCTTTAGAAATTTCTTGTATTACTTTAACACATTCTTGCCTAAAATCGGCATAAGAATTAGTATTTTTAATGATAAAATCTGCTTTTTTAAGTTTTTCTTCAATATCTATTTGAGAATCAAGTCTTGCTTTTGCAGCTTCTAAGCTGAGCTTATCTCTTTGCATGATTCTTTTAAGGCTTAATTCTTTAGGTGTGTAAATTACAATGACTTTACCTAAATTTTCATAAGCACCGCTTTCAAAAAAAAGAGGAATTTCTACAAAAAAAGCTTTATTTTCCTTATCTAGAATTTGCATTTGTTCTAAAATTTTAGCTCGAATTTTAGGATGAGTGAAATTTTCTAAGATTTTTTTAGCTTCTTTATTGTTAAAAACAATTTCTCCAAGGATTTTTCTATCGATTTTCTTTTCTTTTGTGAGTAAATTTTTTAAGCTAAAGGGAGAAAAAATCTTTTCAAGTTCTAAAGCATTTTCATCTAAAATTTTATGAGCGATTTTGTCTGCGCTAATGCTTTTAAAGCCTAAAGAATTCGCTATTTCTATAAAAGTGCTTTTACCACAAGCAATTGAAGCGGTTACAAAAAAAGCATTTTTCATCTTATGCCTTATTAAAACTTTTTTCGTTAAAATACCTTTTTAGTTCTTAAAGGAAAATAAATGAAAATTTCATATGAAGATGCAGGCGTAAGTATAGATAATGGAAATGCCTTTGTAGAGGCTATAAAACCTTTGGTTAAAGAAACTTTTAATGATAATGTTGTAGGCGGAATTGGTTCTTTTGCTGGTGCTTTTAGAATGCCAAGTGGTTTTAAAAAGCCTGTGATTTTAGGTGCAACAGATGGGGTTGGTACCAAGCTTCGCTTGGCAATTGATGCTAAAAAATATGATACCATAGGGCAAGATTTAGTAGCAATGTGTGTGAATGATTTGATTTGTAATTTTGCTACGCCTTTGTTTTTCCTAGATTATTATGCTACAGCCAAGCTCGAAGTAGAAGTAGCAAAGGCTGTTGTATCAGGCATTGCCAAGGGATGTAAGATGGCAAATTGTGCATTAATCGGCGGAGAAACTGCTGAAATGCCTGGAATGTATGCAAAAGATGATTTTGATCTTGCGGGTTTTGCAGTGGGTATGGCTGAAGAAGATGAGATTGATAGAAGTAAATTTGTTAAAAATGGTGATATTTTATTGGCACTTCCTAGTTCAGGACTTCATTCAAATGGCTATTCTTTAGCTAGAAAAGTACTTTTTGAAAGTTTAAAATTAAAATTTGATGACAAGATAGAGGGTAAAAATTTAATTGATATTTTATTAGAGCCTACAAGGATTTATGTGCGTGATTTTCTTACACTAAAGCCTTATATCAGTGCTCTAGCTCATATTACAGGGGGTGGTTTAGTAGAAAATTTACCACGCGTTTTACCTCGTGGTATGGGTGCAACTATACGCAAACATCATCTTAAAACTCCTGAAATTTTTTATACTATAGGACAGGCTGTAGAAGAAAGCGAAATGTATAGAAGCTTTAACATGGGAGTGGGTTTAGTAATGGTTGTAGATCCTTCTAATGTAAGTAAGGTTTTAGAAAATTCAGATGCCTTTATTATTGGCGAAATTTGCATTAATGAAGGTATTGTTTTAGAATGAAAATAAAGCGTTAATACGCTTTATTTTTGTATTTTAAGTTCTATTTTTGTAGTGTTTTGTTCTTTTGGCAAAGGATTGGTTTGTGCTAGATAAAAGGCTACAAGCACATTTACAAGCATAGCGATAAGTAAAAGAGGAGTGGTTCGTTTTATAATATCCATTGGAGCTACTTTTGCAAATCCAGCTAAAGCTATGATTCCGCCTGCTATTGGTGAAGCTGCACGACCTAAACAAGATGCAATTTCTATAGGTAAAACTAGAGTAATAGGTGCAACGCCTAATTTTGTAGCTATATCAGGAGCTAGTTTTCCAAAAGCATTAAAAGCGGCAATTCCACTTCCCATAATCACTGTGGCAAAATAAACTAAAAAGCTTAAAATAGCTATACTCAAAAGAATTCCAAACCATGCAAAATTTCCTGTTCCAAGATTTGAAACCGCGTTGGCAAGGATATTAACTCCACCAAGTGCTTTAATGCCTTCAGCAAATACTCCAGCGGCGATGATTATGCTTACGACTGAGATAAAAATTTCAGCCATAGCTTTTAAAATCACCATCATATCTTCGCCTAATTTTCTAGCATTTCTGTGTCTTGCAAATTCAACAAGAAAAACTAAAGAAATGCTTACAAAATTTGCTGTTACAACATCGAGCTTGATAGTAAAAAAATACGCTGTAAATAAAAATACAACAGGTAACCAAGGAAAGAGTATGTAAAAAGTAGGGCATTTAGGATCAATGATTTGCGGAATTTCAACTTCATCATTTAAAACACCTTTTTCTTTATCTCTTTTATCAATCCAAGCAAAATAAAAAGGAATCAAGATGGCAATAACTACAACATAGGCAATCACACTATAAATTTGGTAATTTAAAAAAAGCCCTACGACATTATCACTTTGTCCTACCATATCTGCCATATTGATTGAATTTCCATCTTTTGGACCATAATCAAGCGCAATTAAAGAAAGCACACATACAGCTGTAATAGGACGGATTTTAAGTGAGATTAAAACAGGATAAATACATGCTAACAAAAGCAAAAGCAATCCAGCATAGCTAGAAATGACGATTTTTAAAGCCATTCCAACAACAAAAGTTCCACTTAAAATCAAGTATTTATTTTTGATTTTTCCTAAGGGTTTATTTGCTAAAAAAGCAAGTTTTGCTGAAGCATTGATATGTTTCATATAAGCAGCAAAACCTGCCACACTCATGATAATAAGTCCTACTCCAGAAAGCTGACTTTTAAAAGTCGCTGTGATAAAAGCATAACTATCAAGTAAAACATTCAAAAAGCTTGCGTGTTCTCTGCTCGGGGCTTTTGGTATAGGTGTTCCTGTGATGTAAAAAGCAAAAATAAGCAAGATAATACCTGAAAGAAAAAATACAAAAATAGGATTGTATTTTTTAAGTATATAATAAGCAACGACAATTACCGCTAAAAGTGTAGAACATATCATAAAAATTGGCATGATTTCTCCTAAAGTTATTATTAGCTTTTATTTTATTTTAGCTAAAATTTAACTAATAAATATTTTTCATTTAAAATTTTACTTATTTTTTGCATTATAAAATTAATAATATGTATAGTTTGGTTACTGAAAAGTTTATGTTTGTATAAAAAATGATTTTTATATTATAATTATAAACAAATTATAAATATCAAAAAGGATCTAGTGTGGCAAGAATTTTGGCATTTGATATAGGAATAAGCTCTATTGGCTGGGCATTTAGCGAAAATGATGAGTTAAAAGATTGCGGAGTTAGGATTTTTACAAAGGCTGAAAATCCTAAAACAGGAGAATCCCTAGCCTTACCAAGACGCCTTGCAAGAAGTGCCAGAAAACGCCTTGCTAGACGCAAAGCAAGGCTAAATCACTTAAAACATTTAATCGCAAATGAGTTTAAGTTAAATTACGAAGATTATCAAAGCTTTGATGAAAGTTTAGCTAAAGCTTATAAAGGCTCTTTAATTAGCCCTTATGAGTTAAGATTTAGAGCTTTAAACGAGCTTTTAAATAAGCAAGATTTTGCAAGAGTGATTTTACATATTGCAAAAAGGCGTGGCTATGATGATATTAAAAATAGTGATGATGAAGAAAAAGGCAAGATTTTAAAAGCTATCAAGCAAAATGAAGAAAAACTAGTAAATTATCAAAGTGTGGGAGAGTATCTTTATAAAGAGTATTTTCAAAAATTCAAAGAAAATTCCAAAGAATTTATAAATGTTAGAAATAAAAAAGAAAGTTATGAACGCTGCATAGCGCAAAGTTTTTTAAAAGATGAATTAAAGCTTATTTTTCAAAAACAAAGAGAATTTGGTTTTTCTTTTTCAAAGAAATTTGAAGAAGAAGTGCTTAGTGTAGCATTTTATAAAAGGGCTTTAAAAGATTTTTCTCATTTAGTGGGAAATTGTAGTTTTTTTACTAATGAAAAAAGAGCGCCAAAAAATTCGCCTTTAGCTTTTATGTTTGTAGCACTTACAAGAATTATCAATCTTTTAAACAATCTTAAAAATACTGAAGGAATTTTATATACAAAAGATGATTTAAACGCCCTTTTAAATGAAGTTTTAAAAAACGGCACTCTAACTTATAAACAAACAAAAAAGCTTTTGGGCTTAAGCGATGATTATGAATTTAAAGGAGAAAAAGGAACTTATTTTATTGAGTTTAAAAAATACAAAGAATTTATAAAAGCCCTAGGTGAGCATAATTTAAGCCAAGATGATTTAAATGAAATAGCAAAAGATATTACTCTTATAAAAGATGAGATTAAACTTAAAAAGGCTTTAGCAAAATACGATTTAAATCAAAATCAAATTGATAGTTTAAGCAAATTGGAATTTAAAGACCATTTAAATATAAGTTTTAAAGCCTTAAAACTTATCACTCCTTTAATGCTTGAAGGTAAAAAATACGATGAAGCTTGTAATGAGCTTAATTTAAAAGTAGCAATCAATGAAGATAAAAAAGACTTTTTACCCGCATTTAATGAAACTTATTACAAAGATGAAGTAACTAATCCTGTGGTTTTAAGGGCGATTAAAGAATATAGAAAAATCTTAAATGCCTTACTTAAAAAATACGGTAAAGTGCATAAAATAAACATTGAATTAGCAAGAGAAGTAGGTAAAAATCACAGCCAAAGAGCTAAAATAGAAAAAGAGCAAAACGAAAACTACAAGGCCAAAAAAGACGCCGAACTTGAATGTGAAAAACTAGGCTTAAAAATAAATAGCAAAAATATTTTAAAATTAAGATTATTTAAAGAACAAAAAGAATTTTGTGCTTATAGTGGAGAAAAGATTAAACTTAGCGATTTGCAAGATGAAAAAATGCTTGAAATTGACCATATTTACCCTTATTCTAGAAGTTTTGATGATTCTTATATGAATAAGGTTTTAGTTTTTACCAAGCAAAATCAAGAAAAGCTTAATAAAACCCCCTTTGAAGCCTTTGGCAATGATAATGTAAAATGGCAGAAAATTGAAGTTTTGGCAAAAAATTTACCTACTAAAAAGCAAAAAAGAATTTTAGATAAAAATTACAAAGACAAAGAGCAAAAAGACTTTAAAGATAGAAATCTAAACGATACTCGCTACATCGCAAGGCTTGTTTTAAACTACACTAAAGATTATTTAGATTTTTTACCTTTAAGCGATGATGAAAATACAAAATTAAACGATACGCAAAAGGGCTCAAAAGTGCATGTAGAAGCAAAAAGCGGTATGCTAACATCGGCTTTAAGACACACTTGGGGCTTTAGCACTAAGGATAGAAATAATCATCTTCATCACGCCATCGATGCAGCAATTATTGCTTATGCAAACAACTCTATCGTAAAGGCTTTTTCAGATTTTAAAAAAGAGCAAGAAAGCAACAGTGCAGAACTTTATGCAAAAAAAATTAGTGAATTGGATTATAAAAACAAAAGGAAGTTTTTTGAGCCTTTTAGTGGTTTTAGGCAAAAGGTTTTAGATAAAATTGATGAAATTTTTGTCTCAAAACCTGAGAGAAAAAAGCCAAGTGGAGCTTTACATGAAGAAACATTTAGAAAAGAAGAAGAATTCTATCAATCATACGGCGGAAAAGAAGGAGTTTTAAAAGCCCTAGAGCTTGGTAAAATCCGCAAAGTAAATGGTAAAATAGTTAAAAATGGCGATATGTTTAGAGTGGATATTTTTAAACACAAAAAGACAAATAAATTTTATGCTGTGCCAATTTATACTATGGATTTTGCTTTAAAAGTATTACCAAATAAAGCTGTAGCACGAAGTAAAAAAGGTGAGATAAAAGACTGGATTTTAATGGATGAAAATTATGAGTTTTGCTTTTCTTTATACAAAGATAGTTTGATTTTAATTCAAACTAAAGATATGCAAGAGCCAGAACTTGTTTATTTTAATGCTTTTACAAGCTCTACTGTTAGTTTGATTGTTTCAAAACACGATAATAAATTTGAAACGCTAAGCAAAAATCAAAAAATATTGTTTAAAAATGCAAATGAAAAAGAAGTAATCGCAAAAAGCATAGGAATTCAAAATCTAAAAGTATTTGAAAAATACATAGTTTCAGCACTTGGAGAAGTTACAAAGGCTGAGTTTAGACAAAGAGAAGATTTTAAAAATGAGTTACGATGAAGCTTTTAAAACACTGCTTATTAGCTCTAATGCTAAGCTAAATTTAGAGCTAAATCATCTTGTGATTAAGCAAGATGAAAATATAGCCAAATTGTTTTTAAAAGATATAAATATCATCGTTTTAGAAAGCTTACAAATAAGCATTAGTTCCGCACTTTTTAATGCCTTTGCAAAGCATAAAATTATCTTATTAACCTGCGATGAAACTCATAGTATAAATGGTGTTTTTACTCCTTTTTTAGGGCATTTTCAAAGTGCAAAAATCGCAAAAGAGCAAATGAATGTAAGCGCTCAAAAAAAGGCTATTTTATGGCAAAAAATCATTAAAAATAAAATCCTAAATCAAGCCTTTGTTTTGAAAAAACACAATAAAATAGAGCAAAGCAATGAGCTTATAAATTTGGCTAAAAAAGTAAGCTTAAATGATAGTAAAAATATTGAAGCTGTTGTGGCGGCGCTTTATTTTAAAACTTTGTTTGGTGTTTCTTTTTCAAGAGATGAGCTTTGCTTTGAAAATTCTGCTTTAAATTATGGCTATGCAATCATTAGGGCTTGTATTATTAGAGCAGTTTGTATAAGTGGGCTTTTACCTTGGCTTGGCATAAAGCACGATAATATTTATAATTCTTTTGCGCTTTGCGATGATTTGATAGAAGTGTTTAGGGCTAGTGTTGATGATTGTGTTTTAAAGCTTAAGGGTGAAAGTGAGTTTTTAAGCAAAGATGACAAAAGAGCGTTGATTGGCAATTTACAAAGCAAAATCAATTTTGATGGGCAAAATTATCCTTTAAATAGAGCGATAAATCATTATGTGGCAAATTTTAAAAATGCTTTATTGTATGAAGATGAACTAAAGATAGTGAAATTTGATGATTGAAGATAAATTTATGCGCGTGCTTTTGATGTTTGATGTACCTACTAAAAGTAAAAAAGAGCAAAAACTAGCAAGTAAATTTAGAAACAATCTTATAAAATTAGGTTATTTTATGTTGCAATTTAGCGTTTATATGCGTATTTGCAAGGGTTTAAGTTCTGTAAAAAGTTCTATTGAAAATGTAAAAAAGATTTTGCCACCTTATGGAAATGTAAGGGCTTTAATCATCACTGAAAAGCAGTTTGATAAAATGGAGCTTTTGCTTGGTGGCATAGTTTTTAATGAAAAAGTTAATAACGAAACTAATTTAACGCTTTTTGATATAGATAGTCATGGAGAATTTAAATACAAAAATTCAAATAATGAAGAAATACAACTAAACAAAAAACAAGAAAAATATCATCAGCAAAATTTATTTGAATTTTAAAAGCGGTTTTAGGGGATTGTAACCCCGCAGAGTCCCGCAAACTCTTTATTTTAGTCCCTTTTTAAATTTCTTATTGAGATTATAGCATAATTTTTGCTATTTTTCATCAAAAAACCCCGAAATTTTCATTATCTGGTAAATATCTATTTTACCATAAAGAAATTTAAAAAGGGACTAAAACAAGTTTATAACTTATATATATAATTATAACATTTTACCATAAAGAAATTTAAAAAGGGACTAAAACTTTGCCTCATATTCTATATTATGAATTTCAATTTTACCATAAAGAAATTTAAAAAGGGACTAAAACAATAATGGCTAAATATTTTATGAGAATGGAATTTTACCATAAAGAAATTTAAAAAGGGACTAACCCTAGTGGATTGAAACTCTGCTAGGGCTAATTACTCCACTAAAAGGAGGTTGCAAATTTGAAACTTATTGAAATTTAGGGTTGATTAAAATCGAAATAAAATTATTTAAATAATTTTAAGGCATAAAGATAATATCCACTAAACTTTCATTTTCTAACATTTCACATTCTTTTGGTACCACCATAAGGGCAGCTTTATTGTTAAGATTGTTTATAATCGCACTAGAGCCTTCTTTCTTACCTTCAAGATTGGCTAAAATGCGTCCATTTTTAAATTCCACATTACAAGCGACAAATTCCAAATAAGGTGTTTTTTTCTTGTAGCTTCCTTGTAAAAAGGCTTTGCAAATATAGTCTTTAGGCTGAAGTAACCAAGAGTTTAAAATCTCTCTTGCGTAAAGATTAAACATTACCATAGCCGAGTAAGGAAAACCTGGTAAGGCGATGATGAATTTTTCATTAGCCTTGGCTATTTTGATATGTCTACCTGGTTTTATGTCGGCTTTATCGATGATGATTTCGTATTCTTTTACAGCTTTTTTTAAAAAGTCAAAATCTCCCATAGAAACTCCGCCTGTTGTAATCAAAATATCACAACTTTGCAAAGCACTTTCAAGGGTAGAAAAAGTAGCTTTTTCATCATCTTTTAAAAGTGGAAAAACCCTTGTATCGCAATTTAGATTTTTAGCTAAATTAGCTATGGCGATATGATTTGAAGAGCGGATTTGAGCAGGATTTTCCAAGGCTTCTCCTAGATCTTTGATCTCACTTCCGCTACTTAAAACCCCTACAATAGGCTTTATAAACACACCAATGTGAAAAAATCCAAGTTCAGCTAAAAGAGCTATCTCGCTATAATTTAACCTTGTGCCTTTTTTGAGTAAAATTTCATCTTTTTTATAGTTTTCTCCTACCGCACGCACGGCAAAAGCTTGGGGAACTTTTTTTTCTATAAAAAGAGTATCATTTTCTACGCGTACATTTTCAACAGGGACTAAAGTATCACTTCCCTCGCTCATGAGTGAGCCTGTAAAGGTTTTTACACAAGTGCCATTTTGCACGCTAAATTGTGGCATAGTGCCCGCAGGTGTGAGGCCTAAAATTTTTAAAGGCTTATCTTGATCTTCAAATTTGATCGCATAACCATCCATAGCCGAAGTTGGAAATTCGGGCTGATTTTTAGGTGCTTTTATGTCTTGAGCTAAAATGCGTCCTAAACACTCTGTAAGGGCTATTTTTTCAATCTTTTCATAGGTTTTAATATGAGAGTGTAAAATTTTTAAACTTTCTTCATAAGACATTAACATTTTTTATCCTTTTAAAAGTCCTGCACCGCAAAGTTTGGTTGATCTTTCTTTGGCATAAATTCTTTCTTTGTTTATCACATCATACTTCCAAATGGGTGCACTTGCTTTAAAATCTTCAACAAATTCATTAAGAAGTTTAAGTCCTAATTTTCTTTGTTTGCTTAAAATTCCTGCAAAATAAGAGCTTTCATGAACCGCCACATCGCCTATAGAGTGAGCAAAAAGTAAGCTAATACCATCAAAATCTACTCTTTTTTGCCACTCATCAAACCATTTTTTTAAAAGCGGTTCATAAATATCAAAACTAAGTGCCTCAATGCCTCCTTCTTCACGCACAATACCACAAAAAGTCAGCAAAGCACCGCAGTTTTTATCCTTGGCAAATTCATACCATTGGCTATAAATTTTAGGAATATCTAAAGAACCTTGATAGAGTGTAAAATGTTCCATTTAACCCCCACAAACTGGCGGTAAAAGTGCTATTTTATCACCATCTTTTAACTTAGTGTTTTCATCAAAAATGATTTCATCGTTTAAAGATACGGCACAAAGTTCTAGCCATTCTTTTAAACTCTCATCTTTTTGCAAAATTTCTTTTAATTCTTTTAAATTTTTTACCTCAAACTCTAAATTGTCTTTATTTATGGGGCCTAAAAATTCCACTTTTACCATTTTATTCCTTTACTTCTAAATTTCCCATCATTCCTAAATCTTCATGTTCTAAAATATGGCAATGATACATTCTAAGTCCTTTAAAATCTTGTTTCATTCTAAGTCTTAATTCTTCATTAGGACGCACATTTATAGTATCTCTTAAGGCTCTAAATTCGGCTTTTTGAACTTTTCCATTGAGTTTTGATGAGATGAGTTCAAATTGCGTGCCATGTATATGGAAAGGATGATCCATGTGAGATTTGTTTATCACTATCCAGTCTTCAACTACTCCAAGTTTGGAGCTTAAATCAATGCGTTTTAAATCATAGCTTTTGCCATTGATTAAAAACATAGACGCAAGAGCGATTTTTAATTCGCTTTCACTTTTTCCCATCATACCATGCATTTGCATATGATCTTCACTCATGATTATTTCTTTAAATTCCTTAGGTTCTTCTGAAGGTTTGAAAATTTTTAAATTTTTTGGAAGTTCTACATTTTCTTTTTTTAGACTAATATTAGCTAAAAATAGGGTATTAGGTTCTTCTTTTACCATCATTTTATCCCTATCATAATAAGCACTTTCTAGCTTAAAATTCCCATCTTTTGGAGCGTCGATTAAAACTTCTACGCGAGAAGCAGGACTTAAGAAAAGTTCTTCTTTATAAATAGTTTTTTCTATAAGTCCACCATCAGTACCAACAAGTATAAACTTAGCTCCTTGTATGCGTAAATTTAAATATCTTGCCGCAGTAGCATTATAAATGCGTATGCGTTCGTTTGTGGCGAGTTTGATTTGAGGTTTAAATTGTCCATTGATGAGTACAAATTCTCCTTCTCTACCATTTAGCCAATCATTTAGGTTGTTGTTTGGAATTTGAGCGTTTTCATCAAGACGCAAATCGCTAATCATCAAATCTTTTTCTTTTAAATGACTTAAAGCATCTTTTTTTGCTTTGATCACAAAAGCCCCTGCTAAACCCATAAAAACTTGTTTAGAAGTGGTATAATGAGGGTGTGGATGATACCAGTAAGTTCCTGCGCTATCTTGAGGAATTTCAAAACGATATATTCTTTCTTCTCCTGCTAAGATAGGATCATGTGGGCTTCCATCTTGATCAGGTGGCACAGGAACGCCATGCCAATGTATAGTTGTAGCTTCTTTGAGTTTGTTTTTGACTAAAATTTCAAGTTTATCTCCTTCAAAAACTTCTATTTTTGGAGCAGGCACGAGGCCATTGTAAGTATAAAATAAGGTTTTTTTACCTTTGATAAGCTCTATATGATTTTCTTTGATTTCTAGGGTAGCACGAAAAATATTTTTTTCTTTACTTTCATTTTTGAGCAAAGGCAAGGCTTTTAAAATTTCTCCTTGGGGGAATTGTTTTAGATCTAAAAGTTTTAAATTTTTTGGAGCAAAGTTGATAAAAGAAGTATCTAAGTCATGATTTATAGAATGATTTTTATGCATGGAGTGCATATCGTGCATAGGATTTGCATAGGCTACACCCATACTTGCTAGAGTAAGTGCATTAAATTTTAAAAAATTTCTTCTATTCATTAGTTTTTCCTTTTGCTTGATTTTTTGTATTATAGTCATTATTTTTTTAGTTTTAGTAAATATTTATTTTGAAAATTTGGTTTAATTTTGTTATGATTTTAGCAATTTAATCAAGGAAAAATAATGTTTTATGAAAAAATTCAAACTCCAGCTTATATTTTAGAAGAAGATAAATTAAGAAAAAACTGTGAGCTTTTAGCAAGTGTTGGTGAAAAAAGTGGTGCTAAAGTGCTTTTAGCTTTAAAAGGTTTTGCTTTTTCAGGAGCGATGAAAATTGTTGGAGAATACCTAAAAGGTTGTACTTGTAGCGGACTTTGGGAAGCAAAATTTGCTAAAGAATACATGGATAAAGAAATTCATACTTATTCACCTGCTTTTAAAGAAGATGAAATAGGTGAAATAGCCAGTTTATCTCATCATATAGTGTTTAATTCTTTAGCTCAATTTCATAAATTTCAAAGCAAAACACAAAAAAATTCCTTAGGTCTTCGTTGTAATGTTGAATTTTCTCTAGCCCCAAAAGAACTTTACAATCCTTGTGGAAGATACTCAAGACTTGGAATTCGTGCTAAAGATTTTGAAAATGTGGATTTAAATGCTATAGAAGGACTTCATTTTCACGCACTTTGTGAAGAAAGTGCTGACGCTTTAGAAGCTGTTTTAAAGGTCTTTGAAGAGAAATTTGGTAAATGGATAGGGCAAATGAAATGGGTGAATTTTGGAGGAGGACATCACATCACTAAAAAAGGCTATGATGTTGAAAAACTTATTGCTTTGTGTAAAAATTTCAGCGATAAATATGGTGTACAAGTTTATCTTGAACCAGGTGAAGCGGTGGGTTGGCAAACAGGAAATTTGGTTGCTAGTGTAGTAGATATCATAGAAAATGAAAAACAAATTGCTATTTTAGATACTTCAAGCGAAGCACATATGCCAGATACTATCATCATGCCTTATACAAGTGAAGTTTTAAATGCTAGAATTTTAGCCACGAGAGAAAATGAAAAAATTTCAGACTTAAAAGAAAACGAATTTTCCTATTTACTAACCGGAAATACTTGTTTAGCGGGCGATGTAATGGGAGAATACGCCTTTGATAAAAAGCTTAAAATCGGCGATAAAATTGTTTTTTTAGATCAAATTCATTACACCATTGTGAAAAACACAACTTTTAATGGTATAAGACTTCCAAATCTCATGCTTTTAGACCATAAAAATGAACTTCAAATGATAAGAGAATTTTCTTATAAGGATTATTCTTTAAGAAATTAGTATTATTTATAATTTGCATAAAATATTAATTTTACTCGTAAGAGAATCAAAGATATAAATTTTATGCAAAGTATTTTATTTTTTCAAATATAAAATCAACTCAAATATCTAATTTTCAATACTTTGGTATGATTTTTTAAGATTTTAAATCCTTGTGGAATTTTATTGAAATTCAGTGATTTTTAAATCAAATAGTATTAAGATAAATCGATTTAAAAATCGGCTTTAAAATGAATATTAGGTATATTTTGCATAATATTCATTCAAGCAAAATTTAAAGCTATTTTTGAAAATTTTGAATGCATGGGGGCTTTAATGGATTTGGAAAAATTAAGATTAGCTAGAAGTCTTTATTATCAATGTCTAGGAGAGCTTTTTGTTTTTTCATTTTCTGAAGAAAGATTGTCAAAATTACAAGAGTATTTAAAGACAATGCAAGAATGTTTATTTGATGAAAATTTAAAATCAAATTTTGATATCTTGCTTAAGCATTTAGATGATGAAAATTCTATACAAGCATTTTTTAAAGAATACGATTTGCTTTTTTTAAGTCTTAAAAACAGCATTCCAACGACTTTTTCTTACATAGAAGAAGGTTTTGAAAATTCAAATCCTTTACTTTGTGTGCGTCAAATTTTAGTCAAAAGTAAAATAAGACGCAATGAAAAATTTTTTAAAGAAAGTGAAGATAGTGTTGGATTTTGTTTATTGTTGATGAGTGAATTTTTAAGGCAAAATGAAGATGATTTAGCCAAAGAGCTTTTTGAAAAAGTGATCAATAAAAGCATTGATGAGTTTTTAGGCGATGTTTTCATGAATAAAAATGCGAATTTATATAAGGAAATTGCAAGTATTGCATCGGCTTTTATGGAATTTGAAAGACTTTGCTTTGAAGTGGAAAAACCTGCAAAAATAAATTCTAAAAAAGTGCAAAATGATCTATCGCGTTCGGAATTTTTAAGAAGAGAAGCAAATAAACAAAGGAGGACTCGTGAAAAATCGCAGGGAATTTCTTAAAAAATCCGCTTTTGCCTTAGGGGCTGCTGGAGTGCTTGGTAGCACAACTTTAGCTCTAGCTAAAGATAAAGAAAGAAAAGATTTGGTTAAAGGTAAAAGTAAGAAAAAAGAAGTGCTTTTTCAAAGAAGTGCTAATTGGGAAAATTATTATATAAAGGCTGAGTAATGTCAAGTGTAGGTGAAAATATCAAGCTTACGCGTCGTTCTTTTCTTAAAATGGCAGCACTTTCAAGCCTAGCAACACCGTTGCTTGCTAGAAGTGAAACTTTAAGAGAAGCGAGTGCTGATGAGCTTAAAGAAGCTTATGAAGGTAGTAAAAAAGTAAAAACAGTTTGTACAGCCTGTTCTGTAGGCTGTGGGATTATTGCAGAAGTGCAAAATGGTGTTTGGGTGCGTCAAGAAATCGCTCAAGATCATCCTGTGAGTTCAGGTGGACATTGCTGCAAGGGATCTGATATGATCGATATGGTGCGTTCACATGTGCGTTTAAAATATCCTATGAAAAAAGAAAATGGAGAATGGAAACGCATAAGTTATGAGCAAGCTTTAAGTGAGATTGGAGAAAAACTAGCTGCTTATCGTAAAGAAAATCCTGAAAGTGTTATGTTTTTAGGTTCTGCAAAAATGAGCAATGAACAAGCTTATTATGTGCGTAAATTTGCAGCGTTTTTTGGAACAAACAATGTAGATCATCAAGCTAGAATTTGACACAGCGCAACAGTCGCCGGTGTGGCGAATACATTTGGTTATGGCGCTATGACAAACCATCTTGGAGACATTCAAAGAAGTAAATGTATCATTATCATTGGGGCAAATCCAGCGGTAAATCATCCTGTGGGTTTTAGACACTTCTTAAAAGCAAAAGAAAAAGGTGCAAAGCTTATCGTTGTAGATCCTAGATTTACAAAAAGTGCGGCAAAAGCGGATATTTATGCAAGAATTCGTCCAGGAACTGACATTGCTTTCATGTATGGAATGCTAAAAATCATCTTTGATGAAGGCTTAGAAGATACAAAATATCTTGATGAAAGAGTTTTTGGAATTGATAAAATTCGTGAAGAAGCAGCAAAATGGACAGCCGAAGAAGTAGAAAATGTTACAGGGATCTCTAAAGAACTTTTGGTGCAAATCACTCACGAAGTAGCTAAAAACAAACCAACTACGCTTATTTGGGCTATGGGTTTAACTCAACACACTGTAGGAACTTCAAATACACGTTTAGCACCTATTGTGCAAATGGTACTTGGAAATATAGGTAAATTTGGTGGTGGAGTTAATATCTTACGCGGACACGATAATGTTCAAGGTGCTTCAGATATGGCTTGTTTGAGTGAAAATTTACCAGGTTATTATCCTTTAAATGAAGCGACTTGGAGATACTATGCCAAAATTTGGGGCGTGGATTATGAGTGGCTTTTAGGAAATTTTGTAAGCAAAGATTGGATGCATAAAACCGGACTTTCACTTGCTAGATGGTGGGCAGCGGCTTTAAATGGAAAAGATGGCAATGATGCTATCGATAATGCAGGAACGCCTTTAAAAGCTTTAGTAGTTATGGGAAATGGTATCACTTCGACTGCACAACAAGTAAAAGTTAAAGAAGGTTTGGAAGCTTTAGAGCTTTTAGTTTTAGCTGATCCTTTTGTAAATGAAGCAGGGATTATTGCAGAAAGAAAAGATGGAATTTATCTTTTACCTGCAGCAACACAGTTTGAAACAAGCGGAAGTGTAACAGCAACAAATCGTAGCGGACAATGGAGATTTAAAGTTGTAGATCCACTTTATGAAAGCATGGAAGATCAAGAAATTTTATTTGAGCTTGCTAAAAAATTAGGCTTTTATGAAGACTTTACTAAGACTTTACGCGATGAAAAAGGTGAGATTGTTTGGCCTGAAAATGCAACAAGAGAAATTGCAAAAGCGGTTAGAAGTATAGGGCTTAATGGTTGGAGTCCTGAAAGGCTTAAAAAGCATACTTTATACTGGGATAAATTTGATGAGGTAACTTTAGAAGGAAAAGACGAAGTTGCTGGCGAGTACTACGGGCTTCCTTGGCCTTGTTGGAGTGATAAGCATCCAGGTTCTCCTGTGCTTTATAATACCGACATTGAAGTCGCAAAAGGTGGTATGGGCTTTAGAAACAATTTTGGACTTGAGTATGAAGGAGAGAGTTTACTTGCTAAAAATGCGCCTTTAAATTCACCTATTGATACAGGTTATCCACAAATTACTAAAGATAATATAGAAAAAGTTTTAGGCATTACTTTAAGTGCAGAGGAAAAAGAAAAAATGGGATCAACTTGGTCTTATGATGATAGCAATATCATAGCAACTAAATGTATAGAAAAAGGCATAGTTCCTTATGGAAATGCTAAAGCTAGAGCTGTAGTTTGGACTTTTAAAGATAAAATTCCACTCCACCGTGAGCCTTTACATTCTCCAAGAAACGATTTGGTGCAAAAATATCCAAGTTTTGAAGATCAAAAAGCGCTTTACCGCGTGGATACTAAATTTGTGTCTGTGCAACAAGCTAAGGATTATTCTAAAGAATTCCCGCTTAATCTTGTTACTGCAAGACTTGTGAATTTAAATGGTGCAGGTATGGAAAATAGAGCATCTATGTATCTAACGCGTTTAACACCTGAAATGTTTTGTGAGATCAATCCTGAATTAGCAAAAGAGCAAGACATTAAAGCAGGAGATATGATTTGGGTACATTCTCCAGAAGGTACTAAAATTCATGTAAGAGTGAAGGTTAATCCAGGTGTAGCAAAAGATATGATTTTCTTGCCTTTCCATTTTACAGGAGTTATGCAAGGCGTGGATTTAACGCACAATTTCCCTAAAGGAACAAAACCTTATGCAAGTGGAGAAAGTGCTAATACGGTAACAAATTATGGTTATGATATCATGTGTCAGATTCCAGAGACTAAAGGTGGGCTTTGTAGAATCAGTAAGGATGGAAAATGAGTAAGGTAAATTTTGCAAATTTAGAAAAAGAACGCTTGAAATTCTTTTGTGATAATGAGCGTTGTATTGATTGTAATGGTTGTGCGGTAGCTTGTGATGAAGCACATGAGCTTCCTATTCATATTCGCCGCCGCCGTGTGATTACTTTAAATGAAGGAATTCAAGGAAAAGAAGTTTCAACTTCTATTTCTTGTATGCATTGTGATGATGCTCCTTGTTCTATCGTTTGTCCTGTGGATTGTTTTTACATCCGTGCTGATGGTATTGTTTTGCATGATAAAGAAATTTGCATAGGTTGTGGATATTGTCTTTATGCTTGTCCTTTTGGTGCACCACAATTTCCAAAAGATAGTGTTTTTGGAAATAAAGGAATTATGGATAAATGTACTATGTGTGCAGGTGGCCCTGAAGCAACGAATTCAGAAAAAGAAAGAGAACTTTATGGTCAAAATCGTATCGCAGAAGGAAAAGTTCCTGTATGTGCTGCGATGTGTTCGACAAAAGCACTTTTAGTAGGTGAAAGTTCTAAAATAGAAGAGATTTATCATAATAGACTTATGAATAGAAATTATGGCATTCCAAATCCTTCGGAAAGTTTGGAATGGAAGATTGCTTACACAGGAAAGGAACGCTTATGAGAAAAGTATTTGTAACGCTTTTGTTAAGCGTGGTAAGTTTATTTGCTTATGGTAGCGAGAGAATGGGACAAGATACTCAAATTTGGGATTTTCATCGTATTACAAATATCCCAAATTATGATACTTTTGGCAAACTTTGGACAACTTTGCAAGGTGAATATATAGCTACTATAGCTTTAATCGCTGTTATTGCGGTATTATCTGCATTTGCTTTGCATTATATGGTTATAGGACCTAAGCAATTTTCACACGATGGAAAGAAAATTTATGCTTTTACATTATTTGAAAGACTTTTTCATTTTATCGCGGCAATTTCTTGGGTGATTTTAGTGCCAACTGGTTTTGTGATGATGTTTGGGGCGACTTTTGGAGGCGGACTTTTTGTAAGGGTTTGTAAAAATTTACATGCTTTTGCAACGGTTTTATTTATCATCTCTATAATCCCTATGTTTTTATGGTGGATTAAAAGAATGCTTCCTGCAAGTTATGATATCAGATGGATGATGATAGTAGGTGGTTATTTAAGCAAAGTAAAACGTCCTGTACCTGCAGGTAAGTTTAATTTTGGTCAAAAATCTTGGTATTATATAGCTGTATTTGGTGGATTTTTGATGATAATTACAGGCGGATTTATGTATTTTCTTGATTTTAATTCCACGGCAATTCAAGGTCTTTTTGGTTTAACTCAAATTGAACTTTTAAGAATTTCAGCTATAGTGCATAATTTCTTAGGCATAGTGTGTGCAGTGTTTTTTGGCGTGCATATTTATATGGCAGTATTTGCAATCAAAGGCAGTATCCATTCTATGATTAGTGGTTATAAAGAAGAAGAAGAGGTTTATATTTTACATTCTTATTGGTATAAAGAATTAAGCAATAAAAAGCAAATTGAACCTAGTTTTTCTTATGATCCTAATGTAAAAATTTAATCTTTAACCGCTATGTTATTGCATAGCGGTAGTTTTAAGCTTTTTTGAAATAAATAGAACGAATTTTATTTTACAAGTTGAATCTAAAATCTATTTTTCCATATATAAATTTGTTATTTATGTTTTTTTGATATAATATTATTTAAAGATATTTAAAGGATAAGGTATGGATCCGTTATTTACAACTCAAATTTTAAAATATAAAGGTAATAATTCTTTTACATGTGATGATACTTTAGTGCGTGAAATTAAGCTTGAAATTTTTATTAATGATGAAAGAGTAGGTGCTTTAATGGCAACTCCTGTAGATGAACAGGCATTAGCAATAGGATATTTAATGAGTGAAAATATCATTGCGAAAGTAAGTGATATTGAGAGCATAGAAACAAAAGATGATGGTATGAGTGTGCATATTAAAGCAAAGATTGATAAAGAAAATTTAGCAAAGCTTAATGCTGAAGGTGTAGTTATAAGTGGTTGCGGTAGAGCACATACTGCCAATATCGATCCAGAAGCTATTGAAGCGAGTAAAATTAGTTCTGATGCAAAATTTAGCAAAGATGAAATTTTAAAACAAATGAGTACTTTTTATACTCAATGCGAACTTTATGAGAAAACAGGCTGTGTACATACGGCTAAGCTTTTTGTAGATGAGAAAACTTTTTTTATAGGTGAAGATATAGCTCAGCATAATACCATAGATAAAGCTTTAGGAAAAGCACGTTTAGCTGGGGTTGATTTAAGTCAATGTTTTTTAATGGTTAGTGGAAGGCTAAGTTCTGAAATGGTAGCTAAAGCAGTTATGCATAAAATTCCAGTGCTTGTTTCACGCACGGCTCCTACTTGTTTAGGAGTTATGATAGCAAGAAAATTTGATTTAACGCTTTGTGGTTTTGCTAGAGAAAATAAGATTAATATTTATAGTGGAGAATTTAGAATTCATGGATAAAAATCAAGAAAAAGAAATCATCTCATATATGAGAGAATTGTTAAATAGTAATGAAAAATTAGATTGTGGTACGGCTTTTAAAATTGCAAAGAAATTTAATGTAAATATAGAAAAAATCGGACAATTAGCCGATGAAAATCACATGAGAATCGATAATTGCGAGTTGGGGCAATTTGGACATTTAGATTTTGAAAAAGCAAAGATTGAAGTGCTTAAAAAAATAGAACCTAGTTTAGATGAAAAGCGTAGAATTTTTTGTAAAGATGCAAGAGATATTGCTAAAGAAGGTTGTGGGCTTAAAAGTATGCGTTCAGCTTTAAAAGCTTATAAGGTTGATGTAAAGTATTGTCAACTTGGTTGTTTTAAAGAAAAAAAAGGTAAGCAATTTATAGTAAGAACAAAAACTTGGATTGAAAATGCGGATGGAGATTTGCTTTTTGGACGAGGAAAAACAGAACTTTTAGAACTTATCGGACAAACAGGTAGTTTATTGCATGCTTCTAAACTTATGGGGATTAATTATAAAAAAGCTTGGATGCATTTACAAACCTTACAAAAAAATTCTCAAGAAATCTTAGTTAGCACAAGGCAAGGACGCTCTAAAGAATCAGGAACAAAACTTACTCCTAGAGCTTTGGAATTAATGGAAAATTACTCTATTTTACAAAAAGATATAGAAGAATACGCTAATAAACGCTTTAAAGAACTATTTTTAAAAGGAAAAAAATAAATCTTCTATCAAAAAATACTAATACATAATATTTTTATAATTAATTAATATTATTTTTTTAAAAATATGTTAAAATTAGAATCTAAATTTTTTATTTTTTAGGAGTTATAAGATGTTTAAATCTTTAAATATAGGTTTAAAACTTATTTTTTCTGTGGCAACTGTTGTTGTTATTGGACTTGTTATTTTAATTTCATTAATCACAAAACAAGTAAGTCAAAATATTACTAAAAATACAGAAGATATTCTTGCTTCTATCACGAAAGAATATGCTACCCAAACTCAAGGAATTTTTGGGGAAATGATCGCTTTAAATAAAAGTATTTCAGGTACTTTAACAGAAATGTTTAGATCAACCTCTAAAGAAGATTTAGATATAGATAATATAACAAATATTATAACCAATACTTTCGATAATAGTGCTTATTCTAATTTTACTTATTTGTATCTTATCGATCCGCCAGAATACTTTAAAGAAGAGAGTAAATTTTTCAATACTCAAAGTGGAAAATTTGTCATGCTTTACGCTGATGAAGAAAAGGATAATAAAGGCGGAATAAAAGCAATACAAGCTAGTGATGAAATAGCTAATCTGCAAGTTGTGCAAGATATATTAAAAAAAGCAAAATATGGGGAAAATAAAGTATATATAGGCCGTCCTATTAAGATGAATTTAGAAGGTCAAGATTTTGATGCTGTAAATGTTGCTATGCCTATTTTTGATCGAAAAAATCAAGTTGTAGGTGTTATCGGTATGACTTTGGATTTTTCGGCTATTGCTACTTATCTTTTAGACCCTAAGAGTCAAAAATATAATGGAGAATTAAGAATTCTTTTAAATTCAGATGGTCTTGTTGCAATTCATCCTAATAAAAATTTGGTTTTAAAAAATTTAAAAGATGTCAATCCTAATAAAGGTGCACAAGAGACTTATAAGGCTATGAGTGAAGGAAAAAATGGAGTTTTTAACTATATAGCTTTTGACGGTGATGATTCTTATGCTGCGATTAATAGTTTTAAAGTGCAAGATAGTTCTTGGACGGTTTTGGTAACTGCCCCTAAATATTCAGTTTTTGAACCTTTGAAAAAATTACAATTAATTATTATTGGTGCATCTTTTATTTTTATTTTTGTTGTTTTAGGAGTGGTTTATTATTGCGTAAGAAAAATTGTCGCATCTAGATTGCCTGTGATTCTTAGTTCTTTAGAATCATTTTTCCGTTTTTTAAACCATGAAAAAATTGAACCTAAGGCTATTGAAATTCGTGCCAATGATGAGCTAGGAGCAATGGGCAGAATCATAAATGAAAATATTGAAAAGATTCAAATATCTTTAGAACAAGATCAAAATGCTGTAGATGAATCGGTGCAAACTGCTAGGGAAATCGAAAAAGGTAATTTAACTGCAAGAATTACTAAAAATCCTATAAACCCTCAATTAGTAGAACTTAAAAATGTTCTTAATAGAATGCTTGATGTTTTGCAAAGTAAAATTGGTTCTAATATGAATGAAATTAATAGAGTTTTTGATAGTTATAAAGCGCTTGATTTTAGCACAGAAGTATTTGATGCTAAAGGCGAAGTTGAGATTACAACTAATATTTTAGGTAAAGAAATTAAAAAGATGCTTGTAGCTTCTTCAAATTTTGCTAAAGATTTAGCCAATCAGTCAGAAGAGTTAAAAAATTCTATGCAAAAACTTGCTGATGGCTCTAATGCACAAGCGAGTTCTTTAGAACAATCGGCTGCAGCTGTAGAGGAGATTAATTCTTCTATGCAAAATGTAAGTGGAAAAACAGTTGAGGTTGCTTCGCAAGCTGATGATATAAAAAATATTGTCAATGTGATTAAAGATATCGCTGAGCAAACGAATCTTCTTGCTTTAAATGCAGCTATTGAAGCTGCACGTGCTGGAGAACATGGGCGTGGTTTTGCAGTTGTTGCAGATGAGGTAAGACAGCTTGCGGAAAGAACAGGAAAATCCTTATCTGAAATCGAGGCAAATATTAATATACTTGTTCAAAGCGTAAATGAAGTAGCAGAATCTGTAAAAGAACAAACAGCAGGAATCACACAGATTAACGATGCTATAGCACAACTTGAAACTGTAACTAAGGAAAATGTCGAAGTTGCAAATGTTACCAATAATATAACAAATGAAGTCAATCAAATTGCTGCGGCAATTCTTGAAGATGTGAATAAAAAAAGATTTTAAAAAAAGCTCATTTTTGAGCTTTTAAATTTTTTCTATATTATTTAAAATTTTTAAACACAAAACAAGTAATAAAATAATATTATTTTTCAAAGCTAATATCAAGGAAAAATAATGAAAATTGATTGTCGCAATCTTTCTTGTCCTCAGCCTATAGTTGAAACAAAAAACGCTCTTGAAAAACTTCAAGAAAATGAAATTTTAGAAATTGTTTTAAATTCTATTATTTCAAAAAATAATGTTGTAAAATTTCTTAACTCTTTAAATTTAAACCCTGTTGTAGATGAAAATGCACAAGAGTTTTGCATCAAAGTACAAAAAAAGAATTTTAATTCTAGTGAAGTAAATATTCACGATTATAATGTTTTATTTTTAAAAACCGACAAAGTGGGTGAGGGTGAATTGGGACAAAATTTACTTGTAGGATTTTTAAGTACCTTAAAAAATTTAGATCATACTCCAAGTAAAATTCTTTGCGTAAATGAAAGTGTTTTAATCAATGTTGATGAAAATCATAAAGCACATTTAGCTATGAAAGAACTTGAAAATTTAGGTATTGAGATCATAAGTTGCGGAGCTTGTTTGGAATTTTTCAATAAAAGCAAAGAACTTAAAATAGGAAATATAGGCAATGCTTATGAAATTTTAAACGAGCTTTTTGGTAAAGCAAAAATCATTACTCTATAAGGAAAAACACTGCAATATAAAAATCAAAATTTAACCCATTTTGTTAAAGCAGCAGGTTGAGCAGCGAAATTAAGCCCGGGTGGTCTTAAAACAATTTTAAATTTCATGCAAAAAACTCCTGCTTTACTTAGTGATATCGGAAATAATGAAGATGCAAGCGTATATCAAATCAGTCCTGATTTAGCTTTGGTGCAAACGCTTGATTTTATCACTCCTATAGTAGATAGTGCTTATCATTTTGGTGCTATTGCCGCAGCAAATGCTTTAAGCGATGTTTTTGCTATGGGTGCAGGGGTGATTAATGCCTTAAATATAGTAGGTTTTGATACTTGTAATCATGATGTAAATATCTTAAAAGAGCTTTTAGAAGGTGCAAATGATAAGGTGCAAGAATGCAATGCTTTAGTTGTGGGTGGCCATACTATAGAAAGCACTGAGCTTTTTTTTGGACTTAGTGTTACAGGAAAAGTACATCCTAGTAAATTTATTGCTAATAATACGGCTAAAGTTGGAGATTGTATCATTTTAACCAAGCCTTTAGGAACAGGAATTTTAAGTACGGCTTTAAAGGCACAAATGTTAAATCAAAAACATTTAGATATAATGCTTAAAAGTATGATGGAGTTAAATTATAAAGCCAGTCAAATTGCTCTTAAATTTCATCCAAGTGCCATGAGTGATGTCACAGGTTTTGGACTTTTAGGACATTTAAAAGAAATGCTAAATAAAAATATTTCTTTTGAAATTTTTGAAAGTGAACTTCCTTTTTTAGATGGAGTAAAAGAGTATTTTAATATGGGTTTAATTCCTGCTGGAGCTTATAAAAATTTAGAATTTATAAAAGAACTTATCCCTGATTTAAATGAAGAAAAATTATTACTTTGTGATCCGCAAACTTCAGGAGGACTTTTAATTTCTATAAGTGAAAAAGAATCCTTAGAATGTTTAAAAAAACTAGAAGATGAAAATATTCAAGCTAAAATTATTGCTAAGGTTGTAAATAAGCAAGAAAATGATATTATCATTTCTTAATTTTTGTTACTTATATACCCATTAAAATTTTTTTTATCATTTTTTATACATTTTCTATGATTTAAAATATTATTTTTATCTTATTTATATATTATTTATTAAAATTTATTTTATCTTAGGAGATACGAAATGATACAAAAAGCTTTAGCCTTAGCTGAAGAATTGCAAGGACAAATAGAAGCCAATATTTCAAATTCTGAAAAAGAATTTCATGCTAAAATGCAAAAACTTCTTAATAATCCCAAAAATAAAGTTATGCTTATAGAACTTTTAGATCGTTCTTTTAGATGTAAAGATAAAAATGCAAGTTTTGAGCTTATAGAATATACTTTGAGTAAATATGGCATAGCGGATTTTTTTAGTACTTTTGAAAAATTCCTACTTTTTAGTTTTTTAAATTTTGGCAAATTTGCTCCTAATTTAAGTGTACCTTTTTTTGTCAAACATTTAAGAGAAGATACTAAAGCTATGGTTCTAGATGCAAACGCTAGTGTTTTAGAGCCGCATATTAAAAAAAGAAAAGAGCAAGATAAAATCACTTTAAATGTGAATTTAATCGGCGAAGAGGTTTTAGGTGAAGCTGAGAGTAAATATCGTATGCAAAAATATGAAGAGGCTTTAAAATCAAGTTATATCACTTATATTTCCATAAAAATTACTACGATTTTTTCACAAATTAATATTATAGATTTTGATTATTCCAAAGAAGAGGTGGTAAAAAGACTAGATTATCTTTATGCTTTAGCCTTAGAAGAAGAGAAAAAACAAGGTGTATCTAAATTTATCAATCTTGATATGGAAGAATTTAGAGATTTAGAACTTACTGTTGCAGCTTTTATAGAAAGTGTGGCTAAATTTGATATTAAAGCGGGGATTGTTTTGCAAGCTTATATTCCTGATTCTTATGAGTATCTTAAAAAACTTTTTGCTTTTTCAAAAGAGAGGGTTTTAAAAGGTATGAAGCCTATTAAGATCCGTTTTGTTAAGGGTGCTAATATGGAAAGTGAAGAAACCATTGCATCTCAAAAAGGCTGGGAGCTTCCTACTTTTTACAAAAAAATAGATACTGATAGCAATTATAATAAAATGCTTGATTTTATTCTTGAAGGAGATAATTATAAATATATCAACATAGGAATTGCAAGTCATAATATCTTTGAGATTGCTTATGCTTATACACGCATAAGTGAAGCGGGTGCTTTAGATTCTTTTACTTTTGAAATGCTTGAAGGTATGAGTTTGCAATGTTCTTATGAATTATCCAAAATGCATGATTTAATCCTTTATGCTCCAGTTTGCGATGAAGCACATTTTAACAATGCCATTGCTTATCTTGTAAGACGCCTTGATGAAAATACGAGTGAAGATAATTTTATGCGTTATTTTTTCAATCTTAAAATAGGTGATGAAAATTGGAAGGCTCAAAAAGAGCTTTTCTTAAAGTCCTTAGAGGGTATAAAAACTCTTGATAATAGCACTCATCGTAAGCAAGATAGAAATAAAGAATCAAATATCATAAGTTCTTATGAAAGTAAAAAATTTAGCAACGAAAGTGATACGGATTTTATTTTAGCGCAAAATAGAGCATGGGCTAAAGAAATTAAAGCTAAATATGAAAATTTAAAAGATTATGATGTTTATCCTGTTATAGGTGAGCTTGATTTTAAAGCAGAAAATTTAAATGTTTTAGAAGTTAAAGATAAGATTGAAGATAGAGTGATAGGAAAGGCTTATTTAGCCGGAGAAAAAGAAATCAAACAAGCTTTAGAAGTAGCTAAAAATTCCAAATTTACACAAAAAAGTCATGATGAAATTTATCAAATTTTAGCTAAAAGTGCAAAACTTATGAGAGAAATAAGAGGGGATTTGATAGGTTTGGCAGCTTTAGAAGTGGGCAAAACCTTTTTGGAGATCGATCCTGAAGTAAGTGAGGCTATTGATTTTATAGAATTTTACCCACATTCTTTAGAAGAGCTTAAAAAACAAAATCCAAAAGTTAAATTCACGCCTAAAGGTATAGGGGTTACCATAGCTCCTTGGAATTTTCCTATAGGGATTTCAGTGGGTACCATAGCTGCACCCCTAGCTGCTGGAAATGTGGTGATTTACAAACCTTCTTCACTTTCAACTCTAACAGGTTATATGCTTTGTAAGTGTTTTTGGGATGCAGGTATTCCAAAAGACGCTTTGATTTTCTTACCTTCAAAAGGAAGTGATATTTCTAAATATTTACTTGTTGATGAAGTGATTAAATTTTCAATTCTTACAGGAGGAGAGGATACTGCTTATGCTATGTTAAAAGCTAATCCAACCTTGCTTTTAAGTGCTGAAACTGGCGGAAAGAATGCGACTATAGTTTCTAAATTTGCTGATCGTGATAGTGCGATTAAAAATATTATTCATTCTGCTTTTAGTAATAGTGGTCAAAAATGTTCAGCTACTTCTTTGTTAGTCTTAGAGGAAGAAGTTTATAATGATGAAGAATTTAAAAAGACTTTAGTAGATGCTGCAAGTTCTATGGCAGTGGGCAATCCTTTTGAATTTAAAAATAAATTAGGTACTTTAGTTGATAAGCCAAGTTCTAAAGTTCAAAAGGCCTTAGATGAATTACAACCTTATGAAGAATGGGCATTAAAACCTAAGTTTTTAGAGGGTAATCCTTATTTGATGACTCCAGGTATTAAATACGGTACCAAAAAGGGTGATTTTACTCATATGAATGAACTTTTTGTACCGATTTTAAGTGTAATGAAAGCTAAAGACTTAAAAGAAGCTATTGATATAGTAAATTCTACAGGTTATGGTTTAACTGCAGGTTTTGAAAGCTTAGATGAAAGAGAATGGGAGTATTTTCACACTCATATAGAAGCAGGAAATATTTATATCAATAAACCAACCACAGGGGCTATAGTTCTGCGTCAACCTTTTGGAGGGGTTAAAAAATCTGCCATAGGTTTGGGTAGAAAAGTGGGAATTTATAATTATATCACTCAATTTTTAGAGATTAAGCAAGAAGATTTTGATGATCATTTAATTGAAGATAAATTTTCAAAAAAATTAGCACAAATAGATTTAAAAGAAGCACAAGATTTTACGAACGATTTAATTAAAATGTCTCAATCTTATGCTTATCATTATAAAAATGAGTTTAGTGTTTCAAAAGATTATGTCAATATACGTGGAGAAGATAATCTTTTTTCTTATACTAAAATAAAGAATATGGTTTTAAGACTTTGTGGAAATGAAAGCTTAAAAGATGTTTTAGGGGTGGTTTTAGGTGCAAATATTGCAAATATTGATCTAAGTATCAGTTATGATGAACAAGATATTAGTATGATAGAGCAAATTGTTCAAAGTATAGGAGCAAAAGTATTATTTTTAAAAGAAAATAAAGAAAATTTTATCAAGAGTATTAAAGAATATGAAAGAGTGCGTTATTTGGCAAAGCCAGATGTAAATGATGAGATTTATAAAGAGGCTGCAAAGCTTGCTAAAATCATCATAAGAGAAAAGCCATTGTTAAATGGTCGTTTTGAACTTTTAAATTATTTTAATGAAAAAGCTTTAAGTATATCTTTTCATCGCTATGGAAATTTAGGCATTAGAGCAATATCTTAATGATCAAGGAGAGATTGATGGAAGTAGTTCAAATTAATACCCCAATAGCAGTGATGTTTGTAGTTTATGCCTTATTGATGCTTTATATAGGTTTTTATTTTTATAAGCAAAATAAAAATTCAGAGGATTATTTTCTAGGTGGGCGTACTATGGGGCCTGTGATATCTGCGCTTAGCGCAGGGGCTTCTGATATGAGTGGTTGGCTTTTAATGGGATTACCAGGAGCTTTATATGTAAGTGGCTTTATAGATTCTTATATTGCAATTGGACTTACTATAGGAGCTAGTTTAAATTGGATTTTTGTGGCAAAAAGACTTAGAATTTATACCAGCGTGATTGCAAATTCTTTGACTATTCCTGATTATTTTGAAACTCGTTTTGATGATGATAAACATATACTACGCATCGTATGTGCGGTGGTAATTTTGATATTTTTTACCTTTTATGTTTCATCAGGGCTCGTAAGTGGAGCAAAACTTTTTGAAAGTACTTTTGGTATCAGATATGATTATGCTTTAACTACTGGAACGATTATTATTGTTGCTTATACTTTTTTAGGCGGATATAAGGCGGTTTGTTGGACGGATATGATACAAGGGCTTTTAATGATGATGGCTTTAATTATTGTACCTTTGGTTATGCTTTATCATTTAGGTGGCTTTGGTGAAGCGATGAATATAGTAAAAGAAATAAAACCACAAGCTTTATCTATGGGCGAAGGAGTAGGAGTTATAAGTATTATATCTGCACTTGCTTGGGGTTTGGGTTATTTTGGTCAACCACATATTTTAGTGCGTTTTATGTCGATTCGTTCTACTAAAGATATTCCTATGGCCACTTTTATAGGTATTGCTTGGATGGCGGTTTGTCTTTTAAGTGCTTGTATGATAGGTATTTTGGGTATAGCTTATGTGCATAAATTTGAGTTGAGTTTGCAAGATCCTGAAAAGATTTTCATCGTGATGTCGCAGCTTTTATTTAATCCTTGGATAGCAGGTATTTTACTCAGTGCTATTTTAGCGGCTATTATGAGTACGGCAAGTTCACAATTGTTGGTTTCAAGTTCTACTATAGCGGAAGATTTTTATAAAAAGATTTTTAGAGAAGATGCGCCGAGTCATGTTGTATTAAATTTAGGTAAATTAGGTGTTTTACTAGTAGCTGTAATAGCGTTTTTGATTTCTACTGATAAAAACTCAAGTGTTTTGAGTATAGTTTCTTATGCATGGGCCGGATTTGGAGCTTCTTTTGGTTCTGTAATGCTTTTTTCTTTATTTTGGAGTAGGATGACAAGAGTAGGAGCGATTTTAGGTATGATAACAGGAGCTGCTACTGTGGTGCTTTGGAAGAATTTTGCAAATTCAGGTCTTTATGAAATAGTTCCAGGGTTTTTAGCAGCTTCTGTGGTAATTATTATTGCAAGTTTGTTTACAAATGTAAGATCTGGAACTAAAGCAGCTTATGAAAAGATGTTAAAAGAGCTTTGAGAACAAAAGCCTTTTTTAAGGCTTTTGTATTAAAAATCTTAGCGTGGGTCCACTTTGATCGATTTCAAGCACTTTAAAACCACGGTTTTTTGCATCTTGAGGTATGGAATTGATACTTTGTGGGCAATCACAAAGCACTTCCAAAATTTCTCCGCTTTGAAGCTTGGGTAAGACATCAAGTGTTGCTATAGCAGGATAAGGACAAGCTTCACCTTGTAAATTTAAACTATAAGTAATTTTCACTGTTTATCCTTTAAGTTGATTTTTAAAGAAGTGTTTTTTGTAAAATACTACAAAAGCAAACATCAAGATAAATAAAATAAGGTTGATAAAAAATCCATTTAAATTGCCAAATTCAGTTAAAAGATTGATTTTTATACCTTCTTTAAAAGCTTTTGGTAAAAAGTCATAACTTAAAGCTAAAATCATAGTTCCTATTATATTTGCAATTCCTACTATCATAAAATGACTTTGTCCTTCAAAGGCACGATAAGTCCAACCACACTCGCAACCTCCGGCAAAAACTATGCCAAAACCAAACAAAAATGCTCCCACAGCTACAGCAGGAGAAAGTTCTATGAGTTTGCTAGTATGACCTTGCAAGATAAAAGCAAAAGCGATTAAAGAAGCGATAATCATGCCAATTAATGCGCCTTTTATAGCATTATCTCTACCAAATAAAAATAAATCTCTAAAGCAAGAAGTAAAACAAATTTGCCCTCTAGAAATAATAAAGCCAAAAACAAAACCAAAAATCAGCGCTAAAGCTAGAAGACTTTGTTTGTTTTGTGTGCTGATATTGCCGTTTGTAAAAACAAGATAAAACACCCAAACTAAAAAGGCTATGAAAAGTAATATGCCTAAGTTAAAATATAATTTTGTACGCAAACTTTGCTTGTTTAGCGGCAAGTTTTCTTTATTTACACGTTCTAATTTAGCTTTAGGTTTAAAAAAGGAAGTGTTGCAAATTTTCACTCCGAGATAAATTCCTAAAACCATAAAAACAGTAAAAAGCCAAGTGTGTAAAGAAAAATAAGGTAAACCTGTAAAAAAATTAGCTAAATTGCATCCAAATGCAAGTCTTGCTCCATATCCTGAAAGAATTCCACCTACTATTGCTTGAAAAATTCTTATATTGCTAGCAGGTAGACGAAATTTGACTTTGTTAGCTAAAAGTGCGGCTACTAAACAACCTATAAACATACCTATGAGCATAATACCATCAGTTCTTGTTAAAGGGGTTCCATTTAAATTTTGCTTTTGGTAATAAGAATACCCATCTAAATTCATACCTAAAAGTTCTAAAAATTCACCACCCCAACGCGTCATTTCTCCAGTAACAGCCCAAACGCCACCAAAAATCCCAAAATACACTGCACTTAAAATTCCAAGTGCAATCATAGAACGGGAATTGCCCCAAAAATTGATTAAATATTTTTGTTTAAAAGAATTCAAAGAAAGATCCTAAAAATGTAATCATCAAAACTTGATGCTAAAAAAGAGTGAGATTATAGCTTAAATTTAACATGAAGTCAAAAAGAATATTGATAAATTTATTTTGTTTTTCATTAAAAATCGCTATAATTATCACTTTGGAAGATTAGCGTATCTGGTGATCGCCACTGACTTCAAATCAGATGAAAGGATAGTTGACTATTCTTTGGGGAGTTCGATTCTCTCATCTTCTCGCCAATATTAAGTAAAATCAAGGAAATTTTTATGAGCAAAGCAGATATTATTGTCGGCATTCAATGGGGCGATGAAGGAAAAGGTAAGGTAGTTGATAAATTATGTGAAAATTATGATTTTGTTTGCAGAAGTGCAGGTGGACACAATGCAGGACATACGATTTGGGTAAATGGTGTAAGATATGCGCTTCATCTTATGCCAAGTGGAGTTTTGCATCCAAGATGTATTAATATTATCGGAAATGGAGTTGTGGTTTCTCCTGAAGTATTGATTGCTGAAATGGCTCAATTTGAAAATTTAAAAGGTAGATTATATATCAGTGATAGAGCTCATTTAAATTTAAAACATCATTCTTTAATAGACATTGCAAAAGAAAAACTCAAAGGCAAAAATGCCATAGGAACAACAGGTAAGGGTATAGGACCTTCTTATGCAGATAAGATTAATCGTACAGGACATAGAGTTGGTGAGCTTTTAGAACCACAAAGACTTTGTGAGGCTTTGATGAAAGATTTTGAAGCTAATAAAACTTTTTTTGAAATGCTTGAAATTGAAATTCCAAGTGCTGAAGAATTGCTTGCTGATTTAAAACGCTTTAATGAAATTTTAACTCCTTATATTACAGATACTACAAGAATGCTTTGGAAGGCTTTAGATGAAGATAAAAGAGTACTTTTAGAAGGAGCTCAGGGCTCTATGCTTGATATTGATCATGGAACTTATCCTTATGTTACAAGTTCAAGTACTATTTCAGCAGGCGCTTTAACAGGACTTGGGTTAAATCCTAAAGAAGCGGGAAATATTATAGGTATTGTAAAAGCTTATGCAACGCGTGTGGGAAATGGAGCTTTTCCTACTGAGGATAAGGGCGAAGATGGAGAAAAAATTGCGCAAATTGGAAAAGAAATTGGTGTAAGCACGGGACGTAAAAGACGCTGTGGATGGTTTGATGCGGTTGCTGTAAGATATACAGCAAGGCTTAATGGTCTTGATGCTTTATCTTTGATGAAGCTTGATGTTTTAGATGGTTTTGAAAAGATAAAAATTTGTCGTGCTTATGAATATAAGGGTATGGAAATCGACTATATACCAAGTGATTTAGAAAATGTTCAACCTATTTATGAAGAAATGGATGGTTGGGATAAAGTTTTTGGTATAAAAGATTATGATTTATTGCCAGAAAATGCTAAAAAATATATAGCAAGACTTGAAGAGCTTGCAGGGGTTAAAGTAAAGTATATTTCCACTAGCCCTGAAAGAGATGATACTATCATCTTATGAAAAGTAAATATAATTCTGTTGTAAAAGTAAGAAAACAACAACTTGATAAAGCAGAATCAAATCTTAATCAAGCCAAACAAAGACAGCTTGAACATGAAAAAGCTTATGAACTTTCACGCCAAGAGTGTGAAAGTTTAGGCGTATTGCCAAAATCAGGATCTATAGCAGAGTTAAGATCAAATTTAAGTATGGCGCAAGTAGGACGCGAGGTTTTGGCAAGAGCTAAGGAGAAAGTAGAACTTTCTAAAAAAGAAATGAACCATTATCAGTTTTTATATCAAAAAGCGCATTTAGATTATGAAAAAATGAAGGCTTTGGAAACTGAAGAAATTAAACAAAAACAAAAAGAACTTGCGAAGGCTGAAGAAAAATTTTTAGATGAAATTGCAATCAGTCGTTTTTTCAAAGGGGAAAAAGATGATTAAAAAATTTATATTGTTAGTTTTTATTTCAAGTGTAGTTTTTGGAGCTGAACAAGATTGTGAGCAGTATTTTGAAGCTAGAAAAGCTCAAATTGAATTGCAAACTAGAGAATTTGATGAAGCAAGACAATCTTTAGAAGCTTATAAAGCCTCTTTTGAAGCTTTGCAAAAAGAAAGGCTTGAAAATTTAGAAAAAAAAGAGGCTGAGGTTAATGCAACTTTGGCAAAAATTGAAGAATTAAAGCTTGAAAACGCAAGGCTTGTAGAAGAACAACAAAAGATTTTAAATTCAATCAATGATAAAACTCAAGGTAGGGTTAAAGAAATTTATTCCCAAATGAAAGATGCAGCCATTGCAGATGTTTTAAGTCAAATGGATGCAGAGGATGCAAGTAAAATAATGCTTTCTTTGGAATCGCGTAAAATTTCAGGTGTTTTATCTAAAATGGATCCAAAAAAAGCTAGCGAGCTTACTTTACTTTTGAAAAATTTAGATAATAATGCTAGTAATTAGGTGATTAAAAGAATGAAAATTTTTCATTTTTAACATTCTTTTACCAAAAATAAGCTATTATTTCAAACATTATTAAATAAAAGGTTTTCAAGATGCGTATAAAATTACCACATATTCCTTATATCGCAAATAAAATGATGTTAGATATAGCTAATTCTTCTTTTGTAGAAATTAAAGATCAATTAGAAAAGCTTAAGGTATGTATAATAGAAGTTTTAGAGAAAGATATTTTAAATGAAAGAAAATTAGATGAAAGAGTAAAAGAGCTTTTAGAGCAACAAGAAGATGAAATGGAGCTTATGCAAGTAGATCGTAAAAATATGTTTTGGCTTGTGAAGAAAAAGTTAGCTCCTGAATTTAATGTGATTTTAGATTCTGAAGATAGACATAATCATCTAGCGCATCAAATTTTAGAAGAACTTGTAGAGAATGATTATATTAATTTTATAGTGAGTGAAAATAGAGTTAAAAATTTAATCTTTTCAAGTATAGAGTCTTATCTTAAAATTTATGAAAAACTTGAAGATGAGGTTTATGAGAAAATTAGCAATTATAAAACAAAACCTATTCCAGGTAGCGAAGAATACGATCTTATCTTTGAAAAACTCTATCAAGAAGAGCTTAGAAAAAAAGGTATGTTTTAATGAAGACTTATATTTATTTAGAAAATGATATTTTTTTAAGTGCTAAGGCTTTTGGAAAGAGCGGTACTTTTTTTGGAGAGCTTGTGTTTAACACTTCTTTAACAGGGTATCAAGAAATTATTTCAGATCCTTCTTATGCAGGGCAATTTATCGTATTTTCCATGCCAGAAATTGGTATAGTGGGAACCAATGAAAATGATAATGAAAGTAAGGAAATTTTTGCAAGTGGTGTTTTAATGCGTGAATTAAGTTCTAGTTTTTCAAATTTTCGCGCTAAAGAAAGTCTGCAAGATTATCTTGAAAAACATGGAAAAATAGGAATTTATGAACTTGATACGAGATATCTAGTAAAAATGATAAGAAATAATGGCAATTTAAGAGCTGTAATTTCAACTGAAATTTCAAATAAAGAAGATTTAAAAATCGCCTTAGAAAAATCAGCAAAAATTGATGAAGTAAATTTTGTAAAAGAAGTTAGCACTAAGAAAAATTATTCTCATAAACAAGGTGTTTGGAACGCTAGTTTTCAAAAATTTAATGATGCTAAAAGAAGTGAGAAAAAAGTTGCTGTTATAGATTATGGTGTTAAAACAAATATCCTAAATGAACTTGTAGAAGTAGGTTTTGAAGTAGAAGTTTATCCATATAATGTTAAAGCAGATGAGTTGATTACTCTGTATAAAAAAGGTGAAATCCAAGGCGTATTTCTTTCTAATGGTCCAGGTGAGCCAAGGATTTTAAAACAAGAGATTGCAGAGATTAAAAAACTTGCAGAAGCTAAAATTCCCATGCTTGGAATTTGCTTAGGTCACCAGCTTTTAAGTAATGCTTTTGGATATGAAACTTATAAAATGAAATTTGGACAACATGGAGCAAATCATCCTGTGATCAATCTTGATACAAAAACGGTAGAAATTACCGCACAAAATCATAATTATAATGTTCCAGAAGAATTAGCTCAAGTGGCTCATATCACTCATAGAAATTTATTTGGCGACAATGTTGAAGGAGTAAGATATAAAGACTATCCTATTATTTCAGTGCAACATCACCCAGAAAGTTCTTCAGGTCCTCATGAAAGCAAGTATATTTTTAAAGAATTTATGAATTTGATGTGAGTATAGATTTTTTAGCTATTATCAGCGTTGCTTTTTTATCTAGTTTTGGACACTGCTATTCTATGTGTGGTGGTTTTAATTTACTTTTTATAAATTTGAATTCAAAAAGCAATAATTTATTTTTATTAACTTTTATTTATCATTTGTTTAGAATTTTTGCTTATATTGCTTTAGGGATAATTTTTGGAACTTTTGGGAATATCTTAGCAATCAATGCTAAGGTTCAAAGTTTGTCATTTTTTATTCTTGGTATATTTATGATGATTTTGGGTTTTGCTCTTATTTTTAGAGGCAATATGTTATCTTTTATTGAAAATAATGTTTTTTTTGATAGTTTTGTAAAGAAAATTATTAAAAAATCTAAAAATTTTAAAGGATTAAAATCAGCCATATTTTTAGGATTTTCAAATGGTTTTGTTCCTTGTGGATTGGTGTATTTTTTTATAGCCAATGCAATGAGTAAGCAAAATATTTTTGAAGGTATTTTGGTAATGATGATTTTTGGAATATCAACTTTACCTGCGATGTTATTTTTTTCTAAAATTTCACAGTTTTTTAGTGATTTTTTGAAAAATTTGTTTAATTATTTATCGTATGGCGTTATTGTTTGTTACGGTATAAATCTTGCCTATATAGGTTTTAAGGCTTTTCAATGAAAGATTTTTTTAAAGATCAGTTTTTTAAAGCTCTTGAAAAAAATACGATTTTTTCAAGAGCTGATGTTCAAGGAAATTTAATTTTTGTCAGTGATAAGCTTTGTCAAATAAGTGGATATAGTAAAAAAGAGCTTATAGGAAAAAAACATTCAATATTTAAACATCCAGATGTTGAGGAATGTTATATTGAAGAACTTTTAAAAAAACTTTCATATAAAAAACCTTATCAAGTTATTTTTAAAAATATTGATAAATTAGGCAAAACTTTCTATCTTGAAACTTTATTAATCCCCATATTAGATAAAAATAATGAATTAATAGAAATAGTAGCATTCTCTCATGATGTTAGTAATTCTTTTAAGCTTAATGAAGAGCTTGCTCTAAATCACGCTAAATTAAGAGAATTAAGTATTAATCTTGAAAATACAGTTAAAAATCACCAACAGGAATTTATACAGTTAGGTAAAAAATTTGAGAAAAAAATGCAAATTGCCTTGGAAAAAAATGAAAAAGATATTAAAATAGTCTATGAAGAGATTTTGAAATCTTCATTAGAGCAAATGATTAGTGATATAGCTCATCAATGGAGGCAACCGTTAAATGAGCTTGGTATTGCTATGTTTCAAATGAAACAAAATCTTAAAGATGAAAAAGGATTTGCTGAGATTTATTCACAATCAAAAGATATGATTAAAAATATGTCAGAAACAATTGATGTGTTTAGAACTTTGTTTAATAAGGGGGTAGAACAGTGTGTATTTATAAAAGAGACTTTAAATAAAGCCTTAGAAATTGCTTTTGAAACTATAGAAAAAAATCATGTAAATATCAATATTGTTTCGAAAAGTGATTATGAAGTTTTGGCATATGAGAATGGTTTAATAAGAGTTTTTCTTAACTTGATTTTAAATTCAATAGAAGCATTTAAAAACAAAAAAAGAAAAATCATAACAATAACTTTTTCAAAATTTGGAAAAAATTATCTGAAAATTACAATAAAAGATAATGCTGGTGGGATTGATAAAGAAAACTTAGATAAAATTTTTCAACCTTATTTTACAACAAAACATCCTAGTCAGGGTATAGGAGTAGGACTTTATATAAGTAGACAAATTATCGAAAGTTTCCAAGGAAAAATAAAAGTTAAGAATGGAAAAGATGGGGCTTGTTTTGAAGTATTTTTAAAGCTAAAAGAGAGGGTAGAGTAAAAATGTCACAAGAATGTAAAGAATTGATAATATTAGTAGTTGAAGATGAAATTAAGACTAGAGAATCATTGATTAATGTATTAAGCGAACGCTTTAGTAAAGTAATCGGAGCTCAAAATGGAGATGAAGGGCTTAAAAAATTTAAAAAATTTAAACCGGATTTAGTTATCACAGATATTGCTATGCCTATTATGGATGGACTGGATATGGCAAGAGAGATTAAAGAAATTTCAGATGATGTCCCAATTGTTGTTCTTAGTGCGTATTCAGAGAAAGAGAGACTTTTGCGTTCCATTGATATCGGTATAGATAAATATTTAATTAAACCTGTTGATATAGAAGAATTATTCAAAGTCTTAGATTGTTTAGTAGGTGAAAAAATTGAAGCAAATATGCTTGTAAAAATTTCCGAAGAATATCAATTTAACAAAACTAAACGAACTTTGATTCATAATGGTAAAGAGATTGTTTTAACTAAAAAAGAATTGGCTTTTATTTCTTTGCTTTTAAAACAACCTGGGGTTTTGGTTTTGCATGAAGATATTAAGAAAAATGTTTGGATAGGTGAGCATGTGAGCGATACTGCTGTTCGAACATTTATAAAAAGAGTAAGAGATAAAGTGGGTGAAGATTTTATAAAAAATGTGCCAAGTTTAGGTTATAAGATAAATATCAATAAATAAGACTGATTTTGCCTTAAAATATAAAGCATAACAAATGATTAACAAAATTATCATTTTTAAGAAAAAATGTATAATTAATATTCTATAATATTCTCTTGTTATCAAAAATTTTAAGGAGAAAGTCGATGCATCCAGGTAATGTATTAAATTACGACTATACGGTTGCAAGATATTTTATGTTTGCGACCATATTGTTCGGCATTGTTGGTATGGCTATAGGAACTCTTATAGCTTTTCAAATGGCATATCCTAATTTAAATTATTTAGCAGGAGAATATGCCACTTTTTCAAGACTTAGACCACTTCATACTTCAGGTGTGATTTTTGGTTTTATGCTTTCAGGGATTTGGGCAACTTGGTATTATATAGGTCAGCGTGTTCTTAAAGTGAGTATGGCTGAGTCAAGATTTTTAATGGCTGTTGGTAAGCTTCATTTTTGGCTTTATATGCTTACTATGGTTTTAGCTGTTATATCTTTGTTTATGGGTGTGACTACATCTAAAGAATATGCAGAGCTTGAGTGGCCTTTAGATATTCTTGTTGTTCTTGTTTGGGTTTTATGGGGTGTAAGTATTTTTGGACTTATTGGAATTCGCCGTGAAAAAACCCTTTATATTTCTCTATGGTATTATATAGCTACATTTTTAGGTATAGCTATGCTTTATCTTTTTAACAACATGGAAGTACCAACTTATTTTGTTACTGGAATGGGTAAATGGTGGCATAGTGTATCAATGTATGCAGGAACAAATGATGCTTTAGTACAATGGTGGTATGGACATAATGCTGTGGCATTTGTATTTACTGTGGGTATTATTGCTCAAATTTATTACTTCTTACCAAAAGAAAGTGGTCAGCCGATTTTCTCTTATAAACTCTCTTTATTTGCATTTTGGGGCTTAATGTTTGTTTATCTTTGGGCAGGTGGTCACCATTTGATTTATTCAACTGTACCTGATTGGATGCAAACTATGGGTTCGGTTTTCTCTGTAGTATTGATTTTACCTTCTTGGGGTTCAGCGATTAATATCTTGCTTACTATGAAAGGTGAGTGGAGTCAGCTTCGCGAGAGTCCGTTGATTAAATTTATGATTTTGGCATCAACTTTCTATATGTTCTCAACACTTGAAGGGCCAATTCTTTCAATTAAATCTGTTAATGCTTTAGCACACTTTACAGATTGGATTCCAGGACATGTTCATGATGGAACATTAGGTTGGGTAGGATTTATGACTATGGCTGCGCTTTATCATATGACTCCTAGAGTTTTCAAAAGAGAGCTTTATAGCAAATCTTTAATGGAAGCTCAATTTTGGATCCAAACCACAGGTATAGTTCTTTATTTTGCTTCAATGTGGATTGCGGGTATTACTCAAGGTATGATGTGGAGAGCGACAGATGAGTATGGTAACTTGCTTTATAGCTTTATTGATACTGTTGTGGCTATTGTTCCTTATTATTGGATTAGAGCGATTGGTGGATTGTTGTATCTTATCGGTTTCTTTATGTTTACTTATAATATTTACAAAACAATTGCTTGTGGAAGAGTGCTTGATAAAGAACCAAAAAGCGCTTCGCCTATGGCAGCATAAAAAGGAGAAAATATGTTTAGTTGGTTAGAAAAAAATCCATTCTTTTTTGCTGTAGCTGTTTTTGTAGTGATTGCTTATGCAGGCATAGTTGAAGTTTTACCAAATTTTGCAGAAAATGCAAGACCAATTGAAGGTAAAAAACCTTATACGGTTTTACAACTTGCAGGGCGTGCAGTATATATTAAAGATAGTTGTAATGCTTGTCATTCACAGCTTATTCGTCCATTTAAATCAGAAACAGATCGTTATGGTATGTATTCTGTAAGTGGTGAATTTGCTTATGATAGACCTTTTCTTTGGGGCTCAAAAAGAACAGGACCTGATCTTGCTCGTGTAGGAAATTATAGAACAGCTGATTGGCATGAAAATCATATGTGGGATCCTACTTCTGTTGTTCCAGATTCTATTATGCCTTCATATAAGCATATGTTTAAAAACAATGCAGATATTGAAACTGCTTATGCTGAGGCTTTAACTGTGAAAAAAGTTTTCAATGTTCCTTATGATACAGAAAATGGAACAAAACTTGGTTCTTGGGAGGATGCACAAGCTGAAGTAAAAGCTGAAGCTCAGGCTATAGTTGATCAAATGAAAAATCAAGAAGTAAAAGATGCTTTTGCTAAAGGTGAAATCAAAGAAATAGTTGCTTTGATCGCTTATTTAAATAGCTTAAAGTAAGATGATGGAACATTTATCAATAGTTTTTGATGTGATTAAAAATTTAATCACATTTGATTTAGCAACAGTTCAAAAACATGAGTGGGAGATTTTCCAAGGTTATGGTTTTTTTGCACTCGTGATGTTTTTGTCAATAGTATTATATGCGTATTGGTATCATTTATATAGAACAGAAAAAAAAGGTGAGAGAAATTATGAAAATTATGCAAACCTTGCCTTAAAAGATGATATTGATGATAGTGTATTAGAAAGTAAAAGGAGTGCTTAATGCAATGGTTAAATTTAGAAGATAATGTTAATCTCTTATCTTTAATTGGAGCTATTCTTATCATTTTAATCACACTAGTTATTGTGGGTAGAATGTTTAAGCAAATGAAAGAAAAAAAAGGCGAGTCAGAGCTTAGTGAACATAGTTGGGATGGAATAGGAGAGTATAAAAATGCTGTTCCTACTGGTTGGGCTGTGGTATTTTTCCTGACTATTGTTTGGGCTATTTGGTATTTTCTATGGGGATATCCTTTAAATTCTTTTTCAAGTATAGGTCAATACAATGAAGAAGTAGCAACTCATAATACAAAATTCGAAGAAAAATTTAAAAATTTATCTCCTGAAGATAAAATAGCAATGGGTCAAAATATCTTTTTAGTTCAGTGTTCAGCTTGTCATGGAATTACAGGCGATGGTATCAATGGTAAAGCTCAAAATTTAAATATTTGGGGTAGCGAAGAAGGTATAATCAATGTAATTAAACATGGTTCAAAAGGTATGAATTTTCCAGGTGGAGAAATGCTTGGTGCTGCTGATTTGGGTGTGGCAGAAGAAGATATCCCTGCTATTGCTGCTTATGTAGCAAAAGATCTTTCAGCTATTAAGAAAACTGCAAATGAAAATTTAGTAGCAAAAGGTAAAGAAGCTTATGCAACTTGTGCAGCATGCCATGGAGAAGATGGAAAAGGTCAAGATGGAATGTTCCCAGATCTTACAAAATACGGTTCTGCAGCTTTTGTAGTAGATGTTTTACATAGTGGTAAGGCTGGTTTTATAGGAACAATGCCGAGTTTTCCAACACTTAATGATATTCAAAAAGAAGCTGTTGGCGAGTATGTAATTTCTCTTTCAAGGGGTGAATGATGGAAAATAATAATAGATGCGTGTTTTCTCTTTCAGGTGTTACAGGTATGTTAATTGCTACGGTTTTGTTACTTGCTATCTTAGTAGTCTTAACTATTTGGGGTCTTAAAGCTCAGCAAGAAGTGATGCAAAAGCCATATAGTCTTAAAGATGTACAAAGTGTAAAGATGTTTGGTTCAAAAGAACAAGATCATAGAAGTATAAAGGAAGCACAATGAGTAAGGCTTTGGAATATTTAATTGTTATTGGTTTAGTTGTTGCTGCTGCAATCACCGCTTGGTCGGTTTTAACTGTAAATCATCTTCATATAGGATGAAAAAAATATTACAAGATGGCTTTTTTTTAGCCATCTTCTTCTTTGTTTTATTGCCTTCTAGGGTTTTTGCTCTTGATGCTGTACTTTTTAATGAAAATATTTTAAGTCAAAAAGTAAGTAATGAGATTAATCTTATAGGAAAAGAGCTTTACCAAAAAAGTAATATTTTTATCGGTGTTATGGTTGGTGATAAAACTGAAATTGAAACTTTATTAAATAAACAAAAAGAACTTCCTCAATCTTATATATTGCTTCTTTTGTCAAAAAATTCTCACAAAGTTGATATAGTGGGCTCAAAAGGTGCTTTAGCTTTGATTGATAAAGAAGCTGTACTTAGTCCTTATCCTGGAACAGGATCTATTTTGCCGATATTAGCTACAAATAAAGGTGATATTTATAATGCTGCTATACTTAATGGTTATGCAGATATTGTAGATCGTGTGGCAAAATCCTTGGGATTACAATTAGAACATTCTATAGGCAATGCAAATCGTGATACTATCAATATCTTAAGAATACTTATCTATGGATTTATTTGCTTTGCATTGTTATACTATGCACAAAGAAGAATAAAGAGGAAAAAAAATGTTAGAAACTAAAAAAAGTTTTTGGCCTTATGGTATTTTGCTTTCGCTTTTGGCTATAATTATTGCTTGTATTGTAACGATTTTTATAGCAAGTCACCATCCTGTGTATGAGGATGATTTTTATTTTGACTCTTATCAAAATGTTGAAAATAATTACAATCAAATACAAAAACAACAAGTAAATTTTGATAAATTTTTTAAAGTAAATTTTCAAAATGATAAAATCACTTTTATAGGTAAAAGAAAAATTCCTAGTTATGAAGTGGATCAAAATTCCTATGTTGCAAATTTTAAAATTTCTGCATTACAAAATATAAATTCTGATGATTTAAAAGTTCAAGCTCTTCTTACAAGACCATTCACTAAAAATTTTGATCAAAAGTTAGAAGGACAAGTTAAAAATGGAATTTTAAGTATCGCTTTACCTAAACTAGATAAAGGTAGATGGGAGCTTAAGCTAAAGTTTTATGCAAATCAAGAAACAGTGGGTTTTTTTAGCTACGAATTAAATGCTCAATGAAATTAAGAATTTTTAGTTCTTCAAGACAAATTAGAGAGTATTATAATCAAAAAAAACAGCAAAATGCCTTATTAGATAGTGCTATTCATATAGGTGAATTTTTAGATAAAGTTTGTTTGAGCAATTTTCATAAGGCAAGTTCTTATGAAAGCTTGCTTTTAATGCAAGAAGCTTGTCTAAAAAGTAAGGATTTAGAAAAAAAACTAGGAATTTCGGTAGAATTTTTTGCTTTTTTGAAAAATAACGAATATCTTTTTTCTTTTTTTAAAGAACTTAGTTTAGAAAAAAAAAGCATAGAAGATCTTAAAAACAATGATTATTATGCTACCTATAATGAACATTTGGAAATTTTAGATGAGGTATATAAGAATTATCTTGCTTTGCTTGAAAAGAATTCTTTTTATGATGATCTTTCTTTGCCTAAAAATTACACTCTTAATAAAGATTTTTTAGATGAGTATGAAGCTATAGTTTATGATTTGCAAGGTTTTTTGAGTAAATTTGAAGAAAATTTATTAAGTGAAATTTCTCAGATTAAAGAAGTGGTTTTAAGTTTTAAAACAAGTAAATTTAATCTTGAATATCTTTTAAAACTTGATTTTTTAAAAACATTTGATTTAAAAATAAACACTCATTATGAAATCAATCTTTCAAAACAAGAGATTTTAAAAGAAGAAATTTTTAAAACAAAAAATTCAAAAATTAAACTCAAATCTTTTGAATTAAGGGCTTTACAATGCACCTTTGTTACGGATGAAATTTCACATTTTGTACGCAAAGGTTTAAAGCCTGAAAATATTGTAGTTATAACTCCAGATGAAAGTTTTTGTGAGTTTTTAAGGCTTTTTGATAAAGACAATATGCTCAATTTTGCAAGTGGGATTAGTATTAAAGAAAGTTTGTTTTATCAAAAATTTCAAGCACTTTATGAAAGTGCTAGTAGTGCTTCTTTTGTTTATAAAAATCAAGAGGATTATTTTGAAGATACGCAGATGATTTTTGATTATCACAATACGCTTTTACATTCTTTAAAGCTTGATTTTATAGAGTTTAAAAAGTATTTTGATGAGAAATGTGATTTTGAATATTTTGAAAAATTACTTGCTTTATTTTTAGAAAATGAAAAGCAAGAGCTTGTTTATTTGATACGAAAAGAACTTTATTTTATTAAAGATTTATTGAAAAATCAGTCTTTAACTCTTAAAGAGTTGATCCATCTTTTTTTCATGCAAATTTCACAACTTTCCCTTAGTGATGTAGGCGGAGGTAAGGTTACGGTAATGGGACTTTTAGAAAGTCGTGGGCTTTGTTTTGATGGGGTAATTTTGGTTGATTTTAATGAAGAATTTATTCCTAAAAGAAGTGTTAATGAACTTTTTTTAAACAATGAAGTGCGTAAAAAAGCAGGATTGATTAGCTATGATAGAAGAGAAAATTTACAAAGATTTTATTATGAAAGCTTGATGAAAAATGCTTTAGAAGTAAGTATTTGCTTTGTGGAAAATGAAGAAAAGAGCAAATCACGTTTTTTAGATGAACTTGATTTTGACTTTTTTTATGAAACTCATATCCATCAAAAAGCTTATCTTAATGCTTTAAAATTAGACTATGAAGGCATAAAACCTAATCTAACTCCTATAAAAGCTCCTATTTTAAAGCATAATCCTTTCGAGTTTGCGCTTTCTTTTAGTCGTTTTAATTTATTGGAAAATCAAAAAAGAACTTATTATTATCGTTATATTTTAAATTTAGCAGAACCTAGGGTTTTAAGCGAGGAAAGCAAAGCGAAAAATCAAGGAAATTTCATCCATAAAATGCTTGAAATTTATTATAAAAATTATGCAAATAATGATTTTGATATAAAAGTTTTTGCAAATTTATTGGATAAAGAATATCAAAAATACAATATTAGCGAACTTGATCTTGAAGTATTTAAATTAAAATTTATACAATTTGCTAAAAATGAAAAAGAGCATTTTTCAAAAGGCTTTTATGTCGCACATACAGAGCTTGAGTTAAACAATATTTTAAAGCTCGGAACAGATAGTATAAAACTTAAGGGCACTATAGATCGTATCGATAGTTCAAAAGAAGGTAATTTGATCATTGATTATAAAAGTGGAAAAGTACCAAGTAATTCTTATCAACTTGCTTTTTACCAAGCTTTATATGATGAAAATGCAAACGTGGGTTTTTATGATTTAAATAGTATGCAAATATTGCACCAAAAAGCTAAAAGTTTAGATGAGCTGAAAGAAAGACTTAAAGACTTAGTTCTTATGAGCAAGGAAGAAATAGAGTTTGAAAATGAACAAGATGAGTACTGTCCTTATAAACTCATTTATAAAAAGGAATTAAAATGAGTCAATTTGAGTCTTTTTTGGCATTAGAAGCGAGTGCGGGAAGTGGAAAAACCTTTGCTTTGAGTGTGCGTTTTGTAGCACTTATTTTAAAAGGAGCTAGGATTAATGAAATTTTAGCTTTGACTTTTACCAAAAAAGCTGCTAATGAAATGCAAAAAAGAATTATTGAGACTTTTTTAAATTTAGAAAAAGAAAATAAAACCAGTGAATGTAATGAACTTTGCAAGCTTTTAGGTAAAGATAAAGAAGAGCTTATTTCTTTAAGAGATGCTAAAAAAGAAGAATTTTTAAGAACAGAGTTAAAAATCAGTACTTTTGATGCTTTTTTCGGAAAAATTTTGCGTGTTTTTGCTTTAAATTTGGGCTTAAGTAGTGATTTTACAATGAGTGAAGAGAAGCTTGATGTAAGAGAGATTTTTTTAAAACTTCTTAAAAAAGATGAATTAAAAGATTTGGCTTATTATATTAATTTAGTTGATGAGAAAGAAAATTTTTTTAACGAGCTTGAAAAATTTTATGAGAATGCTTATTTTCAAAATCGTCCTAAAATTCCAAATCCATCTAAAGCTTATATCAATAAAGCTTATAGTGAGTTAAGAAGTTATTGTTTGGGTCTTACTCATGTAAAAAATTATAAAAACTTGTGTGACAATTTTAAAAGCGAAGTTTTAGATTTATCCGTGTTTATGCAATCAAGTTTTATGACAAAATTTGAAAGTACAAAATATTTACAAGATTTAGAAAGCACTAACTTGTATTTTAGCGCAAAAAGAATGGAGCTTATAAATGCTTTAAATACTTATGCTATAGAGCTTGAAAATTATAAAATTGCTAATTTAATGAATCTTTTAAATCATTATAGTGAAGCTAAAAATATATTTCATAAAGATAAAAATACCTTAAATTTCCAAGATGTGAGTAAAAAAGTTTATGAGTTAATAACCAGTGACTTTAAGGATATGATTTATTTTCGTTTAGATGGCTTTATTTCGCATTTGCTTATTGATGAATTTCAAGATACGAGTGTGATCCAATATCAAATTTTACGCCCTTTGATCGCTGAGCTTGTTTCAGGAGAAGGGGTTAAGAAAAATCGCACTTTTTTTTATGTAGGAGATAAAAAACAAAGTATTTATCGCTTTCGTAAAGGAAAAAAAGAATTATTTGATTTGTTAAAACAAGAATTTAGTCAAATTAAAAGTGATAGTTTAAATACTAATTATCGTTCTAAAGAGCTTTTGGTTGATTTTGTTAATGAAACTTTTAAAGAAAAAATCAAAGATTATAAAGAGCAATTTGCCTTAGAAAGTAAAAAAGGCGGTTTTGTGCGTATTGTGGAATCTAAAGAACAAAAGGTTAAAAACCAAGCCCAAGAAATCAAGGAAAAGACTTTAGAAACTTTATTTGAGCAAATTAATTTTTTAAGATCTAAAAATATTTCTTATGATGATATTTGTATTTTGTGTTGGAAAAATAGCGATGCAGATATGGTTTTGGATTTTTTAAGAGAGCAAAATATTCCTGCATTTACTCAAAGTAATGTTTTGCTTGAAAATAAAGCAAGCGTAAGGCTTGTTTTAGAATATGCTAAATATTGTATTTTTGGTGATGAGTTTTACTTAGTATTTTTAAAAGAACTTTTAGGTTTTGAGCCGAGAAAAATCACCTTTGATTTTTCAAAAAATGCTATGGAAAATGTACTTTTTTTAATAAAGGAATTAAAACTTGATTTAAATGATATCGCTTTAATACAATTTATCGAATATGCTAAAACTAAGGAGAATTTTTTAAAGCTTTTATTTGAGCCTTGTACTTTGAAAATAGTAAGCGAACAAAATATGGGTATTAGTATTATGAGTGTGCATAAATCTAAGGGTTTGGAATTTGATCATGTGATTTTGCTTGATAGTTTATCTAAAAACAATTCAAACAATGAAGATATCATGCTTGAATATGATATCAATCAAGGTTGGCAACTCCATATTAAAGATAAAATTCGAGAGCTTACTAAAGAGCCTATTTACACCCTTTTTAAAGAAAATATTACAAGAGCGAATTATGAAGATGATATCAATAAACTTTATGTGGCTTTTACAAGAGCTAAGGAAAGTTTGATCATCGTAAAAAGAAATGAAGAAAGTGTAAATGGAAATTATCCAAGTTATTTTAAGGGGGGATTTTTAAATATACACTCTCAAGAGAGAGGTTTTTTAGAAAGCAAAGAACAAATTTTAAGTGTTAAAAAAGAAAGTATTCAAGCTTTACAAAAATTTGAAAAAATTAGCCCACAAGAAGTTCAAAGCGAAGAAAGACTTGATAGTAAAGAATTATATTTTGGAAATGCTTTTCACTTTTTTATGCAAAATTTAAAACTCCCTAAGGGTGAAAATTTTCACATGCTTACTCAAAGATGCAAGAGCAAATTTAGACATTTTTTGGATGAGAGTGATTTTGAAAAGCTTTTTAAAAGAATTGAAATTTTACTTAAAAATACTCAATTTCAAAATTTGATTGGTAATGGAAAGCTTTTAAAAGAACAAGCTTTGAGTTTTAATGGAGAAATTAAACAATTAGACTTGCTTGCCTTAAAAGATGAAGAAGCTTTCATAATTGATTATAAAACAGGTCTTGCTATGCAAGATAAACATAAAGAGCAGGTAAGAACTTATAAGATCGCCATTAGTGAAATTTTGAAAAAAGATAAAGTGCGTGCTTTTATAGTTTATTGTTTGGAAAACGAAATTCAAATTTTGGAAATATAAACTTTATTTTTACTTAAATTAAGTAAAAATTAATATTATTTTTTATACAATCACATTTTAAATTTTTGGCAAAGGTAAAAATTATGACAAAGATAACAAAGCCAAACGAAGTAAAACGAGAATGGATTGTTTTAGACGCAGAAGGCAAACGCTTTGGTCGTCTTTTAACTGAAGTAGCAACAATTTTGAGAGGTAAAAACAAACCTTGCTTTACTCCAAATGTTGATTGTGGTGATTATGTAATTATCATCAATGCTTCAAAAGCTGTATTTACAGGTGCTAATAAAGCAGAAGATAAGCTTTATCATAGACATTCAGGATATTTTGGAAGTGTAAAAAGCGAAAAATTTGGTGATTTACTTGAAAAAAATCCTGCAAAATTATATAAATTAGCAGTTAGAGGTATGCTTCCTAAAACAAATTTGGGCAGAGCTATGCTTAAAAAATTAAAAATCTATGCGGGTAGTGAGCACCCACACACTGCGCAAATTGCTAAAGAAGGAAAATAATCATGGCAACAACATACGCAACAGGTAAGAGAAAAACTGCTATCGCAAAGGTATGGGTAAAACCAGGTAGTGGTAAAATTAGTGTTAATGGTGTTGATTTAAACACTTGGCTTGGTGGACACGAGGCGATTAAGCTTAAAGTGGTTCAACCTTTACTTGTGACTAAACAAGAAACTTCAATGGATATTAAAGCAACCACTTTAGGCGGGGGCTATAGTGCTCAAGCTGAAGCTTTAAGACATGGAATTTCAAGAGCTTTAGCAGCTATGGATGCTGATTTTAGAGCCTTATTAAAACCTAAAGGACTTCTTACTAGAGATAGTAGAACTGTTGAGCGTAAAAAATATGGACGCCGCAAAGCAAGAAGAAGCCCACAATTCTCTAAACGTTAATATTTTTGGTGGGATTTTCCCACCTTTCTACAATTTTTTATAAAACTCATCCTTTTTTTTATCATTTATGATATAATTGCAAAAATTTAAATTTTTATTTTATAACACAATGAAAGGTTTTTTCTATGAAAAAAATATTCTTATGTTTAGGTTTGGCAAGTGTTTTATTCGGTGCTGATAACAATGTAAAATTTGAAATCACTCCAACTTTAAACTATAATTACTTTGAAGGTAATTTAGATATGGATAATCGCTATGCACCAGGTGTTAGACTTGGTTATCATTTTGACGATTTTTGGCTTGATCAATTAGAATTTGGGTTAGAGCATTATTCTGATGTTAAATATACAAATACAAATAAAACTACAGATATTACAAGAACTTATTTGAGTGCTATTAAAGGTATTGATGTAGGTGAGAAATTTTATTTCTATGGTTTAGCAGGTGGAGGATATGAGGATTTTTCAAATGCTGCTTATGATAATAAAAGCGGTGGATTTGGACATTATGGCGCGGGTGTAAAATTCCGTCTTAGTGATTCTTTGGCTTTAAGACTTGAAACTAGAGATCAAATTAATTTTAATCATGCAAACCATAATTGGGTTTCAACTTTAGGTATTAGTTTTGGTTTTGGTGGCAAAAAGGAAAAAGCTGTAGAAGAAGTTGCTGATACTCGTCCAGCTCCACAAGTAAAATGTCCTGTAGAACCAAGAGAAGGTGCTTTGTTAGATGAAAATGGTTGCGAAAAAACTATTTCTTTGGAAGGTCATTTTGGTTTTGATAAAACTACCATAAATCCAACTTTTCAAGAAAAAATCAAAGAAATTGCAAAAGTTTTAGATGAAAATGAAAGATATGATACTATTCTTGAAGGACATACAGATAATATCGGTTCAAGAGCTTATAATCAAAAGCTTTCAGAAAGACGTGCTAAAAGTGTTGCTAATGAACTTGAAAAATATGGCGTAGAAAAAAGTCGCATCAAAACAGTAGGTTATGGTCAAGATAATCCTCGCTCAAGCAATGACACTAAAGAAGGTAGAGCGGATAATAGAAGAGTGGATGCTAAATTTATTTTAAGATAATGAATAAAACTATTTTATTTGATTTAGATGGTACTTTAATTGATTCTACTGATGCTATTTTAAATTCTTTCCAAGGAGCTTTTAAAGCCCTTGGATTAACTTCTAAAAATAATGAAGAAATCAAAAATCTCATAGGTTATCCTTTAGAGCAAATGTTTAGAATGCTTTATCCAGATAAAGTAAATTTAAGTAAAGAATTTGTATTAGCTTATCGTGAAATTTATGCACAAATTTATTTAGAACAAACTACTCTTTTGCCTAAAGCAAAAGAAGCATTAGAACTTGGAAGCGAAATTGCAGATCTTGGTATAGTTACAACAAAAGGAGGTAAATTTACTCCGATTTTACTTGATTATTTGGGAGTTAAAAAATTCTTTAAAACTTTAATTACTCTTGAAGATGTCACAAATCCAAAGCCAAGTTCCGAACCTATAATTTTAGCCTTAAAAAGACTCAATAAAACTCAAGAAAATGCCTATATGATAGGCGATACAATACTAGATATTCAAGCTGCAATTTCTGCTAATATCACTCCTTTGGCCTTAGCTTGTGGCTATGGCAATGAAAATGAATTAAAAGCCTATTCTATGGTATTTTTAAATGCATATGAGGCTGTTAATTATATAGCTAGATTAAACTAATTTCAAGTTTTCGTTAAACGCCTTTTAAGAGAATTTATAGTAAATTGATAGCTAAAAAATTATAAAAATTATCAATATAAAGGAAGGTCTCAATGGGTAAAATTATGAAAACTATGGACGGAAATGAGGCTGCTGCATACGCTGCGTATGCTTTTACTGAAGTTGCTGGAATTTATCCTATTACACCTAGTTCTCCTATGGCTGATTACACCGATATGTGGGCAGCTGCAGGCAAAAAAAATCTTTTTGGAGTTCCTGTAAAAATCGTAGAAATGCAAAGTGAAGCAGGAGCTGCAGGTAGTGTGCATGGATCTTTACAGGCTGGGGCTTTGACTACAACTTATACAGCTTCTCAAGGATTACTCCTTAAAATTCCAAATATGTATAAAATAGCAGGTCAATTACTCCCCTGTGTAATCCACGTAGCAGCGCGTTCTTTGGCTGCTCAAGCTTTGTCTATCTTTGGTGATCATCAAGATATTTATGCAGCAAGACAAATTGGTTTTGCTATGCTTTGTTCGCATTCTGTGCAAGAAACCATGGACTTAGCTGGTGTAGCACATTTAGCTGCGATTAAGGGAAGAGTGCCATTTTTACATTTTTTTGATGGTTTTAGAACAAGCCATGAAATTCAAAAAGTTGAAGTGATGGATTATGCGCATTTTGATAGATTATTGGATAGAGAAGCTTTGCTTGAATTTAGAAATAATGCTTTAAATCCAGAAAATCCAAAAACACGCGGAACAGCACAAAATGATGATATTTATTTTCAAACTAGAGAAGTAAGCAATCGTTTTTATGATGCTTTACCTGATGTTGTTAATGAATATATGCAAGAAATTTCAAAAATCACAGGTAGAGAATATAAACCATTTACTTATTATGGACACAAAGAACCAGAGCGTGTGATTGTTGCTATGGGTTCTGTAACTCAAGCACTTGAAGAGGTAGTGGACTATCTTAATGCTAAGGGTGAAAAAGTAGGGATTTTAAAAGTTTATCTTTATCGCCCATTTAGTTTAAAATATTTCTTTGATGTTATGCCAAAATCAGTGAAAAAAATCGCAGTTTTAGATAGAACCAAAGAACCAGGAAGTCTTGGGGAGCCACTTTATCTTGATGTAAAATCAGCTTTCTATGGAAGAGAAAATGCTCCTGTTATAGTAGGTGGAAGATACGGACTTTCTTCAAAGGATGTTGATCCTGCTCAAATGATAGCAGTATTTGAAAATCTTAAACTTGATAATCCAAAAGATGGCTTTACTGTAGGTATAGTTGATGATGTAACTCATACTTCACTGAGTACTGGAGAGAAAATTTCACTTGGAGATGAAAGTACGATCGAATGTTTATTTTACGGACTTGGTGCTGATGGAACTGTGGGTGCAAATAAAAACTCGATTAAAATCATCGGAGATAAAACGGATTTTTACGCTCAAGCTTATTTTGCTTATGATTCTAAAAAATCAGGGGGTTATACAAGAAGCCATTTAAGATTTTCTAAAAAACCTATCCGTTCAACTTATCTTGTTTCAACTCCGCATTTTATCGCTTGTTCAGTAGCGGCTTATTTGGAAATTTATGATGTTTTAGTAGGAATTCGCAAAGGAGGAACTTTCCTTTTAAATAGTATTTGGAATGCTGAAGAAACCATAAGACAACTTCCAGATGCAGTAAAGAAAACTTTAGCTGAAAAAGAAGTAAATTTTTATATCATCAATGCAACCAAACTAGCTCGTGATATAGGTTTGGGAAATCGTACAAATACCATTATGCAATCAGCTTTTTTCAAACTTGCAAAAATCATTCCTTATGAAGACGCACAAAAATACATGAAAGAGCTTGCGTATAAATCTTATAGTAAAAAAGGCGATGCTATTGTAGAAATGAATTACAAGGCTATTGATGTGGGTGCTGATGGACTTGTAAAAGTTGAAGTGGATCCAAATTGGAAAAATTTAGAGCTTAAAGAAAAAGAACAAACCAATGCCTATAAAGGCACTGAATTTGTTGAAAAAATCGTAAAACCTATGAACGCAGCTAAGGGTGATGATTTACCTGTTTCAGCCTTTTTAGGTTATGAAGATGGAAGTTTTGAACACGGCACAACCGAATACGAAAAACGCGGTGTTGGGGTTATGGTACCAAGATGGATAGAGGCAAATTGTATTCAATGTAATCAATGTGCTTCAGTTTGTCCACATGCTGTTATCAGACCATTTTTGATTAATGATGAAGAAATGGCAAATGCACCTCGTGGAGTAAAAGATCATGCTTTAGAAGCTAAAGGAACCAAAGGAGAAAAATTAAGCTTTAAAATCCAAGTTTCTCCACTTGATTGTACAGGCTGTGAGCTTTGTGTTCATGAGTGTCCTACTAAAGAAAAATCTTTGGTTATGGTACCACTTCAAGAAGAGATGGATTTTGGTGAGCAAGAAAATGCGGATTATTTATTTAAAGAAATTACTTATAAAGATGATATTTTAAATAAAGAAACCACAAAAGGAGCACAATTTGCCCAACCTTTATTTGAATTTCATGGGGCATGTCCTGGATGTGGGGAAACTCCTTATATTACTTTAATTACAAGATTGTTCGGTGAAAGAATGATTGTGGCTAATGCGACAGGTTGTAGTTCTATTTATGGGGGTTCAGCTCCATCAACTCCTTATAGAAAAAGTGTGAAAAATGGACACGGTCCTGCTTGGGGAAATTCACTTTTTGAAGACAATGCTGAGTTTGGTTTGGGTATGAAAATTGCAACTGAAAACACAAGACACCGCATTGAACATATCATGAATGAAAGTATGCAAGAAGTTCCAAATGCTTTATCAGCCCTTTTTAAAGATTGGATTGCAAATAAAGACAATGGTGCTATGTCTGTGGAAATTAAAGATAAAATGATCCCTATTTTAGAGCAAAATAAAAATATTAAAGCGGTGCAAGATATATTGGAGCTTAAACAGTATTTAAGTAAAAAATCTCACTGGATTTTTGGTGGTGATGGTTGGGCTTATGATATAGGCTATGGCGGACTTGATCATGTTTTAGCAAGTGGAGAAAATGTAAATATTTTAGTGCTTGATACAGAAGTTTATTCTAATACAGGCGGTCAAAGTTCAAAATCTTCTAGAACAGGAGCTGTAGCACAGTTTGCAGCAGCAGGCAAACCTATACAGAAAAAAGACTTGGGTCAAATTGCTATGACTTATGGTTATATTTTTGTAGCACAAGTAAATTCAACTGCTAATTATAGCCATCTTATCAAGGCTATCACTGCAGCTGAGGCCTATGATGGACCATCTTTGGTGATTTGTTATTCTCCTTGTATAGCTCATGGTATTAAAGGTGGGCTGGGTTACTCAGGAGAGCAAGGTGAGCTTGCTACAAAATGTGGTTATTGGCCACTTTATACCTTTGATCCTCGTTTAGAAGAGCAAGGAAAAAATCCTTTAACTCTAACAGGAAAAGAACCTGATTGGGATTTATATGAGCAATTTTTAATGAATGAAGTGCGTTATAATTCACTTAAAAAAGCAAATCCTGAACATGCTGCTGAGCTTTTTGAACGCAATAAAAAAGACGCTCAACGTCGCTATAGACAGCTTAAGCGTATCGCTATGGCTGATTATAGCAATGAGGTTGAAAGCTGATAAAATATATTTTTAGTGCTACATTGTGTTTTAGCACTTTGTTTGCACAAGATAATTTTGAAGAGTATTTTAAACTTATAGATAAAGAAAATCGCATAAATTTTAATACTCTTCAAAACCCATTTGTGAATCCTACTTTTGAAAAATTAAGACATATTAAAATTACTGCAATTATGCTTGATAAAGTAAAAATTTATGATCGATGGTATAAAAAAGGTGATATGATTGATGATGCTATAATACATGAAATAAATACTAAAGAGATTAAATTCCAATATGATAATTTAGAAATTGCAATCCAAATAAATAAAAATGATAAGATTAATATTAATTAACATTCTTTTTTGCCATTATCTTTATGCTTTAGATTGTCAAAAGCGTCTTTTTGATATCAGTATTAATGAAAAATTAAGCATACAAGAAAGTCTTGATGAGCTTGCAAAATATTGTTCTTTTAGTATTATTGTTAAAGATAAAATTGCCAAAGAAAAATTAGAAACGTTGCAAAACTCTGTCAATATTCATCAAATGAGTTTAGACGAAATTTTTAATTTTTTTATCAAAGAGCATGATCTTAGCTATGATTTTGATGGTAAAATTTTAAGAATTTCAGGCATTAATACGAAGATTTTTAAGATAAGTTATATCACTTCTATCAGAGAAGGACAAAGCATAACTAAAGCGTCTGTAGACGCTAAACCAAGGCAAAGTGAATATAGCGGTAGTTTTGATGACGCAGAAGACAATATGATTAAAAGTATGGAAAAATTTGATTTTTGGCAAAATATAGAAAAAGAGATTATTGTATTATTAAAAAATTCTCATGAAGATTATGAGGCTAAAACTCCCATTATAAATCCCAATGCAGGTCTTATTATAGTAACTGGAACAAATTCTCAGTTAAAAAGTGTGAAAAATTATTTGCAAAAACTAGAAAATCGTCTTAAAAAACAAGTTATTATCGATGTTAGCATACTTGCTGTGAGTTTAAATGAAAGCCATTCTAGTGGGATTAATTGGCAAAATTTTAATATAGGTTTAAATTCGCAAGTAAATAATGAAAATTCTTTTATTCAGTTTCAAAATGGGCAAGGTTTTGTTAAGAACTTGGGTTTAAGGGCGAATTTAAATTTTGATTCTATTATTAACTTTCTTTCTCAAAATGGAAAAACTAGCGTGCTTTCTAATCCAAAGCTTATGGCTTTAAATAACCAACAAGCCATTATTTCTGTAGGCGATACTATAAATTATCAAGTTAAAGAAAGTTCCAAAGGCACTGAAAATGGGACTACTGTTAGTGAAAGTTATAATAATTATTCTATTTTTGTAGGCATTTTACTCAATATCTTGCCTGAAATTTCTGATGATGGAAAAATAATGCTTAGGATTAATCCAAGCTTAAGTGATTTTAAGTATCCAGAAGATAATAAACGACAAAAAGAACCAAGAACTATTGCTCCTGATACCATACAAAAAAAGCTTTCTAGTGTTGTGCAAGTAGAGAATAATCAAACTTTAATTTTAGGTGGATTGATTTCTCACGATAAATCTAATGAGAAAAATTCTATCAATTTTCTATCAAAAATTCCAATCCTAGGTTCTTTGTTTAAAGGAGAAGTTTTAAATTCTAAAGCAACCGAAATTGTTTTTATTATCACTCCAAGTATAGTAGATAGTGTAAACGCTCCAAGTCTTAAAGATCTAGGATTTAAGCATTATGAGTAAAATTATTCCATTTAGAGAAGAAATTTTTCATCAAATCAATCAAATTTTAGAAAGCCAAAAAGCTTTTATTTTTTTATGGGGAAAAAGTGGTAGCGGTAAAAGTGTATTGTTGCAAAGATTGGCAAAAAAATATAATGTTGATTTTATTAATGAAAATTTTAAAGATCAGAGTTTCTTAAAAGAAAAAATTGAGTTTTTGATTTCACAAGGTCAGAGTTTAATCATTCTTGATGAAGTAGGAATGTATGATTATGCAATGCTAGAAAGCATTAGGATTTATAGTGATTCTATAAGTTTTGTTTTAAGTTCTCATAAAAAGTTAAATATACTTAAAAAAGAGCATTTTAAAAGTCGTTTAAGTGCTTGTTTTGAATTGAAAAATATTAGTCTTTTAGAGCTTGATGATTATATTAAATTGAAATTCGGAATGAATTTTTCAAATAAATGTCTTAAGTTTTTACAAAAAATTTCTCAAGGAAATTTAAGATATATTGATAAAACTTTAAAAAGTTTTTATGAGATAAATAGTTTTTTTGATAAAAACAAAAGTCAAGAGTATATTTTAAAGCTTAGTGCTTTAGAGAATGGCTTATTAAGGTAAGGTATGCAAGAAAGAATTAAAGAGCTTGAGCTTAGGTATAAATATTTTTTACTTAAAAAATATTTAAAATATTTATTTTTAATTGTTTTAATCTTAGTGATAGCATTTTGTTTTTTTATGCTAATGCAAAAATATAATAAGCAAAAAAATATTTATTTGCAAGCTATTGAACATAAAAAGCATTTAGAGCAAAAGATTCTTCAAGCGCAAATTTTACAAGAAAAAAATAAGATTTCTAGGGAAAAGTTATATAAAGAACTAGAAGAAGTTAAAGCGGTGCAGGAAAATACACATATTAGTAAGATAGAAATTGATTCTAAAATTTTAAATATTTCTGATTTAAAAAAATCTTTTTATCAAAATCCAAGCTATGAAAAGGCTTTAAATTTAGCTAAGAAGTATTTTGATATTAAAGCTTATCAAAAGACAATATTTTGGGCTTTAAAAGCCAATGAACTTGACAAGCAAAAACAAGATTCTTGGCTGATTTTTGCTCAGGCTAAAAGAGCTTTAGGTGAAGAAAAAGAAGCTCAAAGTGCTTTAGATGCTTATATAAATTATTATGGTTTAATGGAATTAGATGGAAAGTAGAATGGATAAAATTTTTCAAGCTTATATTGATAATGAAATAAGTCTTGATGAAATTTGCACTAAATTTAATATCACTTCTTGGGATTTTTTTAAAAAATTAGCAAATTTTTGTAATTTACATTTTGTTGATTTAGATGAAGATAATGATTTTATTTATGAAGGTATACCTTTTTCTTTACTTTTAAAATTTAAATTTCTGCTTATTAAAAACAATGACGGCTTTATGATTATTAGATCCAAACCTTGTTCTTTAGAGCTTTTAGAGCAAGTTAGGACTTTTATGATTTGTGAAAAAATCGACACTGCAATTGCCGATGAATTAAAGATAGCTAAAATTTTAAATCAAATTCGCATTCAAGAGGAGATTAAAAGATTAAGCATTAAGCTTAGACTTGAATGGCAAGAAAATCAAAAAAGAGATGATCAAAGTTGCATCAGTCAAATTTTTGATTTTTTATTACATGAAATTTTATCTTTTCATGCGAGTGATATTCATATAGAAGCAAGGAATGATGACGCTTTGATTAGATTTAGGGTTGATGGAATTTTGCGTGAATTTGCTATTTTTGAGAAGGATATTTATGAAGCTTTGGTTTTTCATGTCAAATTTTTAGCTTGTTTGAATTTAGCTGAATCAAGAAAAACGCAAGATGGAAGTTTTGAATTAGATTTTGAAAATGAAAGATATGATTTTCGTGTTTCATGTTTGCCTTTGATTTATGGCGAAAGTGTTGTTATAAGAATTTTAAAACATGATAAAGAAATTTTGGATTTGTATAAACTAAATCTTGGAAATAAAAATTTAGAAATTTTAAAAAAGATTTTACATCGTCCCAATGGAATGATTTTATTAACCGGCCCTACAGGTAGTGGTAAAAGCACAACTTTATACGCGTGTTTAAATGAGTTGAAAAGTATTGAAAAAAAGATTATCTCCGCAGAAGATCCTATAGAGTATAAAATTCCTTTAGTGCAGCAAATTTTGCTCAATTCAAAAGTTGGAGTCGAGTTTAATAGTGTTTTAAGAGCAATTTTAAGGCAAGATCCTGATATTATCATGATAGGAGAAATTCGCGATGAAGAAAGTTTAGATATTGCACTTAAAGCTTCTTTAACAGGTCATTTGCTTTTAAGCACCTTGCATACTAATGATGCTCTTAGTACCATTGATAGGCTTTTGGATATGCAAGCAAAAAGTTACTTGATAGCATCAGCTTTGAGTCTTGTTATAGCACAGCGTTTGGTTAGAAAACTTTGTCCTTGGTGTAAGCAAAAAAGCAAAAAACATTATATTGAATTTGAAGGTGAATTTTTTGAACCAAAAGGATGTGAGCGTTGTCATCATAGTGGATTTTTTGGCAGAGAATTAATCGCTGAGTGCTTAGAGATCAATGAAGATTTAGCTTGTGCAATTAGGGAAAATCAAGATAAAACGATTTTAATGGAGCTTGCAAAAAAATATGGCTTTCAAACTATGTTTGAACAAGGTTTAAAAAAAGCCAAAGAAGGTCTTACAAGTATAGATGAGCTTTTAAGGGTTGTAAGATGAAATTTTATGAAGTAGAATTTCTTAAAAACAATCAAAATTATACAAAAACTATAAAAGCTGAAAATTTAAATACAGCACAAGCAAAAGCCTTATCAAAGAATTGGAAAATCATTGATATAAAAGAAATTCAAAAATCTAATTTTCAGAGATTAAAAGATGAAAATTTTATACTCTTTTTTAAAGAGCTGGCTTTGTTGTGTGAAGTTGGATTAAGTGTTCAAGAAGCGATTAGAGAATTATATCTTATGCATTCTTGCAAGATTATGAAAAAAATATTAGACAATTTAATTTTAGCTCAAAATCTAAATCAAGCTTTTGAAAATGCTAATTTTGGATTAAATCGTGCGGAGTTAGCTTTGATTAAAACGGCTGAAAAGACAGGAAAAATCAGCGAAGTGTTTAGTCAAATTTCTAAACTTCGAGAAAAAAGTTTAGAGAGTCAAAAACAATTAAAAAAGGCTTTTAGATATCCTACTTTGGTTTTTTTAAGTATTATCGGAGCATTTTTGTTTTTAATGCTTTTTGTAGTGCCTAATTTTAAAGATTTATTTGAAAATTTAGGCACGAGTTTGCCTTTTATCACGCATGTAATGTTAGAAATTTATAATTTTTTAGATGACTATGGAATTTTTTGCATATTTTTGTTTGTTATTTTTATTGTTATGCTTATTTTAGCTTATAAAAATTTTCATTCTTTTGCTTTTTCTTGCGATTTTTTATTTTTAAAAATACCTTTGATTTCTCGTTTGATTATTTATAATCAAAATTATTATTTTTTTATGGTTTTTTCTTTGCTTTTAAAAAATGGAATTTCAATATCTAAAGCTTTTGATTTAGCTATTATAGGGCTTGAAAATAAATTTTTAATTTTTCAGTATAAAAAACTTTTTAGTTTTATAGATTCTGGTCTTGAGTTAAGTCAGGCTTTTAAAAAGATTGATATTTTTGATTCTTTGGTATTTTCTATGCTTAGTGTTGCGATGAAAAGCGGAAGACTTGAAGTGTTAAGTGAAGAAATTGCCAAATATTATCAACAAAAAAGCGAAAATTTAATGGATAGATTTTTGATTTTTTTAGAGCCTATGATGACTTTATTTGTGGCGCTTTTAGTTTTGTTTTTGGCTTTAGGTATATTTTTACCTATGTGGGAGCTTAGTTCGGGTATAAATTTTATTTAATTATTTTAAGAGATCTTCTAATTCTTTACATTCATTTTTAAGTTTTTGAAGTAAAGTTTCTGCTTGCAAACCTATCATTAAAAGTTTATAAACTTTGGGGCGATCTTTTTTCCATTTGCGCAAGGTTTTGACATTTATATCAAGTTTTCCAGCTATATCTCTTTGTGTCATTTAAAATCCAAAATTTTTATTAAATTTATCTTTAAATGCTTTAAAAGACAACAAGGTAAATTTAGGACTTTTTAAAAATAAAAAAGGTAAATTTAGGACTAAAATTTTAAAAAATAGGACTTATTGTGTTAAAAACTGTTGATGAAAAAGGCAATATAATTTATGGAGATTTATCTTTACAAAAAAATTTAAAGCTAGAATTTAAAGGACGCAACAATATAGTCTTTTTTGCAGGAAGTAGTTTGAATGCAAACATTGTTTTTTGTGGAGATAATGCTTTATTTTTTCATGGTGGAGGCGGATGGATAAATGGTAAAGTAGTCATGCAATTTAATGGACTTTGTTATATAGGTAAAAATTCAAGTTTCAATGGAGTTGATATTAGGGTTTTTGAAGGAAAAAATTTAATTTTTGGTGATGATGTGATGTTTTCATGGGGAATTTGGTTATCTCCATCTGACCATCATCTTATTTTTGATGGAAATACTTACAAAAGAGTAAATTTTGGTAAAAGTATTTATATAGGTGATCATGTGTGGTGTGCTCAAGAAGCAGCTATTTTAAAGGGAAGTTTTGTAGCGAGTGGAAGTATTTTAGGGGCAAAAAGTGTTAATGCGGGTAAAAAATTTTCAAATGCTATTTATGCTGGAAATCCTAGCAATTTAATTAAAGAAAATTATTTTTGGAGTAGAGAAGATCCTGTAAGTGGTTCTTGGAGTAAGGAAAAAATTGCAAAATTTTCTATCATGCCAAAAGATGATTTTATTTTTAATTTTGAAAAAGACAAATTTTTAGATCCAAATTTGCTTGAAGCAGAGCTTGAAAAGTTCGAAACTGCAGCACAAAAATTAGAATTTGTATATGATTATATTTATAATAATACAAACAAAAACCGTTTTGCTTTATTTAAAGATAGTGATACAAGCGAGTGTAAGCTTTATAAAGATGAAAGCAAAACGCCTTTTTCAAAATTACAATTTGAAGTTCCAGAAAAACAAGAAAGTTTTATATTAAAGCCCGTAGGAGCGGTATGCTTGGTTAAAAATCATCTTGCTTATAAATTGGGTGTAGAGATGATAGAAAATTCAAAAAGCTTCAAAGGATACTTAAAAATGCCTTTTAGGCTTTATAAAATTTCAAAAGAGTATAAAAAAATACCTAAAAATCAAGCAAAATTAGAAGATTTTAGTGATTATCGCGAAGCTTTGCAGTGTAAAAATCATCTCTCTTATAAGCTTGGAAATGCTTTGATACAAGCACATAAAAATTGGTATAAGGGCGGATATATTAATTTTTATTTTAAAGTATTAAAAATTAAAAAGGATTTTAAGAAAAATAATCCCAAGCTACTTTAATGATAGTTAAGCTGACTATGATTAAAAATAAGGTTTTGATAAATTTTCCATTTGTTTTTAAAACAAGTTTTGATCCTAAAAATGCTCCTAAAATTTGTCCTAGACCCATTAACAACCCAACTATCCATAAAATTTCATATTGCCAAAGAAATATTCCTAGTGCGACTATATTGCTAGAAAAATTTAAAATTTTTGTATTAATGCTTGCTTTTCTCATATTAAAACCTAGTAGCATCACACAAGCAAAAATCCAAAATGAACCCGTTCCAGGTCCTAAAAATCCATCATAAAATCCTAAAGTTAAGCCACAAATTAAATGAAAAATTTTGATATTTTTTATTTTAGGTTCGCTTTCGTGTTTGCCTAAGTTAGGACGTAAGGCTGTATATAAGAAAGTAAGAGTTAAAAAGATCAAGATAATAAGCTTTAATTGCTCATCTTTTACAAAAAGAACGCTATAACTTCCTATAGCTGCTCCTAAGGCTGTGAAAAAAACACCCCAAGCAAGATGAGGTAGAGTGGTGGATTTAAAATAAGTTAAAGTAGCCGTAAAAGAACCAAAGACGCTTTGGAGTTTGTTTGTTGCTAAGGATAAATGCGCAGGAATTCCACAGGCTATGAGTGCTGGTAGAGTAATAAGCCCTCCTCCACCTACAATAGAATCTATAAAACCAGCAAAAAGAGCTACAAAAAAAAGTATGAAATAATAAATTGTATCTAAGTGCTCAAAGCCCATTTTTCACTCCTTAAATTTGTCAATTTCCTTACTTTGCCCTAAACGATAGAGTGCAAAGTCATATTTTATGGGATCATTTGCATCTAATTTTTTTAAATTTTGCGTGAGTTCTAAAACACTTTTATAATCATATATTTTACGCTTTAGAAGTCCTAAAGTCAAGGAAATTTTATGTGTATGTGTATCAAGTGGAATTAAAAGATCTTTGGTGTGAATTTTGGTAAAAAGTCCAAGATCAAGTTCATCTTTTCTAACCATCCATCTTAGATACATATTATAGCGTTTAAGAGGTGAAGTAGGGGTGTTTTGCCAAATTTTTCCAAAGAAAAAATCATACCCATAACTTGAATATGAATTTAAGGTTTTGATTTTTTGCATAAAAGCTAAGATGGCATCTGTGGTATTTTCTCTTTCTTGATAGGCTTGATAAAAAAGTTCGTAGAGTGAAATTTCATTTTTAAGTCTTGAAAGAGTGATAAAAATTTCTTGTATATCTTTCTCATTTTGGAAGCGGTATTTTAAATTTTTAAGTTCTTTTTTTATTTGTTTTTCTTGAAGGTTTAATAAAGAAAAATCAAGTTTTTTTAGAAAATTTACTATATTTTTAGCATTTCCATAGGCAAATAAAGCACAAATTAAGGCAATAAATTCATCATTGTGAATTTTAGCAATTTGCAAAGGATCTGGAATTTCAAAAAGAGAATGATCGGTATTTTTTTGATTGGCTAAAAAATCAAGCTTAGCTTTAAGATGGATAAAATTTTTCACTTGATATTGCTAGAGCTTAAGATTTAAGCCCTAGTAAGGTATCAAGCATTTGATCTACGGTTGAGACGATTTTTGCTGCAGCACCATAACTTGATTGATATTGTATAAGAGCGGCTAATTCTTCATTTGTATTTACACCACTTTTAGATTGGTACTCGCTATAAACAGAATTATAAAGAGTTTCATTGCTTGAATTTACAACATTGTTATTTTCACCATCTGAGGCTATTTTACCTGTAAGTTTGCGGTAATATTCTTCCATGGTAAGATTATCAATAGTGCCATCTTCATTATAAAAATTAACTTTATCATATTGAAGTTGGATGATTTTATTTGCCATGTCATTGCCACTATCAACCCCATTTAAGCTTGCTCTTACTGTGCTTGGATCATTTAAGATAGAATCTTTTACTTTCATGTTACTTGCATCAGTTCCGCTAAAAAAACCACCTATACTAAACGCACCTGCAAAATTTGTGCCTTTATCTTCAATGGCTATTTTAAAACCTGATTTTGCATTGATTTGAAATAAACCATCTCCAGTTTTTGCATCGTAGCTAAAACTTGCATTGATATGATCATCAACATCATCGTTTGGATTTTTATTGTTATTATCATCTGTATTAGCATTGATTTGACGCATGATATCATTCATGGTTGTATTTACATCTATGGTGATGGTTTTGGTAAGTTTTTTATCGCCTTTATCATCATAAATGACTATATCAAAACTTCCTGGTTGTATGGTTCTGTCGTAATTAACTAAAGGAATATCTCCCTTAAGCCCAGGTAAATAATCAGAAGTAACAGAATTTTTTGCAGAACTTGCATAAAGATTGTTAGTTTCATTGATCATGGTCTTAGCAAAAGTATCTAAAGAATCCATATAACCTTGGATAATTCCATCTTTATATTTTCCTTCGCTTTTGCTATAGTTTCTACCGCGTAAGTCAAGTTGAGCACCAAGCTGTCCACCGCTAATCTTTGCAGTAAGATCGCGAACTTTTTCATCAGGAGTTTCATAATAAATGCTATAAGATTTATTTTTATCATCATAATCAAGCTTTAAAGGATGAAAATTTATCCCATCTACTATACTAAAACCTTCTATACTTAGATTGTATTGATGTCCTGGATCAGTGATGGTTGTATCAAGGCGATTGTCTTGATTGATTTCATTTTTGCTTGCAACTGCACTAACTAGCTTTGAAAGAGTAAGCTCAAGCTCATCTCTTCTATCTCTAAGTTCATTTGCATGTTCTGTTGGTAAGGCTTCTTGTCCATAAATTTGTTTATTTATAGTAGCAATTTCTTCGCCAATTCTATTAATCTCATCAACTGTATTTTTAATATCATCATTTACTTTTTTTTGGATTTTATCTAAGGTTGCAAAAGTGTTATTAACGCTTTCTGTTAAGGTCTGAGAAGCTTTTACAAGGGCTATTTTTGTGGCATTTTCATTGGGGTTAGATGCAAAATCATTCCAAGCTTTGTTATAATTTTCTAAATCTTGTAAAATTCCAGTATTCTGTAAGTCCGGAAAACGCTGTGCAATTTCTTGTAAAGTGGAAGCCATATATTTAGTGTATTCTAGTTGAGTAGATGCACCTTTTAATTTATAGTAAGAATACTCATCATGTAAACGAACTATGCTTTCTATAGCAGTTCCTGTACCTACTTGAACTCCACCTGTTGTAATATATCCATTTGTAGTTTGCACCACTCTTTGGCGTGTATAAAAAGTTGCATTAGCATTTGAGATATTATTTCCAGTTGTTGCGATTTGAACTTCGCTTGCCTTTAAGCCTGTAACACCTGTGTATAATGTTCCAAAAATACCCATTATAAATCCTTATACATTAATCTTAAAAATTGACTCTGGATTTGTCTTTTTATCCCCATAAGCATTATTTGTTCCATCATTAATATCAAACATTTTATTTACTAAGCCATCAAGAAAATCTTTGACAATAAGAACAAATTTAGCATACTCTTTGTTTTTACTATGAAGGTTTTGAAGATTTTTTTTAAGTAGATCTAGTTTTTGTTTATCTTGATCATCTAAGAGTTCGCTAAGCCCTTTTGTAGAGCTATTATTTAGCTCAACCAAGGCAACATCAAGTTGTTTTTTAGCTGTAATAAATTCGGCGATAAGTTTGTTTTTTTCTTCTACACTTGGCGTTACACTCTCATGTTTAGCCACTTTGATATTTTCTATATCTTCTTCGGTTAAAGCAATAAGTTTTGCTAAGATAGCATTTACTTCATCAAGTCTTTGTTTAAGCATATTTTCTCCTTTTCTCTCTCAAAAAAAGGAGAATGAAAGTTTTAGATTAAAGAGTCAGCAATCGCAGCAGCTGTAGCTTTTGTATCGATTTTATAAGTACCGTTTTTAATCTGCTCTGCGATTCTACTCGCTTTATCATTTTCCGTTTTTTGAGTATCGTTTGTTTTAGTTTCTTTATCTATTTTATTTGTATTTAATGTGGTATTTGCCACATAACTTTGTTGTATAGGATTGATCATTTCTGCCTCCTTGATCTTAGTTATAATCCTCTACAAACCATATCGACCAAAATTTAAAAAACTTAACCCCTTTCTTTTAAAAAATCGTATAATAATTTTGAAAAACCCATACCTCCACTTAAAGCTTTACTCATAGTATCGTTATACATGGAAGAGTATATTTCATCGCTAGCATCTTTTCCAAAGAGTGAATTTTGACTTTTTAAAGATACGTCTAAAACTTGCTTTAAAAAAAATGCTTCAAAGGCATCCGTTTGTTCTTTTAAGGCTTCATCTTCTTTGGTTTTTGTAACTATATCATTGTCATTTATTTTGATGCTTGATTCTAAGCTTCTTGCTTTGGCTGCACGATCAAGTAAAGCGCTATTCATACTATAAGTATTTAAAAAATTATCCACTTTCATTAGATGATCTCCAAATCCGCGTTAATTGCACCTGCGCGCTTTAAATTTTCCATAATAGCGATAATGTCATTTGGGGTTGCTCCAAGTTTATTAAGCATTCTAGCTATATTTGCAACTGTGCTTTTTGCATTGTTGATTCTTAAGGTATTTGAACTTGGATCTACAAAACCACCATCTTTCATATCGATTTCATTTTGATTAGCTACTGCGTTATTGTTTGGATCTATTTTTATAGTGATATCTTTATGAGTGATTAAAACAGGTTCTACCTCTACATCAACTCCAGCAATCACTGTTCCTGTTCTTTCATCGATGATAACTTTGCTTTGTGGTTTATAAGCTATATCTTGTTCTAAAACTCTTGCCATAAAATCAACATTTGAAAGATCTTCAGGTTTTTTGAGTTTTACTGTGCGAGAGTCGATGGCTTTAGCTACTTCTTCGCCAAAGACAGTATTTAAAACTCTTTCTATATCGTTTGCAGTTTTAAAGTCCGCTACTTTTAAACTTAAGGTTAGATCATTATTTTGGCTAAAATTTTGTGGAATTTCTCTTTCTACATTAGCTCCGCCCATTACAGTTGCAGCAGTTGAGTGAGAACCTGCTCCTCCTGGCCTAGGTGTTAAACCTCCTGTTGAGATAGAGCCTTGTGCTATAGCATAAATTTCACCATCAATCCCACGAAGTGCAGTCAGTAAAAGTGTTCCACCTTGTAAAGATTTTGCATCACCCATAGATGAAACGGTAATATCAAGTTTATCTCCGCTTTTTGCAAAGGCTGGAAGTTTGGCTGTAACCATAACAGCTGCGGTATTTTTTGATTTGATATCGTTAGGATCTACTTTGATATTCATACCTTGCAAAAGGTTTGAGATGGATTGTAATGTAAATTTAGAGCTTGTTCCATCACCACTTCCATTAAGCCCTACAACAAGTCCATAACCTATAAGTTGGTTATCTCTTACACCTACAGTGTTTGCTACATCCTTGATTTGCACTGCAAAAATGCTTGTCATAAAGAGTAAAAATATCGTTAAAACTCTCATGGATTCTTCCTTTAATCTATTGTTGATGATAGATCAAGCAAAAAGTGTTCCAAGTGAGTTAAGAAGAGTAAAAACTTAAGCTAGTTGATCCAAATTTCTTTTCTTTGATTTTTTGAAAATTTTGGATTTTTTCGGGAGTTTTTATGGTTGAGTGGTGTTCAAAAATGATTAAATTTAAAGTTTTTAAATCTAAATTTTCTAAAAAATGATAAATTTTTTCATAAATATCGCTAAAACCTTCTCTGATATTAAAAGGTGGATCAAGATATAAGATGATGTCATTTTTTGAATTTTCTATGAGTTTGGGTAAAATTTCAAAAGTATTTGCATGGATCACTTCTAAATTTGGATCTATGTTTTTAGCATTTTCTAAAGCAATTTTATAAGCTTTTGCATCAAGTTCTATAGCATAAGCTTTTAAAGCATGATTACTTAGTGCTTCAGCCGCCATTAAAGCACTTCCGCCAAAGGCTTCAATGAAAATTTTATCTTTTAAATCTTCCCTTATTACATTAAAAACACAACTTTTTACTATGCTTTTAGTACTTCTTGTTGTTGTAAGACTAGGTAAAAGTAGTTTTTTCCCTTTGTATTTACCACTTTCTATATTTGTATAAAGCTTTGTTTCTTTAGTTTTTTTTGTTTTTTCTTTAGGAAGTTTAATTTCTTGTTTTTGAAGAAATTTTTTTCTTTTTTCATTGTGATTAAAAAAGTCTTTAACGCTTATAAATTCATCATTCATCATTAAGTGCTTTTACGAGTTTGTTTTTAAGATCTTTTATGGCAAGATCGATTTTATTTTCATAATCTTTTTTAAATTCCAAAGCAATAGCGTCAATTTTTTCTTCAAGCAGTCTTTTTTGTTCAAGTGCAAGTTGCAAAGCTGCTGCTTTTAAGGCATTATCAAATTCATTTAAAGACTCAAACAAGGCTTCTTTGCTAAATGGTACGCTTAAAAATGGAGAGTTTTTAGAGACGATAAATAAGGGTTTTGCGGTATGAATTTTTTCATCGCTAATGATGAAATCACAATCTTTTTTCATTACCAAATGATCTTTTAAAAAAAGTTCTAAAGTTCTTTCTATAATGAGATCTTTGCATTCTAAAGAGATTTTCATATCAAACTAACCTTTAAAGTGTGATTTTTTAATGATGGAGCTTGTATACCTTCGATAAGGGCTAAAAACTCAAAACGGCTCAAAATATAAAAGTCTTCAAAATCCCTTCCACTTGTTTGCATAAGTTTTTTAGCGCAAGTATCAAAAAGATAAAAATCCTTTTCTTCTTTTACTACCATAAAATCAGCCCCGCTATCATAAGCATCTAAAACAATATCTGCGGCTATTTTATAGCTTAGCGTAGGATTTAGATTAAGCAAGCTAAAGCCATTATTTTTTGTACTGTTTTCATAGGAAATAAATTTAGCCTTAAGTTTGGATTTTAAAGTATCGCAAGCATTAAAACCATAAAAAGCTATATTGAAATCTTTAAAATTATGCTTAATTTCCTTAAGTTCTTTGATCTCATTATCAAAAGCATTGGTTTTAGGTAAATCAAAGTGTAAAATATTTTTATCAAAAAGCCCTAAATTTAAAATTTCATTTTGTAGGTTTTTGATCGTTGTTTCTAAAATTTCATTTTTGCTTTGAAGATGATAAAAAATACCCTTTTCTTTATCTGCTAGAGTTTTTAAAATTTCTATCTTTTTTTCAGGATATTTTTCTATCATTTTTGAAGCCAAATAAAACACTCCATCACCCATATATTCAGGAAGATAGTCTAAAATTTCACTCGCATAATATAAATAATCATATTTTGCATAAAGCTTTTTATCCTCTTCATCACCAAATTTTTCAAGATATTTGTATTTGTCTAAAAAATCATTTTTATCGATGATAAGATCTTTAATCGCTCTTTTTGTGCTTAAAGGCTCGATACAAAGACTAAAATCAAATTCTTTTGCTATTTTTTCTAAAGGTGTAAAAAGTGGTATGATTTGCTTATTTACAACTATGTAAGTATCTTCATCTTTATCAAAATCAAAATAAATATCATCATCTTGAATTTGCAAAAGCAGATCATAAAAGCTTGCAAAATTTTCATAATTATCATAAATATAAGGTTTATAATAAGCCTCATAATCCTTGGTTTTATCAAATCTAAAAATTCTTAATTCTAATTTTTTCATGGTTTTTCCTTAAATATTTCTATATTATATAAAATTTTTCTAAAATTCACTAGAATTTAAAAGGAAATTTTATAAAATCACGCATTATGAACAAAGAAGATTTTATTATCAAAGCTTTTTTAAATGAAAAAAATGGTGATGATGGAGCTATTATCGATGATTGGTGTTTTAGCAAGGATTTGTTTTTTGAAAATGTGCATTTTAAAAGAGAGTGGCTTAGCTTAGAGCAAATTGCTACAAAAGCAATGCTTGTTAATATCTCAGATGCCATTGTGATGAATGCTGTACCAAAATACGCACTTTTAGGACTTGCTTTACCAAAAAATTTAAGCGAAAATGAGATCAAAGCCTTGCAAAAAGGTTTCTTAAAAACAGCTAGGAAATTTAATATAAAAATCATAGGCGGCGATACTATAAGCAATAATAAAATAGACATTAGTCTTGCTATCATTTCAAAGATTAACGATAAAGCTATTTTTAGAAAAGGTTTAAAAAAAGGACATTTGCTTGCTTATACGGGAAAATTAGGGCGAAGTTTAAAAGGACTTGAAATTTTGCAAAATGGGGGTACTTTAAAACCAAACCATGTATTTATAAAGCCAAAATTAAGAGCTAGTTTTTTTTATGAAATCGCACCTTTAATTTCTTGTGCTATGGATATTTCAGATGGTTTAAGCAAGGATTTATCAAGGCTTTTAGCCTTAAATAAATGCGGTATTTCTTGGTTTAAAAAACTTGATGATTATACGCTTTATAGCGGAGAAGAATATGAAATTTTGTTTGCTTTTGATGAAAAAGAACGGCAAAATATAGAAACAATAGCCAAAAAACACGGCGTGAAATTAAATATCTTTGGAAAAGCAGTGAAAGGAAAATATGAATTTAGCGGAAGAGAACACCATTTTTAAACCTATGTATAGTTTAAAACACAGTCCTATTAATGCGTATTTTAGTAAAAATAGCGATGATTTTGTAGTACGTGAAAGACCTTTGTATGAATTTAGCGGTAAGGGTGAGCATCTTATTTTGCATATCAATAAAAAAGATTTAACCACAAATGAAGCTTTAAAAATTTTAAGCGAAGTAAGCGGGGTTAAAATAAGAGATTTTGGTTATGCAGGGCTTAAAGACAAGCAAGGATCAACCTTTCAATACCTTTCTATGCCTAAAAAATTTGAGAGTTTTTTGTCAAATTTTTCTCATCCTAAACTTAAAATTTTAGAAATTTTTACCCACGAAAACAAGCTAAGAATAGGGCATTTAAAAGGAAATTCTTTTTTCATACGCTTAAAAAAAGTTTTACCAAGCGATGCTTTAAAACTAGAACAAGCTTTGATGAATTTGGATAAACAAGGTTTTGCGAATTATTTTGGCTATCAGCGTTTTGGAAAATTTGGGGATAATTACAAAGAAGGGCTTGAAATTTTGCGTGGTAGAAAGATGAAAAATGTCAAAATGAAAGAGTTTTTAATTTCAGCTTTTCAAAGTGAGCTTTTTAATCGCTATTTGAGTAAAAGAGTGGAGTTATCACATTTTGCAAATGATTTTAGCGAAAAAGAATTGATCCAAATTTATAAAATTTCTAAAGAAGAAGTCAAGGAACTTAAAAAACAAGAGCAATTTTTCAAGCTTTTAAAAGGCGAAGTTTTAGGGCATTATCCTTTTGGAAAGTGTTTTTTATGTGAGGATTTGAGTGCCGAGCTTGAGCGTTTTAGAGCAAGAGATATTAGTGCTATGGGACTTTTAATCGGTGCTAAGGCTTATGAAACAGGAGAAGGTTTGGCTTTAAATTTAGAAAATGAAATTTTTAAAGATGCTTTGGAGTTTAAAGCTAAAATGCAAGGTTCAAGACGCTTTATGTGGGGATATTTAGAAGAGTTAAAATGGCGTTATGATGAAGAAAAAGCTCATTTTTGTATAGAGTTTTTCTTGCAAAAAGGCTCTTATGCTACTGTGGTTTTAGAAGAAATTTTGCATAAAAATTTATTTGAGTGAGTGTAAATATATCTAATATATATTTTATCTTTTTCTCTCGTACTCTCTCTTCAACCTAGGCACATGTTTGAAGTAAAACTTGATATACCCCTCCCCATACCAATTCTTACTAGCCTTAATAAATTCTTCTCCTAATTTATAAGTAAAACATTCTTTTTCTTTTAAAGCTTCATTATAATCAGGATAAGTTTCTAAAGGTGGTAAAGCCAAATTTGGATTTTTCTTTATTTTAAATTTATAAGCCTTTTGTTCTTGTTTATGTGAAATAATAATACTTAATATTATAAAAGGTAAAAATATAAAACCTAATATACTTTTAGAATTTATAATCAAAGCCTGTCCTAGTTTATAAGAAAGTTGATTTTGGATACGAGTTTTAGCTTTTCCATAGTTATTTTGGAAATTTAGTGTTTCATTTAAATTATAAATTTGATTAGCTTGATTGCTGGATTCTTGATTTTTAATTTCTAAAGTTTGATTAAGACTAAGAATGTTTTCGTTTTTTGTTTTGATAATATCTGCTATAAATTCAGCTATCTTATCCCAGTATTCTGGTTTCATTTCTCTAAGTTCATAATTTTCTTTATAAGTATTCATATCTTTTTTAGGAAATAATCTTTCTTTATGTGGAAAAAATTCCTTTCTAACCCATTCGTTTGACTCTTCAAAATAATCTATATAAGATCGGTATATTTCTTTTGGTGGTTGAAATTTAAGTTTGGGATCTTTTGAGGTAAAATGTTTATCGAAAAAATTAACAATAAAATCAACATATCTATTTGTAAGCATTGGAATGCTGTAATTATTAAAATGATTCAAAATTTCCATTCCCAATAAATCTAAAGTTTCGTTTTGTTTATCAGGTATGATAAAATTATTATCCCATTCTAGACCTATAGTATTTATAAAATCTTTTAATAAATCTCCTTGATAAAATTCATTTTTGCTGAACAATTTTACGATGAGATTTTCTTTTTTAAAAATATTTTCCCAATTTTTTAAAGTTTGTTCATGATGACATAAAATTTTAAATTTATTATTTTCACTAGGTAAGGATAAAAATTTTTTTGGAGTACCATCTTTTAGTGCTTGAGAACACATAGAAATAAATAAATCACTAGGATTTCTTAAATAAATTATAATATATATCTTTGTAAATCCTAGATTTTTTAAAATAATTTGCAATTCTTGTATATATTTTTCATTGTAAAGTAAAAATTGAATGTTTTCAGTTGAAACTATTACTTTGTTTGAATGAGAATTATTGATTTCTTGTTTTAATGGTTTTAAATATGAGTCTAAGCTTGAAAAATTAGCTTGTTCTAAAAAATATTCAATTGCATGAGCAAAAGGATTATGATCGTTTAAATGCCAAGAATTTTTAATAGAATTTGGATATAAGGTTTTTTGAATTTTAAGTAAATTTTGATTTTTATATAAAAAATCCTGAATAGAGCTAGTCCCAGTTTTCATAGTTCCTATATGCAAGTAACAGGTCATTTTCACTCCATCAAATAAGAATTTTTAAAATTTTATTATGTAAAAAACTTTTTTACTTAAATATTTTTATTTTCTACATGAAATTTTTTCAAGTATCAATATATCCATTTTCTTTAAGATAGTTTAAGATTATATCTACATTTTCATTAAGTTTGGCTTTGGAATTTTGCAAATGAATTTCAGGATTTTGAGGTTTTTCATAAGGGCTGTCTATACCTGTGAAATTTTTTATTTCTCCATTTCTTGCCTTTTTGTAAAGTCCTTTAGGATCTCTTTTTTCACAGAGTTCTAAAGGTGTATCTACAAAAATTTCTATAAATTCATCTTTTTTTACCAAAGATCTTGCTAAAGCTCTGTCACTTTTAAAGGGTGAGATAAAAGCGCTTAGTATAATCAAACCACTATCAACAAAAAGTTTGCAAAGTTCTGCTATGCGTCTTATGTTTTCCACTCTTGAGTTTTCATCAAAGCCTAAGTCTTTATTTAAACCCAAGCGAATATTATCCCCATCAAGCAAATACGTATGAAAACCAAGCTCGTGTAATTTCTGTTCTAAAGCATTGGCAATGCTTGATTTTCCACTTGCGCTAAGTCCTGTTAGCCAAAGTACACAAGGTTTTTGATTTTTAAGTTTTGATCTTTGTTCTTTGGTGATATTTGTGTTATGCCAAGTAAGATTTTTATTCATAAATATCCTAAAAATTAAAGATTAAAGGTACGCCTATGAGAACTATAGCACTATATACGATAGAAACAATGGCGCCTATTTTTATAAAATCTGTCATTTTGTAATCACAAAGCGAGCTAACCATTAAATGAGTTTGGTATCCATGTGGTATCATAAACCCAGCACTAGCCCCATAAGCTACAGCAAAGATGAAAGGCAAAGGATTTACTCCCAAGGCTTGAGCTGTGGCAAAACCTATAGGGAAAGCTAAGGCCGCAGCAGCGTTATTGGTAATAAATTCGGTTAAAAGTAGGGTTAAAAGATAAACTCCTATAAAACTTCCATAAACTCCATAATGTCCAAAAAAACCTGTGATAAGTTGAGCTAAATCTTTGGCAAGTCCGCTATCTACAAGTACTTTAGCAATTGCTAAAGAAGAGCCTACTATGATGAAAATATCAAAAGGAAAACGCCTTTTTATTTCATCAAGCTTGATAAATTTGCAAAGTAGTAAAAAGCTTAAACAAATAAGCAAAGCCTTGGTAAAAGAGATAAAATTTAAAGCCGAAAAAACAATAACACTTAAAAAAGCCATTATGGTCAACAAGCTTTTTTTAGCATCAAGTTTTTCGTTTTGTTTGATATTTGAAAGTAAATAAAAATTTTTAGCCAAATTATCCCTTAGGATAAAATCTTTACCCACAGCTAAAATCATTCTATCTCCAGCTTGTAAAACACTTTCGCCAATTTTTTTGATATGCACATCTCCTCTTTGTAAAGAAATAATAGCTGCGTCAAATTTAGATCTAAAATTAGCTTCTTTTACGCTTTTTCCAATTAAATTAGAAGTTGGAGAAATGATTGCATCGATAAATTTACTTTCTTTTAACTCGTAACCATCTGCAAGTTTTAAGCCATCAAATTTATTTAGAGTTTCAAGTTGTGAAATATCTCCACTAAATATAAGTGTATCTTTTGCATTTATGATTTCATTATGTGAAACGGGAGTGATGCTTTGATTGTTTCTTTGAATTTCTACTAAAAATAAAAACTCTAAATTTCTAAGTTTGTTCTCTTCTATGCTTTTACCTATTAAAGAGCTATTTTCTAAAACTTTTAAAGCGATTAAATGTTCTTTTATATTTTTATCTTTATTTTCATAATGAGGCAATAATTTACTAAAAATCATCAAAACCAAAATCATTCCTATGCTTAAAGCTATACCTATATAAAAAAAATCAAACATTTTAAGACTCGGTAGTCCATTTTGTACCACAAAGGAATTGATGATTAAATTTGTAGAAGTTCCCACAAGAGTGATAACACCACCTACTATGGCAAAATAAGAAAGAGGGATTAAAAGCTTTGAAGGAGCTTGAAATTTATTGTTTTTTACTATACCCATAAAGCTTGCTACTACTGCGGTATTGTTTAAAAAGGCTGAAACCGCACAAGTAATTACACCTAATCTCAAAAGAGAAAGATTATAGTTCTTTCCTATGATAAACTTACTTGCCCACTCTATAATGATAGTTTTTTCAACAGCGATAGAAACTAAAAGTAGTAACATGAGTGAAATTAAAGAATCATTTGTATAAGAACTTATCCAAGTTTTAAAATCAAGATAACCTAAAGCGTAGTAAAATCCTGCCAAACTTCCAAATAAAACAGCAGGCTTTATTTTGTTGCGTATGAGCAATATAAGTAGAATTAAAAGCGTGATACCTACTATGATTTTCATATTTTTCTACACCCCCATTCTGGATAGTTTTTTCTTATAAAAGCGTTAAGTTCTATTTCAGCTTGAGTGTAAATTCTTTGGCTTTGCTGTGAATTTAAAATTTTTATTATCATACCTGCGGCCAAGGTTTCATTGCTATATTTATCGATGATAATAAATGATCCTAAGGTTTTATTATCTTTATACTCTTTAAGTGCTAAATTTTTATTTAGCTTTAAAGTACAATTTGCAATATCATTAAGTATTAAATTTGAGGCATTTTCTTCTTTAAAAGTATTGATATCTTTTTTATAGTTAATATTATCAAATTTAACATTGCAAAGATTGTGAGCTCTTTTTATAAGATAATTTTCATTAAGATCTAATTGTTTTTGACTCATCCATATAATCATAGCTTCAAAAGTATTGCTCATTTTAAGATCATGGTTAATAGATGCCAAAATATCACCTCTAGAAATATCGATTTCATCTTCTAAACATAAACTTACGGCCATATTAACACAAGCTTCATTTTGACTTGGAATGATTTCATTTTCATCTAAAGTTCTTAAATCTTTAATATCATTTGTAATGATACTTTTAATTTTAGATTTTTGCATAGAAGGCAAGACTATAACTTCATCTTGTAATTTTACATAACCACTTGCTATATTTCCGCAAAAACTACGAAAATTTAAATGTGGGCGATTAACATACTGCACAGGCATGATAAAATCATCCCAAATGATTTTATTTATTTTAATTTCATCTAAAAGTGCAAGTAGAGTTTCGCCTTTATACCAAGATAAATTTCTACTTTTTTGAGTGATATTTTCACCATTTAAAGCACAAATGGGAATAAAATGTGTTTGGATACCTTCTTGCAAATAAGGGATGATTTTTTCATAATCTTTACAAATATTATTGAAGATTTTTTCTTCGTAAGAAACTAGATCCATTTTGTTAATGGCAATGATAAAATTTTTAATACCAAGTAAGCTCACTATATAAGAATGCCTTTTAGTCTGCTTTAAAACCCCTTTTCTTGCATCAATTAAAATAATAGCAATATCTGCTGTACTTGCTCCTGTTGCCATGTTTCTAGTGTATTGTTCATGCCCTGGTGTATCAGCTATGATAAATTTGCGTTTATTACTGGTAAAAAATCTATAAGCCACATCTATGGTAATGCCTTGTTCTCTTTCGCTTGCAAGTCCATCTACTAAAAGTGCAAAATCAAGTTTATCTCCGGCATTCCCCATTTTTTTACTATCTTTTTCTAAGGTGCTTAATTGATCACTAAAAAGAGCTTTAGTATCATAAAGCAATCTTCCTATAAGAGTGGATTTTCCATCATCAACGCTACCACAAGTGATAAAACGACAAAGTTCTTTATTTTCATGTTCTTTTAGATAATTTTCTACACTTTGCATTAAAAATATCCTTGTTGTTTTTTCTTTTCCATGCTAGCTTCTTCATCACTATCTATAAGTCTTCCCTGTCTTTCACTGGTTGTAGCTAGAAGTAGTTCTTCTATGATATCTAAAACACTTGTGGAATTTGAATTTATGGCTCCAGTTAGAGGATAGCAACCCAAAGTTCTAAATCTTACCATTTCTTCTTTAGCATTTTTTGCTAAATCTTTTGGCATTCTATCATCATCAACTAAAATTTTTGTTCCCATGTATTCAACTATAGGTCTTTTTTTGGCAAGATAAAGACTTGGTATAGGAATATTTTCAAGGTATATATACTGCCAAATATCAAGTTCAGTCCAATTGCTCAGCGGAAAAACTCTTATGGATTCTCTTTTTTTATGGCGTCCATTATATAAATTCCAAAGTTCTGGGCGCTGATTTTTAGGATCCCAAGTGTGATTTTCATCACGGAAGGAATAAATTCTCTCTTTTGCTCGCGATTTTTCCTCATCGCGTCTAGCTCCTCCAAAAACAGCATCAAATTGGTATAAATCAAGCATTTGCTTTAAAGCTTGAGTTTTCATGATATCTGTATGTATATTTGAGCCATGTATGAAAGGGGATATATTTATTTCTTTGCCTTTTGGATTAGTATAAACGATAAGTTCCATACCGAGTTCTTTAGCTCTTTTATCACGAAATTCTATCATTTCTTTAAATTTCCAAGTCGTATCTACATGCACTAAAGGCAAAGGAGGAGTGGCTGGATAAAAAGCTTTTTGTAAAAGATGAAGCATCACTGAACTATCTTTACCTATGCTATAAAGTATAGCTGGCTTTTCAAATTCGGCTATTACTTCACGCATGATGAAAATAGACTCACTTTCAAGTTGTCTTAAATGGGTAAGATTGAAAGTCATTTTAATCCTTTTATCATTCTGCTTTTAAAGCAATCAAAACACCTTCTATCATTTTCTTAATATCCCCATCAAGGATATTATCCACTTGAGAAAAAGCTTCTCCGCTGCGATTGTCTTTGACTTGCTGATAAGGGAAAAGTACATAAGAGCGGATTTGATGTCCCCAGCCTATCTCGCTTTTTTCTCCAGCATTAGCACTATCTTGTTGTTTCATGAGTTCAAGCTCATAAAGGCGAGATTTTAGCATTTTAAAAGCAGTGGCTTTGTTTTTGTGCTGACTTCTGTCATTTTGGCATTGTACAACTATACCAGTTGGAAAATGTGTGATTCTCACGGCTGATTCTGTTTTATTAACATGTTGTCCGCCTGCACCACTTGCTCTGTAATAATCTATTCTTATGTCTTTTTCTTCGATTTCAATTTCTATATCATCATCAAGTTCAGGGCTTACCATAACACTTGAAAAGCTTGTATGACGGCGTCCTGCACTATCAAAAGGAGAAGTTCTCACCAAACGATGGATACCATTTTCAGCCTTCAAATAACCATAAGCATTTTCGCCTTTAACCAAAAAGCTCACATCTTTAAGTCCTGCTTCTTCGCCTTCTTGAAAGTCTAAAGTTTCGACTTTAAAACCTTCTCTTTCGCAAAATCTTAAATACATTCTATAAAGTATGCTTGCCCAGTCATTACTTTCCGTTCCACCTGCACCTGGGTGAATGGAAACAATGGCATTTTTACCATCATTTTCCCCACTTAAAAGCATGGAAATTTCAAGATTTGTGATAGTATCTTCAAGTTTTGGTGCATCATTAAATAAAGCTTCAAGCGTTTCTGTATCGTTTTCGCTATTGGCTAGATCGAAAAGTTCGTTTGCGTCATTTAGTGCATTAAAAGCATTTTCATAGTTTTTAAGTAGATTGGTGATTTTGGTTTTTTCTTTTCCTATGATCCCTGCTTGTTTCACATCACTCCAAAAAGAAGGAGAATTTTCAAGCTCTTCGATTTCTTTAAGCCTTGTTTGGATATTTTCAGGCTTGATGATGGAGGCTATGTTGCCGACTTTGTTTTTTAAAGTTTTTAAAAGTTCGCTAAATTCGTAATTATCCATAAAATTTCTTTGCTATAATTATATTTTTAAAATCAAAAATTATATCAAAAGAAAACTTTAATATAGGAAAAAAATGTCAAAACTTTATCTTGTGTCTTTAGGTTGTAATAAAAATTTAGTCGATAGTGAGATCATGCTAGGACGCCTTAGTGCTTATGAACTTTGCGATGAACCAAGCAAAGCCGATGTTTTAATCGTAAATACCTGTGGTTTTATCGATAGTGCAAAAAAAGAAAGCATTAATGCGATTTTGGATTTGCACGAACAAAGAAAAAAAGATTCTCTTTTGGTGGTTACGGGTTGTTTGATGCAGCGTTACCGCGAAGAACTTATGAAAGAACTTCCTGAGGTTGATCTTTTCACAGGTGTGGGTGATTATGAAAGAATCGATGAAATGATACTTAAAAAAACAAATTTATTTTCAAATTCGACTTATTTGCAGAGTGAAAATTCCAAACGTATTATCACAGGTTCAAATTCCCATGCTTTTATAAAAATCGCCGAAGGTTGTAATCAAAAATGCTCTTTTTGTGCCATCCCAAGTTTTAAAGGCAAGTTAAAATCTCGCGAAATAAGTAGCATTATAGCTGAGCTTAAAGATTTGGTAGCTAGAGGTTATAAGGACTTTTCTTTTATCGCGCAAGATACGAGTTCTTATTTGTTTGATAAGGGTGAAAAAGATGGGCTTATACGCTTAATCGATGAGGTGGAAAAAATCAAAGGCATAAGAGCGGCTAGAATTTTATATCTTTATCCTACGAGCGCGAGTGAAGCTTTGATCAAACGCATTATAGCTTCTGAAATTTTTGTAAATTATTTTGATATGCCTTTACAGCATATAAGTGATAATATGCTTAAAATCATGAAGCGTGGGGCAAATAGCACAAGACTTAAAGAAATGCTAAATTTAATGAAAAGTGCGCCAAATAGTTTTTTACGCACGGGCTTTATCGTAGGACATCCAGGTGAGAGTGAGGCGGATTTTGAAGAGCTTTGTGAGTTTGTTAAAGACTTTGGTTTTGATAGGATAAGCGTTTTTGCGTATTCCAAGGAAGAAGATACGGCCGCTTTTGATATGGAGCAAGTGCCTTTTAAAGTGATCAATAAAAGGCTTAAAATCATAGAAAAAATTGTTGATGAAGTGATAGAAAAAAGTTTTGAAAAAGAAGTAGGGCAAAAGCGTTTAGTAGTTTGCACAGGAGAAAGTAGCGAGGGAGAGTTTTTCATCGCAGCCAAAGATCTAAGATGGGATAGAGAGATTGATGGGGAAATTCTTATCAATGAAAGTGAATGTGGAAATTTAGAAATGGGGCAAATTTATGAATGTGAAATTTTACAAAACCTTGATAAAAAGCTCCTTGCTAAGGCTTTAAGAAAAGTAGATGCAAATTAAAGATGAAATTTTAGCCCTTTTAAAAAAGGGTAAAAATTTACTCGCTTTTTCTTATGGAAGTGATTCTAGTGCGCTTTTTTATCTTTTAATGCAAGAAAAGATCGACTTTGATCTTGTGATGATAAATTACAAAACTAGAAAAAATAGTGATTTAGAAGAGTTAAAAGCTAAAGAACTTGCTTTGAAATTTCATAAAAAAATTTTTATAAAACACGCTCCTAAATTTCAAAGTAATTTTGAAAAAAAAGCTAGAGATTTTCGCTATGAATTTTTTGAAAAAATTTGTCTTGAGCAAGATTATGATCATCTTATCTTAGCCCATCATTTAAACGATCAGTTTGAGTGGTTTTTAATGCAACTTTCTCGTGGGGCAGGTTTGGCTGAAATTTTAGGTATGCAAGAGTGTGAAAAACGCCAAAATTATACACTGTTACGTCCTTTGCTCTTTATAAGTAAAGATGAAATTTCATTTTTTTTAAAAGAAAAAGATATTTTTTATTTCCATGATGAAAGTAATGAAAATGAAAAATATTTTAGAAATTATATAAGAAAAAATTTCTCTAATGCCTTTGTGAGTAAATTTCATCAAGGTTTAAAAAGAAGCTTTTCTTATCTTAGTGAAGATAGGAAAAAACTTTATGATTTTGAAAATATCAAAGAAATTCAAGGACTTCTTATTTGCCCTAAAAATGAAAGCTTGATCGCTAGAGCGGTGAAAATGAAAGGTTTACTTTTAAGTACGGCACAAAGAAAAGAGCTTTTAAAGGGTGATTGTGTTTTAGGTGGTAAAATAGCACTTGTATATAAAAATGAACAAGCTATTGTTTTTGAGTACGAAACTTGTCAAAAATTACCTAAAAATTTTAAAGAAGAGTGCAGAATAGCCAAAATTCCAAAGCTTTTAAGAGCTTATTTATATAATCATAAAATCGATATTTCAAGCCTTAGCTTTTAGTTTTAAAATTTTTTGATAGGCTAAATGTGTGAGAAAAATCACAAAAAACACTTGCAAAAAAAGTCCTAAAAGTGGCACTGATGAGAGTAGATAAAAACAAAGAGTGCTAAATTTAAACTCTAAAGGCGAAAAATCAGAATGAAAATTTTTAAAACTTTCTTTGTCTAAAATCGTGCTTGCAACATCAATCATTAAAAGTTTGTGAAAGAGATAATAAAAGGCAAGATAATATACAAAAATATTGATAAAAGGTAAAAATAAAGCCAAGGTACAAAGTAAAAAAATCCCTATAAATTTTATAAAAATTTTAAAAATTTCAAAGATAGTTTTTAGGGTTGAAACTTCGTTTATATTATCATAATTGTAATATTTTTGGTTGATTTCTTTAACGATAAAAGGAGTGAGAAAAGAAGTGATAAAAAGGGCTAAAAAAACCGAAGCAAAAACAACAATAAAACCTGAAAATAAAAAGCTTATGATGGTGATTAAAATTTGCACAAAATGAAGGGCATAAAACCACGCCCAAAACGAATCCTCTCCAACGCTAAATAAAGAATTAAAATAATCAAGCAAGGCTGAAAAACCAAGTACTCCTAAAAAAAGCATAAGTACAAGGCTAAAAATCAAAGGAATTAAGGCAAATTTTAAAAATTTAAGACTTAAAAAATCTTTGATCGAAAGTTTTAAAATATCCAAATTATGCCTTTTTGTAGCATTCTTCTAGTTTTTTATAAATAGTGTCAAAATCAAGCTCTTGTTCTAAAATTTGAGCTAAAACTTCATTGTCTTCTTTGCCATTCCAAGTTTTTTTATAGCTACCATCTTTGTAACCATTGTTTTGTCTAAAAATATTTAAAACATTTTTTCCTATGTAGGTTTTATAAAGAATTTCAAGATTTAACCCACATTTAATAGCTAGAGTAAAATAGGTTGAAAGCAATTCTCCAAGATTAAATCCAAAACCACTGCATTTGTGGATAATAAGCTCTATATCATTTAAAATACCATAAATATCACTCTCATTAGGATGCTCTTCTTCTTTGCAAAAATCCTGAAACACGCTTACAGCATTGACTTCTGTAGCTATAGCTTTGAAATCTTTACCGTTTTTATCGCGATATTCTTCAAGTAAAAGACTTAAGATAAAATGCCAAATATCAACAATCTCTATGCGTACATTTTCCCAATTTGTTGGACTTGAAATGTTTTTCCAATGTTTCCATGCAAAAGAGTCTATAAGTTCTGCACATTCCATATAAATACAGCGTCTCCAACTGATCAGTTTTCCTTCTTTAGTATAGCCATTTTCCCAATTTAAGCCGTTTGTTTCATCGTTGAGTTTTTGTTGGAGTTTGAGCATATTTTCTAAAATTTCGATATTTGTCATTTAAAACTCCTTGATAATTTTTAATATTATATGATTTAAGCGTAAAGATTTAAACTATCATCTGTCTTATCTTGATTTTCCTTGGCTTTTTCTTGTTGTTTTTCAAGTTGTTTTTTCATTTGTTCTAAAACTTCATCAAGAAGTTTTTTGCTATCTTCAAGCATAGAAGTGTTGATATCTTTATCATCTGTTTGATTTTGTTTTAGTAAATCACTGAGTTTATTTGTAAAATTATTCATAATAGCATTTTGATGGTTTTCATCATTTGGTGTTGGTAGAACATTTGCCATTTGCATAGCTGATTCTATAATTTCTTTTGGTTTTAACTCTCCGACTTTAGAATTTGCTAAAAAGTCTTTGATCATAGGTTCAACTTCTTTCATAGCATTTTTAATCTCATCAAGATCATTTTGTGTGAGCTTAGAGCCCTCAAAAGTAAAGCTAAAGCCATACTGACGCTTAAGATTAAGAGCCTTGCCTTCTTCATTATTTGCATAACTTACGCTTTGATTGTCATACATAGATAAGGCTAAATGTTTGCCACTTTTTGTTGTATAATCCATCGAAAAACTTTGGTTTCTGCTAGCATCAATTTGCATTTCTTCCCCTTATATTTATAGTTTATAAAATTATAATCGGTTATTTTTAAAAATATTTTAGTATAATTTTTACAATATGGATGAAAGAATTTTAGAATTTATAAAAAATGAGCAGCTTTTATCTTGGGCTATGATTGATGAAAAAGGTGTTTATACAGCTAGTGCTTTTTATGTTTTTGATGAGAAGAATTTAGCTTTTATTATCGCTTCTCATGAAGATACTAAGCATATAAGATTAGCTAGTGAAAATTCAAGTATAGCGCTTAATATAGCCAAAGAAAGCAAAATAGCCTTTTTAAAAGGTGTGCAAGCTAAGGCCGAGTTTAAAATGGCAAGCAAGGAGCAAATGAAAATTTATTTTTCTAAATTCCCCTTTGCTAAACTTGATAAAAGTGCAAAAATTTATGCTTTAGAGCTTTTTTGGCTTAAATTTACTAACAATGCTTTAGGACTTAGTAAAAAACTTGAGTTTTGTAAAAAATAAATTTTTATGATTTTGTTTAAAAAAATGAGTTATGATTATAGTTTATGTAAAATTGTTAGGTATAGAAAATAAATGTTCAATGTAATTCACGCTTTATTTTTTAGAGAGTTAAAAACTAGATTTGGAAAAAATAGGTATCTTGGATATATATGGGTAGTTGGAGAGCCTATGAGTGTTGTGCTTTTGGTGACTATTATAGGAACTGTTATTAGGGAATATCATCATCAAGTTATGCCTGAAGGAATTTCTATTTTTATGTTTTTAATTTCAGGCATTATGCCTTTTTTTATGTTTAGAAGTATAGTAACTCAGCTTATGAATGGCACTCAGGCAAATTTGGCTCTTTTTGCTTATAAACCAGTAAAACCTATACATGTATTTATTGCTAGAACTTTGCTTGAATTTTGTATTTATTTTGTGATTTTTATCACCGTGCTTTTTTTTGCAGGGTGGTTCTTTAGATTTGATATATTTCCTATTCATTTGCTTGGAGTTTTATTTTGTATTTTTTTGCTTATGTGTTCAGCTTTTGCTTTGGGGATTTGTTTTGCTATTATTTGGCATTTTGTAGAGCCTTTAAGAACTTTATTAGCTTATTTTAGCATAGCGTTTTATTGGAGTTCTGGGATTATATTTCCCACCTGGTTAACTCCTCGTCCTTTACTTGATATATTTTATTATAATCCTTTGCTTCACATAATGGAGCTTTTAAGATTTAATTTTTTTGAGAATTATCCTTTACAAGATGAATATAGTTATTTTTATGCTATATTTTGGATTTTACTTGTTTTATTTATAGGACTTTTTATTTACTACTATAATAGACAAGCTCTAACGGCGGCAAAAAAAGAATGATAAAGTTAATCAACCTAACAAAATCCTATCCTTTATTTAGCGGTGGAAGACATTACGTTTTTAAAAATTTTACTTTTGAATTTCCTGAAAATTGTAGTATAGGTTTAATGGGATATAATGGCGCAGGCAAGTCCACTCTCATGAGACTTTTAAGCGGGGCAGAGCTTCCTGATAGTGGTAAGATAATTACTAATAAAAAATTATCTTGGCCTTTGGGATTAAATGGAGCTTTTCAAGGTTCTTTAACCGCTAGAGATAATGCTAAATTTGTAGCTAGAGTATATGGTTATAAGGGCAAAGAACTTCAAGAAAAAGTAAAATTCGTAGAAGATTTTGCAGAGCTTGGGAAATTTTTTGATGAGCCTATGAAGACTTATTCTTCGGGAATGAGTGCTAGGATAGCTTTTGGACTTAGTATGGCCTTTGATTTTGATTATTATTTGATTGATGAAGCAGGAGCTGTTGGAGATCCTGCTTTTAGGGAAAAAAGTGTGAAATTATATAGAGAAAGATTAAGCAAATCAAAAGTGATTATGGTATCTCATAATGTAGCTGAAATTAAAGAATGGTGTGATAAAATAATTTATATGAAAAATGGACAAATTACGGTTTATGATGATGTAGATGAAGGAATAGCTGTATATCAAGGAAAAGTTTAATGGAAGAAAATAAAACTTTATTAGAAAAAATCAAAGATTTAAGTATATTTGATTCTTTTAAAATTGTTTGGTTTATAATGATTTTTGTTGTGATTTATTATACATTGATTGCAGCACCAAGATATGTAAGCACGATGATTTTAGATGTTAGATCAACAAGTGGAGAAAGTGCTCAAACAAGTGGAATCTTGTCTTTGCTTAGTAGTACTTCTACAGCAAGCGAAGATTTAAATTATCTAAAAGGTTATATAGAATCAAGTGATATGTTAAAGATTTTGGATGAAAAAATCAAACTTAAAAATCTTTATCAAGAACAACATATAGATTTGCCTTTTAAAATTTGGGATTCAAGCTCGATAGAATCTTATCTTAAATACTACCAAGCAAGAGTTAAGGTTCATACGGATGAAACCACTAAACTTTTACAGGTAGAAGTAGAGGGTTTTACACCTAAATCAGCTCATTTGATTGCTCAAGCTATTATGCAAGAAAGCGAAAAATTTATCAATGAAATCTCTCATAAAGCAGCTAGAGAACAAATGGCTTTTGCTGAAAATGAAGTACAAAAATACAAAGAACGATATCAAAAAGCACAAAATGATTTGATTGCTTTTCAAAATAAATACGGAGTTTTTGATCCTTTAAAGCAAGCTGAAACTAAAGCAAGTTTGGTTGCGCAAATTGAGGCTAATCTAGCTCAAAAAGAAGCTAAACTTTTAACTTTACAAAGCTATATGAATGATGCAGCACCTGAAGTAGTAGCACTTAAAGCAGAAATTGAAGCAATCAAAAAACAACTTTTAAGGGAAAAATCTAAAATTTCAGCTAACAATTCTTCTCAAAAGCTTAATGATTTGGCTGCTAAATTTCAGGATTTAACTATAGAAGCTACTTTTGCGCAAAAAGCTTATGAAGCAGCTTTAAAAGCTTATGAAAGTGCTAGAATAGAAGCATTAAGAAAAATAAAACAACTTGTCATCATCCAAAGTCCAGATATTCCAGAAAGTGCAAAATATCCTGAAAGAATTTATGATATTTTAACAGCGTTTATTGTATTATCTTTGATTTTTGGGATTGTTAAATTTATTAAAATGATAATAGAGGAGCATAAGTATTAAAATGAAAAAAATATTAATTTTATTTTTTAGTTGTATTTTATGTTTTGGAGCTGTTGATGTTTCACAAATCATTTCAGCGGAGGATCAAGGTTCTACTACAACTAGTATAGATCAAAATTTAAGCTCAAATTATGATATAGCAAATAAAGAAAATAATCTTACAAAAATTCATCAAATTTTAGTATTTGGTGCTCATCTTTTTAATGGAAATTTTAAAAATTACAATCAAAGAGTTTATAACCCAGATTACAAGATCGCAGTCGGTGATCAAATCAGTCTTAAAATTTGGGGAGCTGTTGAGTTTTCGCAAGTTTTAGTGGTGGATTCTCAAGGAAATATTTTTATCCCTAAAGTAGGAGCTGTAAATTTACTAGGTGTGAAAAATAGTGCCCTTGTAAGTGTTATAAAAGCACGTGTTAATAAAATCTACAAAAGCAATGTTTTTGTTTATGCAGATATGAATGCTTATCAAAATGTCAGTGTTTTTGTAACAGGAAGTGTTAATGCTCCAGGACTTTATCAAGGACTTAGTTCGGATTCAGTGATACAATATCTTGATAAAGCAGGGGGTATAAATTTAGAATATGGAAGTTTTAGAGATATTCAAATTTTGCGCAATAACAGTGTGATAAAAAATATCGATTTGTATGATTTTTTGCTAAAAGGGCAAATGGATCTTTTTCCTTTTAGAAGTGGAGATGTTATCTTAGTAGGAAATGTTCAAAATTACGCTTTTGTTGATGGCGATGTGCAAAGACCTTTTCGTTTTGAACTTTCAAATGATATTAAAACTTTAGCTGACTTAGCTAGAGTATCAGGTGCTAAACCTATCGTAACCAATGCTATCGTAAAAAGTTATGGTGAAGATCATAAACTTGATGTCAGTGCTTATAATAAAATGCAATTTTCAAAAGTTTTACTTAGAACGGGAGATGAGGTAGAATTTCACCCTGAGTATGTTTCTGAAAATATAACTATAAGTGTAAATGGTGAGCATAATGGTTTAAAAACTTTAGTTGTGGGTAAAGGAACGACTTTAGAAGATATTTCTAAACTAATCAAGGCTAATCCGCAATCAAACATGCAAGCTTTGCAAGTATTTAGAAAAAGTGTAGCTAGAACTCAAAAAGAACTTATCAATGCTCAGCTTAAAGAGCTTGAAACTCTAGCTTTAACTAGCAGTTCTGTTACAGCTCAAGGCGCAGCTATAAGAGCTCAACAAGCAAAAACGATTTTAGAATTTATTCAAAGAGCTAAGCAAGTAGAGCCTAAGGGTCAAATTGTCATTGATAATCCAAAGTCTTATAATTCGGTTATTTTAGAAGATGGCGATACTATTAATGTACCAAGCAAGAATAATCTTGTCATAGTTCAAGGCGAGGTTTCTTTACCTGGGGCTTTTGTGTATGATAAGGGCAAAGATTTAAGATATTATATTAATCTTGCAGGAGGTTATGGAGAAAGAGCGGATACTTCAAAAGTTTTGGTAATACGAAGCAATGGAAAAGCTGAAAAATATCATAGTGGTATAGATATGAAACCAGGCGATTCTGTGTTGGTATTACCAAAAGTGGATAGTGAGAATTTGCAAATTTTTTCAATGTTAACTCAAATTCTTTATCAAATTGCTATCGCAACCAATGTTGTGCTTAATCTTTAAGGTTTAAAAATGAATACTCTTGAAATAGCCAAAGAAGTTTTTGAAAAAGAAGCGCAAGCTATTTTGGATTTGGCTAAAAATTTAGATGAAAATTTCAATCAAGCTGTGAATTTGATGCTAAATACTAAAGGGCGTTGCATAGTTAGTGGTATGGGCAAATCAGGTCATATAGGTGCTAAGATAGCAGCTACTTTAGCAAGCACAGGAACACCAAGCTTTTTCATCCATCCAGGAGAGGCTTTGCATGGAGATCTTGGAATGTTAACTCCAGAAGATGTTTTAATTGCTATTTCAAATTCAGGAGAAACTGAAGAAATTTTAAAAATCATTCCAGCTATAAAAAAGCGTAAAATTCCACTTATAGTAATGTGTGGTAAAAAAAATTCCACCCTTGTAAAGCAAGGTGATATATTTTTAAATATAGCTGTGGAAAAGGAAGCTTGTCCTTTGCAGCTTGCTCCTATGTCTTCGACAACGGCAACTTTGGTTATGGGGGATGCTTTAGCTGCTGCTTTGATGAAGGTAAGAAATTTCAAGCCTGATGATTTTGCCCTTTTTCATCCAGGGGGGAGTTTGGGACGTAAGCTTTTAACCAAGGTAAAAGATCTTATGGTTTCAAGTAACCTTCCTATAGTGCATCCTGATACCGAATTTAACGATCTTGTTGATGTGATGACTAGTGGAAAATTAGGGCTTTGTGTGGTACTTGAAAATGAAAAATTAGTGGGTATTATCACTGATGGGGATTTGCGTCGTGCTTTAAAGACAAGCGATAAACCAAGGTTTGATTTTAAGGCCAAAGAAATCATGAGTACAAATCCTAAAGTAGTTGATGCTGATGCTATGGCAAGTGAAGCAGAGGAGATCATGTTAAAATATAAAATCAAAGAAATTATAGTAGGGAAAGAAGAAAGGGTTGTAGGGATTATCCAGCTTTATGCTATAGGAAATGTTTAATGCCTCTTTTATCTGTTATTATTCCTTTTGGATTAAGTAAAGAACGTCATTACATAGAAGAAAGAGTTCTTCAAAAAGCTAAATTTTTTCAAAGCGATGAGAATATAGAATTTATTTTCGTTGAAGGATATTCATCTAAAGATCACGAGCTTAAAAATTTTATCCAAGCAAACCATCATATTTATCTTAAAGATATGGAGCAAAAAGCTTTTTCTCAAGGAAAATGCAGAAATTTAGGAGCAAGTTGTGCGCATTCAAATGTTCTTTTATTTTTAGATGTGGATTGTTATATTTCCTTGGATAATTTTGAAAAAATTTTAAAACTAATTAAAATTAAAAATATTTCTCAAAATATCAATACTTTGATAGTTTTACCTGTGGTGTATCTTAATAAAGAAGCTAATGAAAAATTAAAACAATACGATGAAGAATTTTGGGATATTTTGATACAAGAGGATTTATTTATAGCAAAAAATACTTGGGTAAAATTTTTTGCTCCAAGTTCTACTTCAAGTATTGTGATAAATAAATATCAGTTTTTAAGATTGGGCGGAAATGATGAAAATTTTATTGGACACGGTTATGAAGATTTTGATCTTTTTGCTAGAATTTTAAAAGCTTGTGTGAGTTTTGAAAAAATGCCTACTAATTTAAGCTATGATGCTAGAAATTGGAATTTTTTTAACTTTAAAGGTTTTAGATCTTGGTTTTCATTGCTTGGTTATGAAGCTTGTTTTTATGGAATTTATATGTATCATTTTTATCATATAGAGCCCAATCAAAATGCTTATATGCAAAATAAAGATAAGAATCATCGGCTTTTTTATAAACATTTAAAAAACATCAAAAAACACGATTTAAAGCCTTTGCAAGTTTTTAAAGCCAAAGGTGAAAAAGTTTTAATGCTTTTTAAAGATCAAAATTATGATTTTAAGGATATTAGTGTTTATGTGGGAGAAATCATTTATAAAAATATAAGTGATTTTTTCATAGATAAAGAGTTAAAATATGAACTTTTGTTGAATTTTTTACAACAAGAAAAAATCACTAAAATATTTTTAGATGCAAGTATAAAACTACAATTTGATGATATAGATTATTGTGATATTTTTTATTTTCAAAAAGGCATTTTACCTCATTCTTGGTTTTTTGCAAAAAAATTAGACTTGGATTATAAACAAGATTTAAATTTAAGTGAGCAAAAACTTTATCAAGTGAAAGAATATTTCTTAACTTTAAAGGAGGATGAAAAAAAAGTTATCTTGGATTTTTTAAGCCAAAACAATGATGATAAGTATGATTTGTATAAAATGCTTTATTATTTGATTAACGAGCTTTATAGTTTTGAACATGAGGGAATTTTTTATCAAATCATCATTGATAAAGAAAAAATGCTGATGGCACAAAAACATGATAAAAGCTTTTATCCTTTAAGATCTTTTGTTTATAAACCTTATTTGCATGAGCTTAAGAGTATAAGACCTTTTTCATTTTTGATGAAAATTTTAGGTTTAGAGTATCTTGGTGCTATGATTTCACATACTAAATTTTATCGCTTGGCAAGAAAATTGTTTTTTAATCCTAAGGGATTTTTTGAGGATTTAAGAGCTAAAAAGGCTAGAAATTGATATGTTGTTAAAAGCAAAGCATAAAAAAAATATATCTTTCTTCTTTAAAAGTTTGTTAATTTCCCTGCAAAATTTTCTAAAACAATTTAAACCTAAAAAATACAAAGCTTATAATAAATATGTCATAGTTTCAGCAGTTTATAATGTAGAAAAATATTTAGATGATTTTTTTAAGTCTATAATCAATCAAAGATTAGATTTTAAAAATAATATTTATCTAATTTGCATTGATGATAGTTCTACTGATAATTCAGCTAATATCATTAAAAAATATCAAAAAAAATACCCAAAAAATATTATCTATCTATACAAAGAAAATGGCGGTCAGGCAAGTGCGAGGAATTTAGGTTTAAAATATTTAAAAGAAAATGATTTAAATATTCTTTGGGTAACCTTTACTGATCCTGATGATTTTTTAGATAGGGATTATTTTTATGAGGTAGATAGTTTTTTAAAAAAACAAAATAATATAGCTATGGTGGCTACAAATATTATTTTTTATAGAGAAAAAAGAAAGATTTTATATAAAGATACTCATGCTTTAAATTTTAAATTCAAAAGACAAAAAAGTGTTTATGATAATATAAAATTAAATGAAAATATTCAACTTTCTGTTGCATCATGTTTTCTAAGATGTGATTATCTTAAAGATACTTTTTTTGATGAAAATTTGATCTTAAATTTTGAAGATGGAAAATTTATTAATATTTATTTATTTAAAAATTTAAATCTAAAATCTGTATTTTTAAAAAATGCAAGATATTTTTATAGAAAAAGATTTGATAAAAGTTCCACTTTAGATAAAAAAAATGAAAATAAATTTTACTATTTGGAAATTTTAGAAAAAGGATATTTGGAGCTTTTAAATTTCGTAGCAAAGCAAGATAAAATTCCTATTTTCATACAAAATGTTATTTTGTATGAACTATTTTGGCAGGTGCAAGAACTGGTTAATCATCCTGAAAAATTATCTTTTATGAATCAAGCTAAAATTTATAAATATCTTGATTTACTTGATCAAATTTTTTATTTTATTGATAAGCAGAGTTTAATAAAATTTAATTTTAATCCTTTTTTGTTTTTATACAAAATGGGATTTTTACATTGTTTTAAAAAAGAAAAAGTACCCATAGATAAAGTTTTTATTGAACAAATAGATGATAAAAATGATGAAATTTTGATTAAATTTTATACAGCAGATATTAATGATGAAGTTAAAATGCTTTTTGATGATAAGTCAGCTAAAATTATTTGTTCAAAAATTAGACAATATGATTTTTTAAACCGAGTTTTTATCTATGAAAGAAGAATTTGGCTTAAATTTTTTGTAGATGCTAAAAATATGATTTGTTTTATTAACGATAAAAAGGTTGATATAATCTATCAAGAAAAAAGATGTACTTCTTATAATATTTCTTATGAGATTAAAAAGCTAAAAAAAAGAAGGGCTAAGAATAAATCATTATGGCTTTTTGCTGATATGCCTTTTAGGGCTGATGATAATGCTGAACATTTATATCGTTATGTTATGAAAAATCATCCTGATAAAAATATTGCCTTTGTCCTTAGAAAAAATTCTCATGATTATAAAAGACTAAAAAAAGAAGGTTTTAAACTGGTTGATCCAAAAAGTTTTAAATTTAAATATTTAGTTTTTAAGGCTGATAAACTTATTTCATCTCATATTGATAGGTATTTTTTTGAAGCTTTGGTAGAAAATACTTTAAAGACTAAAGATTTTGTATTTTTGCAACATGGAATTACTCAGAATGATTTATCTTCTTGGCTGAATCAAAGAAAAATTGATTTATTTATTACCGGAATGCAAGATGAGTATGATTCTATAGCAGGAGATTTTAATCGTTATAAATTTACCCCCAAAGAGGTAAAATTAACGGGATTTCCTAGATGGGATGCTTTACTTAAAAATAATAAAATAAAGACCAAACAAATTCTTATTATGCCTACTTGGAGAGAATATATAGTAGGTTCTTATAGTAAAAAATTAATGAAAAGAAGATTTAATCCAAAATTTTATGAAAGTGAGTATTTTTATAGATGGGGTTCTTTTTTACACAGTAAAAAATTACAAGAACTACATGAAAAATATAATTACAAAATAGTTTTTGGTCCTCATCCACAAATTAGACCTTATTTGGAAGGTTTTAATTTGCCAAATTATATTATAATACCTTCTGCTGAAATGAGTATGCAAAAGCTTTTTTGTGAATCATCTTTAATGATAACAGATTATTCAAGTGTGGCTTTTGAGATGGCTGTTTTAAAAAAGCCCGTGATTTATTATCAATTTGATAAAGATGAGTTATTTGCAAAACATACTTATACTCAAGGTTATTTTGACTATAACAAAGATGGATTTGGAATTGTAGTTTTAGATATAGATAATCTCATATATGAATTAAAAATGAAGCTACAAAACCATAGTTTTAAAAATAATTTTTTAACCCCTAAGGCAAATTCTTTAGAAAAAGTTACACAAGCAATTTTATCCATCTAACTCCTTACACATTTTTTCAAATTCTTGATAGTATTTCCATGATGCTACTATATCCGGACGATGTTGTTTG
>NZ_RYYK01000007.1:0-96391 GCF_004379055.1 Campylobacter sp. US42a
GAAAGTTTAAAACAAAATTTCTCTATACCCCCCCCCCGTGAAGTTAAAAAGCTTAATAGCTGGCATAGATGTCCTTGGAAAATAAAATTAAAATAACAATGTTTTATAACATCGCAAAAAACGAGTGCAATTCTAATTAAATTTAGCTTAATTATAAATTAAATTAAAATTTATTATTTTATTCTTGTTGAAATATAATATCCATATTTTAAACAAAAAAATAAATACATGATTGGCTTTTAAATACTATAAAAACTACATTTAAAAGCCCTAAATAAAATGATTTATGTAATAAATATTACTTTTATATAAAAATTTAGGGTAAATGAAAAAACAATATCTAAAAGCCTAATTTACAATACTTTGAGAAATTAAAAAATAACAATTTCAAAAATAAAAAAGAAATTTGTGATTTTTTTTATTTTTTTAAAGAAAATAGTATAATTTTTTTTTGCAAAGTGATAAAAAAATTAAATTAAAATGTAGTTTTTTAGCTTAAAATATCTTAAAATTTCTTCTTTAGCTTTTAAAATATCATCAGTATTTAACTCAAGATCAATCTTATCTGGTTTTTTATAAGTTTTATCATAATACTCCAAAAGCATAACAATAAGCTTTTGCCATTCTTTTCTCTCATAACTTTGAAGCAAATCTTGGCGTAAATTTAAGCTGATATAAGGGCTAATTTTTTGCACACATTGTTGAAATTTTAAAGGAGTCATTTTCTCTTGATAAATTTTTTGTATTCTTTTAACGCGATTTTCCAAAGAACAAAAACAATAAATTTTAAAAGCCTTTTGCATTTTTTCATAAAATTTCAAAGGTAAGATGATATCCCCTATTTTGCGACTTTCGCTTTCTATGAAAGCAAAATTTTCTAAATTTTGCATATTGTGAAAAAGTTCTGCTTCAAAAGCTTTTTGCGTAGGTTGTTTTCCTAAAATATCACCAAAAGACGAGCCTAAATGATTTGCTATTTTTTCCAAATTTATAGCTTGTGGGAGTTGTTCTAAAAGCTCTGTTTTTCCACAGCCTGTATTGCCGCAAAGAGTAAAAAAATCAAAATTTATTTCATTTTCAAAATAATGCGTTACAAAAGTTCTATAAGCTTTAAAGCCACCTTTTAAACGCACCACTCTAAAGCCAAGCTCACTTAAAATCACTGCGATAGACTTTGAACGCAAACCCCCACGAGAACAATAAATCCCCACCTTTTCTCCTATGCGAAAATTTTGAGTGATTTTTAATATATGCTTAGCGGTATTTTGACAAATATAACTCGCACCCCTAGCCTTGGCTAAAGCTTGATTTTTCTTATAAATCGTTCCTATTTCTTGATATTCTTCATCATTGAGTGCATAAAAATTTAAAGCTCCTATCAAATGAGAATGCAAAAATTCTCTAGGGCTTCTTGCATCGATTAAAAGAGAGAAATTTTCTTTTTGAAACTCTGCAAATTCAACTTCACTGAGCATTTTTAAAAGCCAAAACAAGTTTTTGATAAACTTGCTCGATATTAGTGCCACAAACCCTAGTTTCTCCTATGGTTGTGATAAAATTTGTATCTCCTGCCCAGCGTGGCACTAGATGATAATGACAATGAGGTGCTATGCCAGCTCCTGCATCTTTGCTTAAATTCATACCGATATTGACCCCATTTGCATGAATTTGCTCTTTTAAAATTTTCACTCCCAAACGCACAAAATGGCTCATTTCTTGCCAAATTTCATCGCTTAAATTTTCTATATGCTCTTCATGTACATAAGGAATCACCATAAAATGCCCCGCAGAATAAGGATAGCGGTTCATCACTCCAAAACAATGCTTTGCTCTAAAAATTACGCCTAAATCTTCATCGCTTTTGATCTTATTAGCACAATCACAAAATGGACAAATGCTTTTTTCTTTTTCAAAATACTCACTCCGCCATGGTGCATACAAATACTGCATTTTCCCTCCTTAAAGCAAAGCTTTTAAAGCCTTTCCTTCATCTTCTTCACGCATAAAATATTCGCCGATTAAAAAAGCATCAACTCCTAAATTTTGTAAATGCTCTAAAAATTCTTTATTTTCTAAACCACTTTCTGCGATGATGATTTTTGAATTTGGGATTTGTGGGATAAGTTTTTCGCACAAACTCATATCCATAGTAAAATCCTCTAAATTACGATGATTGATACCGATAATATCCGCTCCAGCAAAAATTGCCTTACTCAAATCCTCTTTATCATGGATTTCAACTAAAGCCTCAAGACCTAAATGTCTTGCAAACTCAAGCAGTTTTTTAAGCTCTTTCATGCTTAGCATTTTAGCGATCAGCAATACAAAATCCGCCCCATAAACCAAAGCTTCTAAAATTTGATACTCATCAAAGATAAAATCTTTTCTAAGTAAAGGAATTTTCGTATAACGGCGCATAAGACTTAAATATTCTAAAGAACCTTTAAAAAAATGCGGCTCAGTCAAAACAGAAATCGCCGCAGCTTTGTTCTTCTCATAATTTAAAGCGATACTCAAAGGATCAAAGTCTTCTCTAATAACCCCTTTGCTAGGACTTGCTTTTTTTACTTCTGCTATGATTTTAACTTCTTTTTCTACTCTTTTTAAAGCCTTAATCACATCTTTTGGAAAGAAAGGATTTGAAGCTAAAGAACGCCCTAACATATCATAAGGAAGTTTTAGTTTGCGTTCTTTTAAATCTTCTTTTGTTTTTTCAAAAATTTTATCCAATATCATGGTTTTACACACGCCTTTATCGCTTTTATATGAGCTTTACTCTCATCAGAATTTGCAAATTCTTTATCATCTAATGTTTGTTTTAAAATTTCCCATGCTTGCTTACAATCGCCTAGTTTATAATACCCCCAAGCCAAAGAATCTAAATAATACAAATTCTGTGGATCTTTTTCTAAGGCAAGTTTCACAAGCTCTATACCTTTTTTAACATCTAAATCATAATCTATAAGCAAATATCCATAGTAGTTTAAATACAAAGCATTGCTATCTTTATCGATAGCCTGTTCGAATTTTTCTTTTACAGAATCAATTACTTTTGGAGTGATTTTTTTAGCTTCATTTGCAGCTTCAAATTCAAAAACTGCCGCTCGTAGAAGATATTCTTTATTTTTTGTTTTATGATAAAGAGCTAAACTCATTTTTTTAGCATCATCAAAGCGTTTTAAATTCTGATACAAAGCGAGTTTAATATCATCATCTAAATCATACTGCAAAGAAATTTTTAAAGCTTCTTCTGTTTTGCCTTGAGAATTTAAAAGCTCAACCAAAGCCAATGCAAAACTTTTATTTTTGGTAAGTTGATAAAGCTCTTTATATATACTTTTTAAAGCTTCGATATTTTTTTCATCAAAATAAATTTTAGCAAGCAAGACGCAAGTTTTGAGAGTGCAACCATTGGTTTTTCTTGAAAATTCTAAAACATTTTTAATATTTAAAGTATCATTTAAAATCGCATAAATTCCTATGAGTTTAAATAAAATTTCTTCATTTTGCACTTGATTATAAGCAGATCTATAGTATTTTGTAGCATTTTTTAAATCATTTTTTTTAACCAAAATATCCCCGTAAAGCTCTAAATTTCTAGGATCGCTATCCTTTTTTGTTAAAAGCTCTTTCATAAGTTTTTGAGCATTGTTGATATCATTTGAATTTAAAGCATAAAGAGCACTAAGTCGCTTAAGATTGTCATTTTGATTTAAATAAGGCTTTGCTAGATTATTTAACTCTGCTTGCTTGTCAAGATTGTTTGCTAAAGTAAGTAAAAATGCATTTTCTAAAAAATTAGTATTATTATAATCTTGATAAAGACTTAAAAATTCATCTCTGGCTTCTTTGTATTGTTTATAATACTCATAATTATAAGCCTTCATAACCCTTAAATCAAAATCATTGCTTTTATATTTTGTATAATCAGGATAAACAACATTGATTTTTGAACTTCCACAAGCTGCCAAAAAAAAGGCTGCTAAGACAAATAACAAATACCTATACATTCTTTTTCTAATTCCTTTTGATGTGTTTTAAAATATTCCCAAAATGGAAAAGTTCTGCATTGTTTTGGACGAAAATCGTAGATACTGCAATTTCTTTTTTGAGTATCAAAAAAAATGCAAGCAAAGCCATCTTCAAATTCGACTTCCTTAAAACTCATTTTAAAGCCCACTTTTCTCAAGTATTTTTCAGCAAATTCTTTGCTTTCTAAATTTAAATGCTTTCTTAATGCTTCTAATTCTTCCTTGCTCGCAAAAATATTGCCACTTTCTCCAGTGCAACACTTTCCACCGCATTTCTCACAAGCATTTTCATCAAAAGCATAAGAAAAATTTTTATCAAATATCATAACTTTTTAACCTAAATCTTAAGTGAATTTCTTGCATTTGTTTGCTTAAAATTTCATTTTCATATACAAAAAAAGGAGGTAAAATCTCACAAGGCGATTTTGAACCTTTTTTTACCTGTATCAAAACAAGTCTTGCTTTTTTGTTTTGATGTGTATGTACAAAGCAAAGCTTTGTTATTTTTATTTTCATATCTTTTAAAATAAAACAAATTTCATCCAAAGCTAAAGCTTCATAGCAAAAATACAAAGCACCATTTGGCTTAAGCATAGAATTTGCTTTAGTTAAAAAGCTATGCAAGGGTAAAAATTCCTGAAATTTACTTATAGCTTTATGCTGATCTTCACTCTTGTAAACTCCTTGTCTATAAAATGGAGGATTGCAAACTATGAAGTCAAATTTTTTTATGCTTTGAAATTGATTGAAATCATCATGAAAAATATCACCTTGTATTTGGTTGGATTTTAAATTTTTTTCAATCAATTTTATATTTTCTTTTTGAATATCAATCAAAGATAAACTTAAATTTGCAATATTTTTTTTAAGTAAAATACCTATGATACCACAGCCTGCACCTACATCAAAAACAGCGCCTTTAATTCCTTGTTTTAAAATAAAATCAGCTAAAATTAAAGAATCACTATTGTAACGATACCCTTGTGATAATTGTGCTAGCGTAATCAAATCTGACATATATTTTAATGCGTTGGAATTTTAATGCGTTTTGGAGGTTGTTCTTTAAATATATTTTGTTCTTTTGTTATATTATTATCTTCTTTAAAATTTACTGGGCTTTGTGCTGTCAAAAAAGAAATTACAAAAGTTATAAAAAAAGCAATTTTTATCATAATAACACCTCATAAAATGGTGTCCACGGCGAACACCTAACAATAACTATAAAATACCATAAAATATAAATTTTAAATATTTCAAATTTAATTTGGCTACAAAATGGCTACAAAAATTAAAATATAAAAATAGGTTTTTCTTTCTTTTCTATTTTTTCATTTAATATATCTGCAGTTTCAAAATTATACCATAAAGTTGGATTAATTGCATCTTTTGCTAATTCTTCAGCTTCACTTCCATTTCCACCTTCATTATCAGAATCATCGCTTTGCTCATTTATCATATCAGGAGTTTCTGCTGTAATGCTTTGAACAACATCAAAAATCTTACTAGCTCCGCTTAGTAAATTTCCAACAATATTTAAAGTTGATTCAAAAGTTGTCATTTCTTGTGCTGCTTGTGCTGTATTTTTTGTAAAATCTGCAGCTAAATTCCAATTATTAGCACCCCAAGCACCTAAAAAATTAACCAAACCCCAAACAGCATTAAGAATTGAAAATAATTTATTTCCAGTAAGTGAACCCACGGCTAAACCTAAGCTAATTCCTAGTGTGATACCCGCAGCTACATTCTCACTCACTCCTATCAATGTTCCTAGCCATGCACCTTGTCCGCCAATCCACCAAGTAGCTACAGCCAAAATAATAGTAACAATAGGTGCCAAAAAGCTTAAAATTCCTTTGCTTGATTTTTCGTATACATAAAGATAATAAAAACTATCCCATAATGCAAACCATCTATCTCTACGCCCATAAGGTAAATTTGAACTTTTTCTATATAACGGATATACACTTGGCGTAACACTTGTATCTTTTTTTCCAAAGCTTTGATTATTGAGGTAAGAATAAGCAACATAAGGCTCTTCATAACAAACTAAATTAAACCCATTATAAAAACATAAAGGAGTTGCATATTTGCATTTATAATTTTCTTTTATTGAGTTAAATACTTCAAAAAAAGATATCTTTTTGCTTGTTAAAGTATAATATATTTTACTCGGATCACTCTCTCTAGTTTTTTGTGCTTTCTCATATACATTATAGGTTATTTCTACTTTTTCGATTCTAAATATATTTTTATTTAATTCTTTAAAATCATTATAAAATTTTTCAACATCAATGCATAATTTTTTATAAGGTTTTCCAAAAGTTGGTTTAAATTCAACATTTTCTACTTTAATTTCTGGTATTTTAATATCATCAATACTAGGATATATCCATTCATTATTTTTTTGGATGGTTTGAGAAAAAATAACTACTTCTATATCATTTATAAGCATTTCATAATTTATATTTTCCAATGCCTTATTTAATATATCTTTGAAATTTATTTTTTCATCAATATAAAAAAATCCTTTTCCATTATATTTCCAAGCTTTTTCTTTTTCAAATAAAAGAGCTAAATTATTTGGAAAACCATAATAATACTGCATACTTCCTAAATTATAATTAGTTCTTATTTCGCAAATATCATGATATATTCCATTTTCACTACTAGGATCTCCCTGATAAGGTTTGTATGGATCTTGCCCTACGAAAAATTGGTTAAGTCCTAAATCGTTATAGTTTTCCTTATTATAAGGTGCAGTGCTAGAACTTTTAATGTTATATTTTTTCACTATATACGAATTTTTAAATAGCGGATGGTTTATATTTTGAATTTGACTTCTACCTTTTCTTACAAGTTGTTTATGTAAAAGCTCAACATATTTATTTACCCCTATCATAGCATAGGTAAACCATTGTTTATATACTTCTTGTGTATCCAATTCTCCTATGTTTGATGGATAAGCAGGCTTAAGAGTATAATTTCTCATAAGCCTTTTTTCATCTATAAGCATTATGAAGACTTTTCTATATTTTCTATCTTTTCTTTAACAAGCTTCATAATTTCTTGTGGTATATCAAGACCACCGGTACAATATCCAAATTGAACACTCTGTGTAACTTTTGCAGCTTCTATTCTTAAATTATCATCTATCTGTGAAGTTTGTCTAGCTATTAATGCAGGTTTTGCTTTTTCTGTTTCTGTTTGAGCTCTTAAAAGTAAAGCTTTTTCAGCGTTAAGCTCGTTTTCATCGCCTTGTAAAATCATGGATAAGGCTGTATTTTGACTTTGAGCCACTATGGTTTGTCCAACACTTACCAACGCTTGTGCCAAGCTTTGAAATTGTTGGTCATTTCTTATAACATTATCGTTTCCAAATTGTTCTAAAAGCTTTTTAAATTCTCCAAATGGAGATTTTTCTGCTAAACTCATTTCTAAAATTTGCGGATAAATTTCTTTAAATGCTTCAAGTCTTTTGTTGTAATCAACATTTGTATTACTCATTATTTAGCTCCTTTATTTTGCTTATCTGAATTTCACACTGTTTGTATTTGTAAAAAAGCATAGAATAAGCATTTAAAATATCTAGTTCATTTTTTGCCTTTGGCTTTTCAAGGGGGCTTAATGTTAGTAGTTCTTGCGGAATTCTTACTTTTTGAATTTCTATTTTGGTTACTACTTGTTGAGTTTGCATCCCACAACCTATCAACGACATCGTTAAAAAGCTTGGTAATATTATTTTCATTGCTTTTATAAATGTATTCTTTAACATATTGCACTCTTTCTTGTACTTGATTTTTTTGATTGTTTGCTTCATTTAAAGCCTTTAATTCTGTTTTATGAATTTGATTTAATTCTTTTAATTTTTCTTGATTATTTTCATTTATTTTTAAAGCCAAAGCTAAATCACTTTGACTTTTTTCTAATTTTGCTTGAGTGCTATCAAGTCTTAGATAAAAATACCCTGCTAAAATTGTCATAAGTACTAAAGCAATATAAAGTTTTTTATCTCCTAGGATATATGAAAATATAGAACTCATGCTAACTCATTTGTTATTTCTAATTTAATGTCTTCAAGATTTTTACCATACACCAAATCATAAAATTCTTTACAAGCTTGTCTGCTTTGACCGACACTTTCATTATTATTATCCTTGGTAAGCCCAAGCAAGATACAACCTTGTGTGTCTTTATCAGTGTTTCCCCAGTGTATTAAAATTGCACGACTTGATGGCACATCATCATTATAAACATTTATCATTGTATCATCATCTTTTTTTGTAATACTTCTTAAAGTATTTTCAAATCGTGAAGGACTATGTCTTTTTAAATTATAATTTCCTTCAGGTATTCTTAAATCTTTGCCACTCTCTAAACCTTCTTTGTCTTCCTCTAAAGAAAAGCATTCAAAAAGAATTTTTTCTTCATCATCTAAAACCTTAAATTTCCCAATAACGCAAGTTTTACCTGTGTATCTTCTATTAATTGTTATTTTCATTTTTTCTCCTTTTTTAATTTAAAGTTATCTCACTTCCATCTCTAATATTTAAAGTATAATCTCTTGCTATTGCATCGCTATAATATGAATTTGTAAAATTTAAGCTAAATAAAGGTTTTCCTATAGAAGAAACATAGGCTTCAATATTTAAATAACTTGAAAAATTTTGAGAATAACCTGTTGGTCTTGCAGCAATACCGATGATATTTTTTGGTAAAGGTTTATCAAAATCTAAAATGTATTCATAAGGTGTTAAAACCGCTAAGTTTGTTCCACAAATATAACCACCCGTAATTAAATCGTAATCACCATAGTCAGCATTGATTGTAGAACTTATTCTTACTTCATATTCTTTTCCATCTATATCATATAAGCCTGTGGCTGATTTATTTTCTTTGTCTATTTGAATATTTTTAGCATAAATAGCAGTTTTATTTTCCTTTATTAATCTAACATCACTTAAGCAAACAGATCCACCTCGTAAGGCTGTTTGTACTGTTAATCTAAGTCTATTTACTTCTGGTTCTTTGCTAAGCTCTACTTTAATCCACGAGGTAAAATCACTTACATAAATATCGTTTGGAGTTTTTGAATTGTCTATCCAAATAAATCCTTTTTTATAACCATTATTTGTTTGTGTTTGTTCTGGTGGAGGTGTGTTTGTGATATTGCAAAGCAAAGCATTTTTTTCTAAAGCATTTGAAACAATACTTAAAGTGTTATTTATGGTATTTCCTACTTGATGAAAACTTTCTTCAAGCAAGGGTTTAGAAACTTCTTCTAAGGTTTGCCTTAATTTTTCATCGCTAATTTTATCACCATCTTCGCCTTTATCACCTTTTAAACTTGCTAAAAATTCATCTTGACTTTTTCCCGTGTTTTCTTCATTTTCAAGCCAAAGTTCATAAGCACTTTTACCATCAGCTCCTTTAGCTCCATCTTGCCCTTTTAAATTTTTAAGCTGTTCTTCTGTAAAATCTTCATAAGTAAAAGGATCTCCTTTATCACCTTTTAAACTTTCTTGATTTTCTAAAACAACTTTTAATACAACTTCTTTTAAACTCTCTTCATTGATATTTGCATTGATGTCAAGCTCTTCTAGTAAAGCTTCTAGTTTTTCTTTTAGCTCGCTTTCTTTTATATAATCATTTGATATATTTTCAATAGTTTCGTTAATTAATTTTTTAACATCTTCTAAACTCAAATTACCATTTTTATAACTTAAAACTAATTCTTGTAAACTACTTATAATTTGATTTAAACTTTCATTTTGAGTATTTATAACCTGTTCTAAACTCATCTTATCCCCTTTATTAAACATTTGATCTGATGAAATAAATTACAAGAGCAATAAAAAACAAAAATCTTAAATTTATTTATTTCTAAAGCTTGCATTGCTTCTTTTAAAACAAGATCAGCTAGCCTATAATCATCTCTTGATTTTGCATTTATACACAAATAGTCATGGACAACACAAGCGCTAAAATACTCACTTTTAAAAGGTGGATAAATACTCCAAAAAATACGTGGAATACTCGCTCCATCAGTTTTAAAACCTTGTGGTACAATGCCTTTGTAATTTGGTAAAATAAACTCATAATCTTGTATCACTTCAAACCTGTCCTTATCGTATGGCTTTACACAAACCCTTTTTAATTCTGTTTTAGTCATTGTTTTCCTTTTTTTTAAAAATACTTCTTAATTCATCATTTCTTATTTGAGTAAGCTTAACAAGCCTTTCATCCATTCTCATAAGATCTGTTTCTATAGCTTCTAGCTTGTCATTGGTTTTTGAGCAATGTGTTTCTATAAATTTAACCAAACTATCGCTACTTGCTCTGGATACTGCAATTTGTTCTCTAATAAGAACATTAGTATTTTTGGTTTCACTTATAAGTTCTTTTGTTCTTTCCCCAGCTTCTTTATGTAAAGTTTTATATAAATGCCATGCAATCCCAGCTAAGACAAAAACCATCAATCCTAATAATGCAGATCCACTTAAAGAACCGAGTATAGCACCTTCTTTTATTATATTTTCAGTACTCATTTTTCACTCTCCCATGCAATTAAATTTAATTCTTCTAAAGATGTGGCATTTTTCACTTTATTTCTTAGTTCATCATTTTTAAAAATAATACTTTCAGTATATTTAGCGATACCAACCCCAAATTCTAAAAATTCTTCTTTGTTAAATGTAATGATTTTATTATCTTTATCAATCCAAGCAATATTTTCCAAAGGAGTATTATTGAGATTTGCTAACATTATCTCGCTAACTTTTCCGCTAATATTAATTTTTGCTTCCGTATCAATTTGAAATATAGTATTTTTAAAAGGCATAAACAAAAGCTTTTCTTCTTTTATAGCTTTTAGTTCTTCTAATTTTAATTCTTTTAACTCTTCTAATGCTTTTTCTTTAATCTCATAAGAAATAATATAAAGATTATTTTCTTCATCATAAGTTTGAATTTGGCGAAGTTCTTCAATTTTTTCATTAAAACTTGGGATTTCTTCTTCTTTAACTTTAGCAAAACCAAGCTCTTTTAAAAGCTTATCATCGCAAGCACTTAAAAAATAAGTATCTTGTGCATCAATTTCACCTTCTTCGTTTTGTATTTTTACATCTTTTAAAAAAATATCATCATATTTTAAACTTTTATTTTTTAAATCATAAAACATATTTATCCTTTCTTAATTCCAGTATAATGTTAAATTTGCTCTTGGGTTTAATCTATTCCCATCATTTAAGTTCCAACCAGCACTTGCATTTGCACTACCACTTTGATAAGAACTTAGCATTATTTGTAAGTTATTTATATTTCCAAAATTGAATTTTTTCTCTACTTTGATTTTTGCATTGGCAGTGTAATATTTACTTAAAGCATGTAGTGTTACTTTTGAATTAAAATTATTCCAAGTTATTTCTAAAGTATTTCCAGAAGTTTTATTAGACATATTTCCAGTCGTCCAAACTTCGCCTAACATAACCACTTCTTTATTATTAATATTTGATGGCAATACCACTGCTTGTTTATAAATCATGTCTAGCTTTAACATATAATTATAATTTGCAACCGAGCCTCCTAAAGATGGAGGTAAATTTAGTGCTATACCATTATTAGAAAGAAGGAGGCAATTCATTTTAAGTCCTTACTAATCTTACATTATTCGAAGCTATGCAAAAATAAGCAAAAGTTTCAGTGCCGCTAAATCCACTTTGAGCTATTCTAAAATTAAAAGGGGCATTAAAAGCTACTACATTTTGACAATTATTTATGGTTATTGTTCCGCTTTTTCCTACTCCTCCAAAATTAGCTATTCCTATGCTTGTTCCTGCATTTGCTGTTAAAATAAAATGTTGAGCTTGTCTTAAATCTAGATTTATACTGCCAGTTGTGCCAAGATTTTTAATTCCACCACCATAATCTACATACCATTTTCTAGTTAAGTGATTATCATTTGTTGGATCGGCCCGAGAAGTTAATGCCTGATTAAAAGTATTTGTGCCATTAAATATATTATCTCCATTTAAATTTGCTTTTGTATTTAAAGCGGTATCTACATAGATTTTATTTGTTAAATGGTTATCATTAGTTGGATCTACTTTTACTAAAATAGGATTAGCAAAAGTTTTATTTCCATTTATCTCTTCATCACCATTTAAACTTACTTTTGTATCTATAAGTGCTTCTAAAGTTTTAATAGTTATATCTAATACTTTTTGTGTAATTAGCTTTTTATCTTTTTCATTTTGCTCTAACTCATTGTTTTTGTCCTCTAAGTTTTGATTAGCTTCTTCAAGTTCTTTTTCAATTTCCTCTTTTTTGTTAATTAATTCACCAGCAATCTCTTTTTCAAGCTCAGCAATTTGATTTTCAAGTTCTTCTTTTCTCTCTTCAAGTTCGCTTGTATCAGCATGTGGTTCTTGACTTAAAGCCTCATCGATTTGATTTTTAATTTCCTTTAATTCCTCATTTTTTTGCTTTAATTCATCATTATTGTTTAAAGCTTCTTCAATTTGCTTTTTTATCTCTTCAAGCTCTTGTTCTTTATCTTTTATACCTTGCTCTATATTTGCAATTTCATCTTTAATTCCATCATCTTTACCATCATCTTTCTCATTAAGCAAAGAAAGAAGATATTCAACATTAGCCTTAACACCACTTATATCATAGATTCTTGCTTGATTGTCAATCTCATCTATGCACTCACCTTTTTTAGTTTCAAGCTCATTAAGTCCTTGTTCTTTTGTTTGGATTATTTCATTAAGGCTTTGCTCTTTTGTTTCATTTATTTTATTGAGTCCGTTTTCTTTTGCGCTCACAAGCTCATTTAAAAAATCTTGCTTATTCTCGTTTAAACTATGCAATTTTTCATTAAAAACAATACTAAACTCATTTTTCTTTGCTTGATAATTCGCATTAAAAATATGATTTAAGTTGTCAATCATAACTTTAGAAGTATCTACAAGAGTAGTAAATTCTTTCTTTTGAGTTTCAAAAACCTCTGTGACTTCATTTCTTTCATCACTTAAACCTTTGAGCATTTCTTCCATTTGTTTTATTGTTTCTTCAGCTAAAACTTTTAATTCTGTTTCATAAATTAACTTATCATTACCTAGTTCTTTTTTAGCAACTTCAGCTAACCTACCTAAATCTTCATTAGCTATCAAAGCTCTTTGATTAAACCTATCATAACTTTGCTCAAAATGTATTTTATACCCTTCACATTTTGCTGTAAGTTCATCAAATTTAACTAAAGCTTCATTTTTTACTTCATTTAATTTTTTTAATATTTCATTTTGTTTATCATTTAAAGAAGAGTAGATACTTTCAGACTGTGATTTTAAATCTCGTTCTAAATTTTCTATTTTACTTTTAAAATCTTTTATAATTTGGGAATAAGATGTTATATCATTTTCAAATTCTTTATATAAAGCTATAACTTCTCTTAAATCTTCTATATTTTGCTTGCTTTCTAAAAGTAGTTCATATGCACTAGCTATTTCTTTATATTTAACTCCAATATCAAATTTAATTTCTTCTAGCTTTTTAACACTATCTATCATTTCTTGATTTAATCTTTGGTTTTCAAAGAATATAGTGTTAATTTTATTTTTTATAATTTCGCTTGCTTCACTTACTACTAATTTTGCTTCATTTGCTAAATCTTTTACTTCTTTTTTAATACTTATTAATTCAGGTTTTATTTCTTTTAATTCATCAACATTTAAATGTAAGCTATCTACAATTTCTAAAGCATGATTAAGTTCACTTAAAATTTCATCTTTAATTTTTGTGTTCAAATCAAAATATTCTTTTACAAAATCTTTATTTTGTTTAATTTCATTAATATAATTATCTAAATTAAATTTTATTTCTTCATATTTCTGTATATCTTTTTTTAAATTCTCAAACTCTTCTGTATTATTTTCTAAAAAATCTTTAATGTTTTGTATTTCTTGTTTATTTAAAGAAAAATCTTCATACGCTTCTTTAATATAATCAAATTTTGCATTTACATTGTTGTATTTTTCACTTATATTTGAATATTTTTTATTAATATCATCATATTTGCTTAAAATATCATCATTTTTATCTACAATATCATTTTTAAATTTTAAACATTCATTTTTTAAAGATTCGCAAGCTTGTTTTAAGCCTACAACTTCATCAAGTCTTGTATTGTCTATTGCTTCTGAAATGCTGTTTATTCTAGCTAAAACTTGATTTATGATTTCAAGTTTTTCTCTACCTGTTTTTAATTCATTTAAGCTTGTTCCCATTTTTAACCTTCATAATAATCACTATCTTTAATTCTCTTTTCACAAAAGAAAAGCAGATCATCCATGGCTAAAAGCCATTTTTTATCATCTAAATAAGCTATAAAATCAGCACTATTTATACTTTGCACATAGTCTTTATAACTCAAAGCTCTATTAATTTTTTTTGTGAAATTACAATTACAACCATGTTCTTTCATCATCAAGCTCCTTGCCATCATTAGCTATATACTCATAAATTATCTTGTCACATAATGCCAGAAAGTCTTTTTCTTCGCATCTTGTAATCAAATAACAAACATAATTAATCACAGCAAAACTAAGTGTTTCATCTATCATTAAATGTTCTTTTTCATTGTCAAAATCAGGCTCATCAGGAATAATCAAAAAATGATTATTTCTAACTTGCCTAAAAACTTTTTCGCCTTGCTCTACATTTTTTAAAAGAACGCTAGGAACACATTTTGATAAAATATAATAAAATGCTTCCATAAAATAGGCTTTCAAAACTTCATCATCTTCTATCATTTTATAAGAATTTTTAACTTTAGCGATAATGAGTTTTTTAGCCGTAGCACAAAGCATTATGCACCTTTTGCTGCTTTTAAAACCGCTTTAGCCTTTGCATTATTTCCACTAGTTAATCCCACGCCTATAGCAAAAGCATCAGCATTTCTTACTTCTAAAGTGCTTTGCGTATAAAATCTTTTTGCTTTTGCAGTAATATCAGTTGGAACATCTTCAATCATAGTAGGAATATAAAGCCCATGTTTCATATACTCAAAATCTCCAGCAATTAAAACATCACCCAAACCATATTTAGGGCTTAATAATCTATGCATATGGAAATTTACCGTTCCAAAATCTGTTTCAAGGCTCACTACTTGTCCTGCTAATTTTGTTTCATTACCTAAAATTCTTGTAGCGAATTTATTGATAGCTCCTTTTAAGTCAGCTCCTAAAAAGACATCTTTAGGCGTAACTCCGCTATTCCAAATGGTTTGCAAAATTTGATTAAGTTTATCTTCTGTTAGTTCTGTTGCAGTTCCGCTCCAATCTCCTGTTTCATCAAAAGCTAATACATTTCCACGCTTTCCATCAGCAAAGCTATCTTTTCCTTTAGCGATATAATGAAAAAGTCCAGCCATTTCTCCACTTGTTGCTTCTTGTGCTTGAACATAATCTTTGAAAACTGATTTTTTTACATCACTATCTCTGCCTAGACCAAATAAAGCATATTCCATATCCATTTTATGTTCTTTGGTTTTTTTGCCTATTTGATACTCCATTTCATTTCCACCATATTGATTTGCTTTTAATAAAGCTTTTGATACCATGGCTTCGGTAATGAATATTTGAGTAGCATTTGTAGTTTTTTGGGCTGTGTTTTTTGTTTCACCTACAAATTTACTTAACTCTAAATTTGCATTCTTTTTTGGTTCTTCAAAAGTATCAGTAATCCAACTATGAGTTAAAGGATTTGTAACCTTTGAAGTACCTATTTTATTTAAAATTGGTGTTTCAGTAGCTCCAATTTTAATAATCGTTTCATATATTGATTGTTTTAACTTAACATTTTCCGTTGCGGGTGAGGTATGTCCCATTGAAGGTAAAGCCATTTTTGAATTCTCCTTAGTTTAGTTTTAAGGATTTTTCCAAAAATAGCTATTTCAAAAATAGTGTGTTTTGAAACAAAAATATATATTTTCAAAAAAAGCAAGACTATAAAAAACCTATAAGTTAAGTATATAAAACATATAAAATAAGTATAAATTAACTATAAAAAAGGTATAATTTTAGCGCGTTTTGTTATCTAAATAAACCAAAGGACTAAAAAATGGCAGATTTCTTTTTGTTTCCTAAAATTAAGGATAAAGAATTATTAGATTTTTTTGAAAATTTGAAAAATAATGAAGCTTGTTTTTCAAATACTAGTGACATTTATGGAAAAGGTGATATTTGTAATCCAAATTTAAAATCTTCAGATGAAATAAAAGTTAGTGATGAGGAAATAGAAAAATTCATTAAAGAAAATAACTTATAATTATTAATCATGACAAATTTTGTATCAATAATTAATAAATTTTTTACTCTGTACGATTGTTTTATTCAGCTTGATTTGAAAATGTCGTTAGTTTATGGAAGGCAGTATTCTCATTATAAAGAAATGTTTTTATTTTATGTAACTGTTCTTATGAATGATTATATTGACGAAACTGATAAAGAAAAAAAATATGTCGAACTTAGATATAAAATAGTTAAATTTATTTTGGAAAATTCTAAAAAACATAATATATCCCGTCAACATAGCTCTACAATAGCTTTTAATAAAAAATTAAATAATGTTTTGCAAAACAATAATGAAGTTTATTTGGACGAATTTTTAAAATCAATACAGTTTTTTTTACAATTTAGACAAAAAATACAAAAAGATGGGCGTAAAATTATTGCTAAAGAAAATATATCTAGAAGAATGTTTTACTATTTTGATTTTAAAGAGAAAGATGTTATGGATAAGATAATTGATAATATTGATTTTAACCATATTGGGAATATTCCAAAACAGGCATTAATAGAATTTAATAATTTTATGTCTCATGTTTGCACCGCCTACTCTTTATCCGATAAAGATGAAAACACTGATATTTTTTTAAAAAATATTGAACGAGCAATAAACCATATTAAACGAGGAACGCTCGATTGTTATAAAATTATAATTAAAGATTATTTTATACTTGAAAATTCAACTTTACCTATAGGTCTTAAAAATCAATTGTTCAACTTAAGAATTAATGAATATAAAAATTTAGGAAACAATAGTATCAATATTTTAGAGCAATTTAAAAAAATAGTTCAAGAAATTATGAAAACGCCGTATTTAAACTCCTAATTTTATTTGTTATAATTTTAATTAAGAGCTTAAGGGCAGAATCTCGCCCTTTACAATTGCGAAAGATGTATATAAACTTTCACTTCTCTTATTGTAATTCATAGTTTGCAACTATCCATGTATTTGTCTTATCTCCTTTTCAATTATCTTTTATATTTTAAAAAATAATTACATGAATTTATGCTATAATTAATAATCGCCATTGACACTACTCACGCTTAAAGTGTCAGTATTAAGCCTAGCTTTAGTGCGTATCGGCTAAGCTAGGGGCGATAATATTAATAAAAATTATATGCAGTTATAATCCACTTTTTATCTTTACCTTTATAATCAAGTGCTACCATAACTCTACTATTCTTAACATCAATAAAAGCTCTATTATTACCTTTTTTTACATTTCCATTATTTATAATATTTTCTATTTCTTTTATAAAATTTAAAGCTTTATTTTTTGCTTCTATTTTATTTAACCCTTGTTTAATGAAATCTTCTTCTCTTCGATTGACAATATGACTTAATCCAAAGTTTCCATCTCCCCAAACCAAATCAATATCCCCTAAATCTTTTCTATGAAAAGCACCTGCTACCTGCCCTTGTTTTTCAATGAGTAGTTTTTGTAAAGCACCTTTTCCATCGTGATAATATTCTGCATAATTTTCGCCAAATTCTTTTAAAGGTTGTATGTTTAATTCTTGTTCGATTTTACCCCTTAAAGCACTTGGAATATCTTTTTTTACACCTTTATTTGTGCTTTCTTTGGCATTGATTATCATCTGTCTAGTTAAGTTGTATTCAACAGTATTTAAATTCATATTATCTAAAAAATCAAAATTATAATCTTTATTCTCTTTTAGAAAATTATCATATCTTTTTAGAATATCTTCACTAGCCTTTTTATCATTTTGTATTTTTTCATCAAGACTTTGTTTTACGCTTTTTTTATTCTTTTTCTTTACTTCTTTTGCCTTAATATTCTTTTTTATATCATCCATTAAGTTTGTTTTAGGCTTAGTTTGGGTAGAATTAGAGATATTTGGTAGCCCATTCAATGAATTTTCATTTTTGCTACCTGGTTGGATGAAAGTTTGGATAATGCCAACATTTTCTTTAGTGTTTTTCTTGCTAACTTTTTCAAGTCTCGCTAAATCTTTTTCTTTAACTTTTGTTATATGTCTAACTTCTCCAGTATTTTTATTTACACCAAGTTTTCCTAATTTATTATCATTTAATCTTTTTGCTATTAAAGCTATATCTATTCTATTATTTTTATAAAAAAATGTAGGATTTACTTTAATTTCTTTTATAAGTTTAAACACATCACTAGGCTTTTTAAACATCTCTTTATGTTTATTGGCTAAATATTCTAAGTCGGCTATAATCTCATCATTTGTAAGTTTTGCTAAATTTCTAACATTTGGAGAAACGCTTATTTTTACATTTAAATCACTCTTTGCTTTGCTCGGATCAGCTTTATCCATGAAGAAGTTGTCGCCTTTGATAACACCTTCTTTTATTAGTGCATCTTTTAATATTTTATTTTGTTCTTTATCTACTTTAATATAATTATCCAAAGCATCTTTAAAAATTCTACTTTGTTCTTGATCTGCTATTTTTATGTTTTTAAGATTAGATATAACTTCTTTATTGGTTTTAGCAAGTTTTATAGCATCTAGTATTTGATTTCTTAATGCTTGTTCTTTGGCACTTTTCACAAAAGGAGCTAAAGCGTGTAATCTAGCAAAAATACCACTTATTAATATTCTATCAAAAACACCCTGTATTGTTGTAGCCATTGAAGAGTTTGTCTTTTTTCCACTACTTGCTAAGGCTGTCATTATCAAATCTCTATTATTATTATATATCAAAGCATATGTATTAATAACATCTTTAGCATCTTTTATTTTTTTACTTGAAAAATTGACGTCTTCTAAATCTTTTGCTAAGGATTTAAAATCATACCCCACGCCTTCAATCCTATGTTTTTCTAATAAAGAATTCATCACATGAGTTTCATTAGCCAATCTTTCTTGTTCATTCATTCCTTTAAAAGCATTTTCTAAATTCTTATCTTCATTTATATTTCTAAGCCCTTTAACCAATCTATCGGTAAGCCCTTCTTTTGTTTCTTGAGGCTTCATCATGCCTAAATAACTTTCTTTAAAATTTTCCTTTAAAGCAAAATTTTTATTTGCATTATCTAGTATTTCTTTTGCTAATACCTTGTCACTAGCATTTCTTATCAACGCATCATCTAAAATTTCTTTTACTATTCCATAAGCTTGTTTTGTATTATATGTTTTATTTCCTGTGCTTAATTGCTTATTTATAGCTGTTCTTAATCCAAAGATTTGTTCCGCACTTACTTCTTTTCCTTTTATTTCATCTAAATAGCTTTGTATGTTATTTTTTACATCTTGATCTAAAAAATTATTATTTTTAAAATTTTCAAGCTTTGCTAAATCTTCACTAGTTAATACTATTTTTCCATTATTAAGCTCATCTAATTTACTTATAGCACTTCCATACTCTTGGTTTATTCTATTCTCATAAGCGTGATTATCTTTTTGCCAAGCCTTATAATCAAACTCACCATTTAAACCTGTTTTGTTTTTAAATACTTCATCTTGTCCTTTAATCATATTTAAAAAAGAAATACTAGCATCCTTATCAGCCTTTAAAACATCATCCAAAAAACTTCCTATTTCTGGATAAGCTTGTGCTGCTTTTAATAATACTTCTCTTCTTTGTGTAGTTGGCATTCCTTGTAAACTATTAGAAATATTTTTTAAAATAGCACTTGTTCTTTTAGCGCTATCTTGTATAAATTGTGGATTATTTTTATTAAGTCCTTGCTCGACAATGTTTTTTAATATTTCTATTGTAGGCTTTCCATTTTCTAGGTATGTTGGATTTTCTTTTGCTATAAGTTCATCTATTTGTTTTTTGTTCTCTACATTTTTTGTAAGATTATTAAAAATTGTTTCTGCATTTTGTAAGCCACCATCTGTAAATTTTCCTATCATAGGAATATCTTTTTGGGTGATTTTATCTATAACCCTATTACCTAAATTACCACCTTTTACCGCCATGCCATCTATCATATCTTTACCGGCTTGTGCTCCTGTTTTTGCACTGCTTATTAAATCACCAACACTTTTATATGTTTTTCCTATTCCCTTTATAGCTGATCCAACTACAGCACCTGCTAAGGCATCTTCTGCGGCTGCACTTCCAAACCTTTTAGCATAGTCCATATAACTTGCTTCAATTCCTGTATTATTACTTTGCGAATGAAGATCAGCCATAGCACCGCTACCAGCACCAATTGCAGATGGTGCGAAATAATTTAAAGCTTTTTTGGCTATTGTTTGTCCTGCTGTTTTTGCTAAACTTCCAGCATATCCACCAGCTACAGAAAATGCTAACTCGTTTTTAGTACTAGCAAGTGTATTTCTAAAACTAGGAGTAAAATCAACTTCTTTTCCATTTTTATCAACGCCTATATATTTATAGTCTCCATTATTTATTTCTAAAAATGGCTCATATCCTAATTTTTTTATTTCATCGTATGCGATTTGAAAAATTTGTTTTTGCTCTTCATTATCAAGGCTAGTAAAATTTCTAGCCAACAACCCGCCTGATATCTGATTTGTAGCATCTTCTATTTTTTGCCTTGCCCCTTCTTCACCACTTGTAACTTTTGGAGAAAGATAATCCAATCCTTCAGATATCATTCTTTTTGGATCTATAAGGTTATTAAAATCTTCTAGACCCTTATTTATTTTACTCCATACTCCTTGTTCTTGTGGCTCATTTTGGCTTACTTGTGGTGCTTGATACATACTCATAGGCTTACCATCTAAAGCTAATTCTTCTTGTGAATTAAAATTGTTTTGTTGCTGATTATTTTGCATAAATTGATTATATTTATTCTGCAAAAAATTATCATCAATATCTATATAAGTTTTTCCTTCTGGTATATCTATATTCATATCAAAAAGTTGCATTGTTTTTGCACCTTGTGGTATTTGTATTGTCATCTTTTATCCTTATTATCTAAATGTAATCATATTGTTTTGTTGTAAAAAATTTTGGTTTAATTGTTGTTGCGGTTGTTGTGATAAAATCTTATTTAATGGCATTCTTTGCCCTTGAGAAGCTAAAATATTTCCAGCATTTATAAAATTTTTTATCATAGCCTTTTCATTTTCTAGTTTTTTATGCATATTACTATAATATTTTTCTATATTATCTCTATCCTTTAAATACCTTTCTGTTTTCCAAATATCCATATATTCTTTTTTTAAGGCATCATTTTTTACTCTATATAGTACTTCTACTGCTTTTTCAATATCATGTTTAGCATACTTATCAAAGAAGTAAAAACTATCTGTTTTAACCAATTCTTCTAATCTATGTCTATCTTCATTGCTCATCCTGCCACTTGTGATATTAACTAGTGCTAAATTTATTTCAGCTTTTAGCTTATCTGCGAATTCTTGTTTTAAGTTTTTACTATTACTAAAAGGAGTATTTCTTAATTTTTGATTTATAGTATCTCCAAATCCATAAATATCATTTAAATTTATATTTTGCGTTTTAGCGGTTTTTGCAAAATGATACAAATCCCCGCCATTACTTTCTTTGCTAAAAACATCTCTCATTGTTTGCGGTTCACTTAAATTACCATTAGCATCTATACTAAAGCCTGAATTATTATTTGTTTTATTAGTAACTATATTACTATTTTTACCAGTTAAATAATCTAAATATTTTTGATTATAATCTTTATCTTCTTTATATTTAGCCCAATTTAAAGCATTATCTTGAACTTGTCTTTGTCTTTCAAGGTCAAATTTTTGCAAGGCTAAAGCATTATTAAATTCATTTTGCAAAAGCTGATTGTTTTGCATAGCCTCATTAAATTCCATTTGTTGCTTTCTTAAATCTTGCTCTTGCTGAAACTCATTAGCTTTAACTTTATCATCAAAACTTTTGCTCATGATGTCATATAAGACACCACCGACTTTTCCTGCGTTTTGTATAACGCCTGTATCAGGATTAAATACTACTCTTTGTGGGTTATAAAATGCCATTTTGTTTCCTTTATTCTTTCTTTTAAAATAAAGGATTTAAGGAAGTTTGTGTATAATTTTAAAAGGTGTGGTGCCAAGGGTCGCCACCCTTAGCACTAAATTACCACCTAGAAAGGCGGTGAAATAAGATGCTACAAATCTTAATAGTTATTATACTACTTTGTATTATTGTTGTCAATGCAAATTAACAATCAATAAACAAAGCCCCTTATACAAGGGGTTAAGATTTACCCTTTAAAACAAACTCCTTAAATCCAAATCTATTTAATTACTCCAAACACTTTGAAGTTTATTTTCCGTATTCTTTCTTCTATTTAATTCTTCATTAGCTAGATACTTATTGAAGTTATAAGCATCTTTTTGTAACTCATAATTCTTTTGTGCCATCTTTTGCTGATTATAAGCACCATATAAAGCACCAGCACCGCCTAAAACATTTCCCAATCTATCAAAATTAGTTACTTTATTTGCATCAGAACTTTTAAATAACCAATCTCCAAAATTACTAAAAGAATTTTTTAATCCATTTAAAAAACCACTACTACTTGCTAAATTTGGAGTAAAATTGCTTGTTTTCATCAAAGTATCTGCAAAGCTAGATCCTAATCCTGTACCACCTTTTAAAGCTGTTATAAAATCCATAATTTCTCCTTTATACTAAACTTAATAATTCTTTGCCTAGATCTATCTCGCTAACTTCGCCTTTTTTTAACTTATCGTTAAAATCACTAGTTCTTACATTATTATTTGCACTTGATAAATCTTCAGCTTTTTTGGCATTATTTGATTTTCCGACCAAATTAAGCAAGGTTTTCCAGCTGTCAATATTACCTTCGCCTAAACCATTTAATTTTGTTGCAAGTTCTGCCATAGCCTTTAAATCCGCATCAGGATAGGCTTTTCTTAACTCGCTTTCTACTTGTGCGTATTTAGCGATTAGTGCATCTTGCTCTTCTTTGTCTTTTTGCTTTTTATCAAGCTCTTCAAGCCTTTTTAATTTCTCATCAAGTCCATCAAGTCCTAATTCTTTTAAATATTGCTCTCTTTGTAATTCTTGTTCGCTTGGCTCTTTTTTTGGATTTTTTAAAGCTTCAAGCTCACCCATTAAAGCATTTAATTTGTTGTCATTTTCACTTTTATAAGCTTCAAACATCGCCTTATAATCAGGCTCGTTCTCATTATCAACCTGCATAGGTTCATTATCTTCTACTTGCGTAGGTTCATCGCCATTATTAGCAACTTGTCCTTTATCATCATCTGTTATGACATTTATTAAATCTTTTAAAGCATCATTTTCCATCTTCTTCATCCTTTATTTTATTGATTATTATGTCTAAAAAAGCCATAGTATCTAAAGCTTTTAACCTTAACTCTTTCTCATCATTATTTTTTGCTATATAAAAACATTCACTATATTTTGCTTTGATAAAATCTATTAATTTCTTTCCTCCTTTGGTTTTAGATATATCGCTTTTAATTTCAATATTAAGCATTAGCTTCTCCTTGCATTTGTGGATTAATATCTTCATTGTTTTCAAAAGCAAATAAACTATTTACATTCTTTACACCTAAAATTGGTAATAATTCTTTAGTAAGTTCTTTGCTAGCATTTATAATCCCATAAGCAGAATTTGCATCGCCTATGCTCATATACATTTGATATAATTGTGAAAAAACTTGCATACTAGCTTGAATTCCTGCACGTCTAATTTCTTTATTCATGGCACCTGTGCCGGTTTGAATTTTAAATCTAAAACTAGGTATATCCTCTCTTTGATAACCATTGAAAAAACTATCTTCGCCATACTTAAAAACAAGCATTGCAAATCTATCAAATAAAGGCTCTATAAAAGTTTCGTTATACTGTCTTATATAGTCAGCACTTCTTCTTCCGCCTTCTTGTGCTTTTATGCTAATTTCTGTTGCTGTTTCATTTTGTGCAGTTTGAGCTCCATTGTTTTGTGGACTAACTCCTGTAACTTCTGTGAGTTCGCTTTCTAAAAGCTGTAAATTCATTCCCGCACTATTTACATTTGGTGGTGGTAATATTTGCACACCCTTTGGATCGTCTGTATATATTGGTTTTCCTAAGGTTTCTATATCTTCTCTGCTTACTCCCATTGATTTTGGCATCATTATTTTAGGCATGATATGAGTTCTTACTGCATCTATTAAAAGATTTCTAGTTATATTAATTTCATCTTGCAAAGGCATAGCAGAAGCCATTATAGGCTCGCCATAAGCACTTACATAGTTTTCGTTATCTATCTTTTTAAGTTGTGGTAGCATTGAACCCCAGATAAAAGGCTGTCCATCTTGCAAAGTAACTTCATTTCTAAGTAAATTATTTTCAAATAAGGTAGAAACCACCCACTCATCATCGTTTTTTCTTTCATAAATATCATAAAGCTTTACTTTTTTATACTCATCATCTTCATCAAAAAGCTTTTTAATTTCAATTTTTTTATAAAAACCTAGCTTTTGTCTTTCATGGATTTGATTATAGGTTAGGTAAATTTCATTGACTATATATCCTACATCCTCGCTATTTAACGCATTTGGATCAAAATAAATACTATCAATATCTACTCTTTCAATGCGTGGCATTCCTTTATGCCAAGTAACCTTGGCTATACTTGTTCCCACAAGTAAAACATCTAAGAAAAGCGGTTGAAAAATCTTAAACATATTGATTTTTCCACTATAAAAATCAATCGCGTTTTGCCATAGCTCTATAATCGTATCATCACTATTAATGTAAGTTTCAATATCTGCCATTCTCTCACTATTAAAATACACATCATTTAAGCTAGTGATTAAATACTTTACCTTAGCGTTTATTTTTGGTATGTAAATGCTTGATTTATTTCTTTTTCTTAGTTTTTGCATTACCTTATTTTCAAGCAAATAAGCATCTTGCAACTCTTTAAAGTGTGGTTTGTAATTTTCATATCCACTTTTACTTTCGCTAATGAGTTGTGTTAAAAACGACACTCTCTCATCATTAGTTCTTTTTGTTTTCATTCATAATTCTCCATATTGTTGTTTTGCTTAAATTTGTTATTTTTAAAATATCTTTTTCATTCACTCCTTTTTCAAATAAAAACTCCGCAAATTCTCTTTTAAATTTCTTTTTAGAAATATTATTAAACCCTGATACAAGCTCTAAAAATTCATTTGCAAGACTTGACTTTATAGCCTCATCGCTTAAATTTGAAAGCTTTTTTATTTTGTTTACATCAATTGCATCATAGATCATTAAAAACTCACCAGCCATCATAACTCCAATCTTCATTAGTATTGTTTCTGCTGTATAGTTTTTCAAAAAAAGTTAATGCCACCGCATCGCTAACATCAGGACTTTTGCCATAATTCTTTTTTAAATACTCTTTTGAGACTATCTTTAAAAGCCCCTTGTCGCTATATTCATACTCAATCATTCTCATATCTTTTTTTAATTCTTCATCTTTAAAAAGCTCCATATGTTTTAAATTTTTGGCAAAAGTAAAATACATTTGTGCTCTTTTATTTAAGTATTCATTACTTGTTGCAGAATTTGCAGAATTTGCCTCTAATACAGGCAAACCATAATTTAATAAAACATCATATACACCTACACCAAGTCCGCAAGTATCTATAAAAATTCCTTTAGGCTTATCTTCACTTTGGTTATATTCGGCTAGTATTTTGTTTGAAAGCTCAATAGTTCCAAGTTGTGAGTATTTTTTAATCTCATCAATTACAAAACCTTTTCTTTTTGCAAGAACACTCTTATCATCTCCATATCTTGCTACATCAAGCCCCCAAATATTCTCTCCTTGCATTTTTTCAATACTAAAAGAGTTCTTGCTCATCGCATTTTCAATTTCACTTAGAGAAAATAATTCAGCACTCGAGCTATCTATAAACTCGCCATAAATTTCTTGCTTGACAACTTCACTACCTTCTCCGCCTACTTCTTCAATTAATTCTTTAATTTGCTCTTCTTTTAAAAATGGATTATCATAACTTGAGAATTGAAAATGTTTCCAATTTTTATCGCTGAGTTCTTTTCTGCAAAGTTCATAAAATAGATTTTTTCCTTTAGGAACTCCACCGATAATCGCTCTTGATTTAGGATTATCAAGCAACATAGGGCGTATGGCGTTATACCAAAGATATTCTCCTTTGCTGCCTTTTAAAATAATTCCTGCTTCGTTTAAAATAACAAGGTCATATCCAAAACCTTCGATATTTTCACTTCTTTCAGCACTTCTCATATGAAGCACTGCTCCATTAATAATTAGTTTCTTATCTTGCACACTCCATGAGTAAAAATCTTTTGGCAAGTTTTTTAACTCAGGTGTAAAATATAACTCGTAATAATTTTGTAAATTTGCTTGTATGGTATCCACCCATAAAACATTTTGTCCTAAAAGCAAGTTTTCGATAACAAACTTAGCACTTCCCCTTGTAAAACCAAGTCTTCTGCCCTTTGCTACAGTTATAAAGCGTGGATTTTTATCATCAAAAACTTTAAGTTGTGCCGGAGTGTAAGAAAAATCGATTTTTAATTTCATTTGATTTCACTTCTTATAATTTCAATTTTTTGAACGTTATCGCTGACAACTTCTTGTTTATCCACATATCCATGTTGATTTTTTAGCAAGAACATACTAACGCTAGGAGTATAAGTGCCGATTAAGGAATGGTTTAAAATATCCATTTCACATTTTTGCTTAGCTTGAGATACAATTTCTCCAAAATCCTTATCCTTCTCCCACTCGCCTAAAGTTTGTATTGTAATTCCTAAATACACAGCTAATCCCACTTTTGTTTTAGGTGCAAAAATAATACTCTCCTTAGTTTCTTTTAAGACAACTCTTTCATTAAAATAACTCTCTATTTTTGAAACAAGCTCTTCTTTTGTCATACTTTTGCCATTTGTCATCATTCTAGCCATCAAGCCACCCCTTCTTTAAAATTAAATTCTTTGATTTCTAAGTCTAAAAAAGATTTTTTAAAACTAATAATCTCATAATCGCCTTTTAAAACATTCTTATCGTTTTCAAATAACGCATCTAACACGCATTTTACGATATTGTCCCCATCGCCATGCCTTTTGCTGTTAAATCCTATTTTTAAAGAAAACTCATATTTCTTTTGCTTATCAAAGGCTTGAAAACAGCTAATATTATTTTGTCTTCTAAACTCCATTTGCAAGAGTTTTTTAAAATCTAAATATTTAAGATAATCTTTACATGCAAATTTAGATCTTTGCGTGGTTCTTTTATAAGGAACTGGGTTGCTTTTTAAATCAATTTTTAAAAAATACTTTTCCATTTCAGGCTTTCTTAAAATTAGCTTATTTTTTTAAAAGCTTTTTTGCTTTTTATAAAAATTTCAAACCTATCTTTGTTTTCATTAAAAAGTTTTGTTTCTTCAATCTTTTCGATTTCTCTTTTTTCTTCTAGGCTTAAAACTTTCTCTATTTTTTTAACCGACAAAGGAATATTCAAATTTTTTCCTATTCTGTCTTGATTTTTGAAAATAAATTCAAGTAGGGCTTCTTTAAATTCATTATTTTCTAATGGTTCGCCATTTTTATAGGAGATTTGCTTAAAAGCATTTACGCAAACTAAGATATCAATTGATTTTTGGTTGATTTTAATCTTTTTACCATTTCCGCAGCTAGCAAAATACGAATATTCAAAATCTCCTTCATGTAGTCTAAAGCAAGCTTGGTTTTTATATTTATTGCAAAGCCATTCTAAAAATATTTCTTTATCTTCAAAGCGTTTTTTAAATTCAATCTCTGCTTTTTTACAAACCATTCTTAATTTCTCATAGGTGGTCCCTACGATATTCTCTCTTTCTAAAGTTTCGAAATAAAAATCTAAGAAAGCATGAATATCCTTTGCATCTTGCAAATATCTACCTACTATATCAGTTGCTTGAGCCTTATTAATTTCCAATAAGTCCGTTAAAATTTGTATTTTTTCTTGCATTTTTTACTCCTTAAAAGCATCCTAAGATCTTGTCTTTGTTCTCATCTTTCATTCCGTAATACTCCATCAAGCTATCAACCACACTAGAATTGGCTTCTTTTTTTCTGTTAAAACGCTGATTTTTTCTTGCTTCATTTTCTTTAGCGTATTTAAGCCATGTATAAAGACTTCCTGCCACACTTGACATTCTTTTTCCATTTCTTTTCCATTCCCTAGCATCCCAATAGCCTATAAAATCATTAGCCAACTCTTCACCAAAGTTTGTGCCATTTTTCTCATTAAAAGCTATTATTTGTCTCATGAGTTCATTTGCATTTGGGACTTTAAACTCTTTTTTTGCCATTTTCTCTAACTCCTTTTTGCTAAAATCAATAAAGCTCGTCACAAAAGAGGCGTTTTGATTAGAAACGCGTTCTTTCTTTTCTTGATTATTTTTTAAATTTTCTAAATTCTCTTTTTTTATAAATTTATTATTATTGATATTTATATTATTTATAAATTTATTATCACGTGCGTGCGTGCGTGTTTCTATATAATGCAAATTCTCTTTTTTTTCGTTTTCAGTGGTTAATTTTCTGTCGATTGATGAAGTGTTATTTTTAAGAGTTTTGCTTAGCTTTTCATCACTGTTTTTAAGCAAAGATAAAGATTTGTTAAAATGCTTTTTAACTTGATAATTTTCATCTTTTAAAATCCATTCATAAAAATTTAAAGATCCATTTCTAACCTTTTTAATTTCTAAAAGCCTAAGCTCGATTAATTCTTTTTTGGCAATTCTTAATCTATTTAAACTCATTCTTTGATTATTTTTAACTTTTATAAACTCTCTTAGATAGATCTCACTTATAATCGTTTTTTCACTAAGCTTTGCTAATTGAATATACAATGCTAAAGCATCAACACTAAGACCACCATAAGCTATAGTGTTTGATAATTTCAAATAGCCTTTTCTCTCTCTTAGGCTTTTACGCCCCAAAGCTACATCAAAACTTGCTATAAAATTTGGTATCACCAACTCTCCTTTATGTTATAATTTAAATTAAAAAGGTTTTTTATGTTTAATTCTTTCTTATCCGAAATGCTAAAAACCGCCACTTTAGAAAATTTGTTATATTTTTTAATAGGTGTTTTATTTGGTTTAAGTATCCGTCCTTTGTTTTTATATTTAACTAAAAAACAAAAACTAAAAAGAGTTTGTATTAAAGATATGAAGCTAGAAAACGATTTGACAAAAAGACTATATCCTAACTTAGGATATAAATTAGTTACAAAAAAAACTCCTTTTGAAATGGTTTTTAAAAAAGATAAATTTAAATACATTATTTGTCCTCACTACCGTGATAAAAAATGCGTTTTAGATAATGATAAATGCAAGATATTAAAATCCCAGCCGAAATACCAGCCACTAGAAACAGTCTAAAATGCAACATCATCAAAGTAAAAATAAATAATCCTATTATTTCAAATACCCTATCAAGCATTAATCATCCTAAAAGATTTTCCAAATTAAAAAATAAACTAAAAAAACCTATTGAAAATCCCGCTATAAAAGCCATTTTTTAACCTTTAGTTCAATCGCCTTCATTCTCTATCCTTTCGCTTTCTCCCAAAAATTTAAGCAATTTATTCCTATTATTTTTACCCCAAATATTAGGTGGTATTTGATGTTTTTCCCAAAGTTCTCCGGCTACTTGAACTTTAATTCCTATTCTAGAGCTTAAAATACTTCCAACGCCATCTTTGCTATAATAATCAAGTAGTATTTTTTTTAATTTTTTTCTATTCATATTCTTACAATTCCTAAAAATATTTTTAAAAATGTAGCATAACTACTATAAAATTAAGTTTAAAAAATATGTAAATATACTACATATATTTTTTTAAATAGTCGATGTATAATTACTACAATTAATAAGGTGGATAAAAAATGGAAAAAAATAAAACATTTTATAAGCTTGATAAAGAATATTTATCACAAATTTTAAAAGAAAAAAAAATAAGCAGAGCAAAATTTGCACAGATGCTTTCAGAAAATGGATATGAAATCACTTTAGATGGAATAACTTATTGGTATAGAAGTGAAAACAATCAACCTGAGGATTACAAAAATATTATAACTATGGCAAAAGTTTTAGAAGTGCCAGTTAGTAAACTTGCTCCAGTAAATGATAGTATAAAATCTTTTTTACAAGATGATAATCAAATAAATTTCAGATATTTCCCAGATATTTATGCAAGTGCAGGACTTGGAACATCATCTCAAAGTGAAGAAGTTAAAATAGTTTCCGTTGATGAAAATTTTCTAAAAGAAATTTTAGATATACCTATAAAGAAGAGTTATGATATTATAAAAATTAATGGCGATAGCATGGAACCTATTTTATCTAATGGAGATTTTATTATTGTGGATAGAAGCAAAAATTCACTTCAAACTATTTCAAATGCAGATATTGTTATTTTTAGAAAAAACGATGATTTATTTTGCAAAAAAATTAAAAAAGAACCTTTTGAAGATTATATTTTTTTAGTTTCTGAAAATAAAAAATACGAGGATAAAAAAGTAGATAATAGCGAATTTGAACAATGCGAGATCTTAGGTGCTGTAGTATCAAAAATGGCTGTTGAAACCTTTAAAAATTTTATAGAAGTGGTGGGATGAGAGTAAAATTAAATATTTTTGAGATATCTAATATTATAAGGGTTACTGATTATGGAGCTAGTTGTCCTTTGGAAGTAAGCATTAAAGATAATTCTAAATTTATATTAAAAACTAAATATAATAGTGTTTGCGGAACTGGAAAAAGCTTATTTGCTGAACTTTTTTCTTATTTATATTTGCAAGAATTAAATTTTAAAGATATTCCCAGTATAGCTTTATTAAATATAGATGATGATTTTATAAAATTAGCAGATAACAAATTAAAAAATGGAACTCAAAGAGACAGGGAGGCATTAGAAAATATCAAAAATTCAAAAGGTTTAAATTTAGGAATTTCATATATATTTAATGCAAGTAAAATTTATCCAAAAGAATTAACAAATAAATTTAAAAATTATACTTGCTTGTATGATGGAATTTTAATGAATAGTGATAGAGAATTTAAAAATCCAAATATTTTAATCAATGATTTAAAAAAGATTTTTTTGATTGATTTTGGCTTAGCTTTTGATATATTAAAGGCATTAGATATTATTTTAGATGATGAGATTAACTCTAATCAGTATTTTGATAAAAATACTTTCGATAAAGATTATTTATTGCTTGACCACTTAAAACAAATCAAAATAAATGAAAAGAAATTAAATTGTCAAGAAATTTTAGATATAATAAACGCTATACCATTAGAATGGCTAAGCTTGACTTCAGCACAAAAACAAGCTTTAAGCAATATGATATATAAAAGACAAGGACAAAAAGCGGTATATAGTTATGAAAATGTTTAAATATAAAATGATAAAATATTTTCCTTACTCAGCCAGTGAAGAATTTATAAATATAGGTTTTTGGCTTTGGGATGAGAATGGAAACAAAATACAAGATTATATTAGCGATACACATTTAAAAATCTTATCTAAATGTCATTTTCTAAATACCAATTTTATTAAAAATAGTATTGAAAGATTAAAATTAGAAACAAATGAAAAATATTGGTATGGTAATCATTTTAGGTTTAGCGAATTTGATACTATATTGCATGATACTTTAGAAAGTGCAAAAAATTTTTTATATTATGAAAAAATAGGAGAAAAATTTAAAAATTTTGAATCAAAAGAAAGAAATATAAGATACGAGGAAATAAAAAATAATGCTATTAATTTAATAGATACTGATTTTAAAAATGATTTAGAACTAATATCTGAGCGTGGAGAATATAACTTTCATATTATAAATAAGCATTCTAAAAATGAAATATTTTCAAGACTTGGAAATATAGCAAACATAGATGATATAAAAGAAGCTTTTGCAAAAACTTTAGAATATGATATGCTTTTATATTTCTTACAATGTGAACAATTTACGCTTAGTAAAAAAACTCAAAAGGGTAGGGAAAATTTAGAAAAAGTGCATTTTAACTTTGAACCTTTTTATGATGAAGAAAACCAAAGCAGAACTTTAAAAGAAATGATTAAAGCAACAAGTTAAACAAAATGAAAAAACTTATAATCTTATCATTATTGACAACTCTAGCCTTAGCTGATTACACACAATATAAACCGAGTGAAGATTTTGCAAAGTATTTTACTAAACAAAACTGCTCTCAAGTTTTAGATAAGTTTTATTATCTAAATTGTTATGATTATAATTATAAAGGCACTAAAGCTGTAGCTTATAAATTAGAAGCGGAAAATTTAAAAGGCGAACAAATTAAAAAACGCCCACGATTTGAAGATGATACAAATATCCCTAAAAAATATCGCACCACTTGGAGTGATTATAAAAATAGTGGTTATGATAGAGGACACACTCTTTCTAATGCCTCAATGAGAAAAACAACTCAAGCTCAAAGAAGCACATTCTTAATGAGTAATATTACTCCACAAAATCCACAAATCAATCAAAGGGTTTGGAACAAGATTGAAAAAAGAGAAAGACAAGTAGCTTCAAAGCTTGGAAGTTTAGAAGTTTTAAATTTGGTTAATTATGATAATAATCCACAAAGAATAAGAAATCAAATTGCCATTCCAAGCTCTTACACTAAGATTTTAAAAGGCGAGAATTTTAAAGAATGTTATCAAGTGCCAAACCATGAAGTGGATGACGAGGGTATAAAAAAATATAAGGTTAATTGTGATAAATTTTAATTTTTATTTTATTTGAAGAGTTAAACTGATAAAATTAGTTAAATGGAACAAGGAGTTAATTATGAAAGGAATAATCTCTGGCGTATGTGCCATAGCTTTGCTTATATCGGCTAACACATTAAATGCTGACTATAATGCAAAGTTACCCATAGAAGTAAAATCAAAAAATACTCAACATGCTTTAAAAACTGTTAAAACGGAAGATTATATTAGTTTGTGCAGTGAAGTTGAAAAATTAAATAGATGGGCTTTTTATACTAGTTTATGTGACCAAAATTATTTTTTAACACTTGAAGGAAAAAATAAAATACAAGAAAAGCAAAAAATAAGAAAAATTATTAAACAATTAAATAAAACAATTGCAACTTCTAAAAAAAGAATGAATGATAAAAATTTTACAAGATTTGAAGATGCTGATTTAAAAGTGTACTACTCATCTTTAGCGACAAAAAATATATTAGAAATCATACTAGATGAAGATTTTATGAAGATTACAGGTGGCTTTGATATTTCGTTCTTTAAAGAAGATTTTGATATTATTGAATATGGAAAAGGCGTAGAAGAGGCTCAAAATATAAAGGGGCTTGTATGAAAAACTTTGCATACATAATTAATGTTTTTAACATGATTCTTAAGGAAGAAAATAGAGATACAATAAAGTATTTACAAAAAATTTTATGTACTGTTATATTGGCTAGATATGATGATTTTGTAAAAGATTATAAATCCTTTAATAATTTTAAGCAATATCAAACATTTGAAGAATGTCTTGCTTTTATTTTTCAAATAGAGCTTAACCGAATAGAAAAAACTTTATCTTTATTAGAAGAATTTAAGAATATTCAAAATGATATTACTAGATGCATGAATGTAAAAATAGATAATCTTTAAAATAAAAAAGTTATAGTCTTAAAAGCTTTATAGGTGTTTTATATGTTTTTTTAAAGCGTTTTTTAAATTATTTTTTATCATCTAAAAGTCTTTTTATATTTTCTATTTTAAATGTTTTTATATTAATTTACCCTCAATACCCCATCAGCCTTTTATATCCATCGCAACCAAGTTGATAACCACCATCACAAGCTAAACCATAATATTTTTTTGCTTGTTTAAAATTTATCCTTATGCCTTTGCCATTCTCATAAAGTCCGCCAACAACTCCACAACTCACGCTATCTTTATATTTATCACATAAAAGTTTTAAATTTAAAAAAGCTCGTTTTATAGTATCTGGTTTTATTAAAAGTGCAGTATTTTTTTTACAGGCACAAGGCATATCTATTTTATCAGATTGTAATTTATCATTATGATACAAAGGACATGCATAAGCCCGATTAATTTCAAAATCACTCATCTTTTTTAGTAATTTTAGCCCCTCTATAGTTTTTGTATCATTGGTTTTACTCAAAACAAAATCTATCAATTCTGACGCTTTTTTCCAACTATCTAAAGCTATCAATCGATTAATTTCTTTATACTTTTTATCTTTGTCTATATCAAGAGTTAAACCAACATAAGTCATTATTGTAATCAAATTAAATATATTGCTCTCAATTTTAAAATTTTCATCTATAGCAAAATTATTATAAATATACAAACAAGCTTCTTTATTCTTTTTATCATAGCAATCACTAAAAGATTTTTTGTATAGTTTTTCTTCTGGAAGGTTAAAATTTTTGTTTTTATAACCAACGGCGTGTTTTTCTATATATGCAGACATTTCAATATCTCTTCGCTCACATACATCAACCCCAAAGGCGTAAATATATATAAATAAAGCTAGTATTATTCTCAAATTTTAATCCTTCCAATTTTCTAAAAATATTTTTAAATATTTTTAGATTTTTCATCTTCCCATTAAAAAATTATACCAAAAAAATATTTTTAAAAAATGTAGGAATACTACTATTATTTAAGCATAGTTTAAGTGTAGTAATACTACAATTATTTTAACAAAACAAAAAGGAGAAAAAATGAGTTTTACAGATTTTTATTTTGATAGAGAAGAAAAAAGAATTTATAACCAAACAAAAGAATTAATTGCAAATGAGTTTGAAAGCAAAGAGAATTTAGAAAATATATTTGCAAACTTGCAAGATTTTAAAAACTCTTTGGAAATAAGCTTAGAAGATGATGAAGAAATAGCAATATCTTTACAAGCTTATGGAGATGAATTTATAAGAAATGCTTATGAGCTTTTAGAGAGAGTTAGAAAATTCGAAAAACAATGTAAAAAGCTTTTTTAAAAGTTTAACAAGTCCTTTAAAAAGGGCTTTCTTAAGCTTTTGACCGCTTGAAAATTAAGCTTTACTATTGCGTTGATAGTTCTGTATAGCGGAAGGGTTAGCAAGTTATCCATAAACTTGGCTCGTTATTATTGTTTATAGTGCTATTTTTAAGGTTTTCTTGCACTTTAAAAACGACAGAAAATCAAGAGTTTAAGAAAAAGAAAGTATAATTATAAAGTTTAAGTTGCTAACTTGTCTCGGTGTTGAGAAAGGAGGCTCTAAAATGTGGGATAAAATTTTAACAATTTTAATCTTAATCTTAGAGCTAATTAGAGAGCTTATAAAACTCTAATATTTTTTAACACAGATAAATTTTAACTAAATCCGCTTAGCATAAACTTAAACGATTATACAATGCCGAGACTTGCGGATTTACTCGGCTTTTCTTAAACTCCTTTAATGCTTAAATGGGGCAACTTTTACAAATTAACTACTTGAGAATTTACCTTTTTGTTTTATTTCCTATTCTAAAGAACTCAGTTGTCCCTTTTAAGCATTAATCTAAAAGGAGAAAAATGAAAGCTTATCACACAAAAGAACAAGTCATTATAAAACTAAGTAAAGATGAATATAGAAAAGAAATGAAGCTAAATAAGTCTTTAAAAGATGAAAATAGATTTTTAAAAACTGAAATTTCTAATCTTGAAAATGAAAAAATAGAACTTTTAAAAGAGTTAAAAGATCAAATAGAAGCAAATATGAAAAATATAAAAGAAATTAGCTCTTTGCAAAATAAAATTTATGAGCTTCTTTATATAAAAGAAAGGTCGAAACTATGTTCCTAAATAGTAAAAAAAATGAAAAAATAAGATATTTAGAAAAAGAAATTCAAAGGTTAAAAGGTGTAATAGCATTAAAAGATACTGCTATAAATGAAATTTCATTGAAGCTAGAAGAAGAAATTAAAATCAATGTAAAACTTAGTAATTTTCGTATAAAAATACTTGATGCTTTAGGGCTTATAGGCGTTTTTAAAAATGATGATAAAGCTATTAAAGAAGTAAAAAGATTAAAGGATAAAGAATGCAAATAACATCAAAACAACAAGAAAAAATAGTTTTAGAACTATTATTAAAAAATGGAATTATAGATAATTTCTATTGCATTGATAAAAGAATTACTACAAGGCTTGGAGCTTATATTTATAATCTTCGAAATAAAGGTTATGAAATAGAAACAGTTAGAAACAAAGAAACGAGAAATACTTTTTATATTTTAAAAAGCACTCCAAAAATAAAAAAGGCAGGATAAAATGAATTGCAGAATAATTGACTTAGAACAAGGTAGCCATGAATGGTTAAATTTTAGAAAAGGAAAAATAGGTGCATCGATGGTAGCATCTTGCGTAGGTATCAAAGGTGCTTTTAATTCCAAAGAAGAAACAAAAGATATCATCTTGGGACTTAAAGAAGTTTATCAAAATGAAGCTATGAAAAAAGGCAATAACTATGAAGCTTTGATTAGAGCTAGAGTTGAGTTTTTACATTCTGTGAGTATCACTCCTGTAGTTTTGCAAAGTCTAGAAAATGAAATGTTTATAGCGAGCTTAGATGGTATTGATGAAAATGGGGTTGTTTATGAGTTTAAATATTCGCAAGATGAGTATGATTTTATCAAAAGAAATAAAAAGCCAAGTGATAAATACTACGCTCAAGTGCAATTTCAACTCTATATCAGTGGTAAAGAAAAATGCATTTTTGTAGCCATGAATAAAGAAGAAGAGATTGTAGAGTGCGAAGTTTCAAAAGATGAAGCTTATCAAGAATGGTTGGTTAAAAATATAAAGCAATTTATATTAGATTATATCATAGATCAAAAAAGCGAATATAAAGAGCTTGAAGATACTAAAGCAAAAAATCTAACGATTGAAATTATAAGGCTTGAAAACACGATTAAACCTATTAAAGAAAAGCTAGAAAGTCTTAAAAAAGAACTCATAGCCTTAGCAAATGGAGAAAAAGCAAGATGTTTGGATATTACAATTTATCCGCAAAGTAGAACTACAATTGATTATAAGGGCTTTTTAGAGCAAAAAAATATTACTGTGCCTAAAGAGTTTTATAAAGAAAGTATTTCAATGTGTTTAAAAATCAAAAAAGGAGCATAAAATGAGTAATGAAGTTGTATTAAAAGAAGAAAATAAATTAGAAATAAATTTTAATCCTTATGAGTTGGCTTTGGTAAAAGGTGATTTATCAAAACTTAGTGATGTAGAACGAGCGAGTTATGTTAAAAATCTTTGTGAAAGTTTAAGCTTAAACATGCTTACAAAGCCTTTTGAATACATAGTATTAAATGGCAAACTTACTTTATATGCAAATAAATCAGCAACAGATCAGCTAAGACAAATAAGAAAAGTAAGTATTACAAAAACAGAAGTGGCACAAGTTGGCGATATTTATATGGTTACAGCCTACGCAGCAACACCAGATGGAAGAACTGATTGCGATACAGGTGCTTTAAATATTAAAAATTTAGGTGGCGATAATTTAGCAAACGCAATAATGAAAGCTATCACAAAAGCAAAAAGGCGTGTAACCTTAAGTATTTGCGGACTTGGAATGCTTGATGAGAGTGAATTAGAAACAATAAAGGAAAAGCGATTTTTAAATCCAAATGAAAATTTAAAAGTTTGGGGTAGTGATGAAAAAGCTATAGAAAATAAAGCAAAAGAGATAAAAGCTTTAGGTGCTGAACTTAGAAAATTTATGAGTGATAATGGTTTAAACACCCAAGAGCAAAACAATTTTATAAAAAAACATTCTTTATTTACAAGTGAAAAAATACAAGAAGTTCTAAATAATAAAGATGAATTTTTAACACAATTAAAAGGAGGATTATAATGTTACCAGCATTTAAGGCAAGTTTTGAAGTGGCAAATTATTCGCCAAGCGTAGAGTATTTAAGTGAAGGTGGGCTTTATAGTGGAGTTTTCCGCAAAGCCTTTTTATATGATAAATTGGCAAGCGATGGAAGCAATAATACTTTTATTTGTTTTGAATTTTTAACCAGAAAAGAGCAAAAACTAGCTATTTTTAATCTTTTTGTAGCTAAAAATAACGATTTTAGCTATATCAATAAAAATGGAGAAAAAGAAAATTATTTAGGATTTAGACAATTAAACGCTATTATGAAATTCTTTGGAATTGATGAACTTGATTTTAGCGAAAAGGGAAATGAGAATGTTTTTGGAGTGCAGACTGAAGTTATTTATCTAAATTCTTTAGTTAATAAACTTTTAGTTTTAGGTTTTGGGACAGAAGAATATTTAAGTAAAAATGGAGAAATTGCTAACAAAATTTTTCTTGATAGAATTTTTAATGAAAAGATGCAAAGCATGGATGAGTTCCAAAATAACAAAGAACCTTTATCTATAAAATCTTTTAAAGCAAGACATAAATCGTTAAACAACGACAATAATAAATCATTTATTCCAAAAGAAAATCAAAGCTATAATCCTTATGGAAATGAAGTAAAAAAAAATAACAATGAAAAATATATCGAAATAGGAGATGATGATGGAAGTTTCCCGTTCTAATTATCTTGAAATTGTAAAAATCATACCATTTAGCGAAAGAAGAACTTGTTTTTGCGAATTTGCTAAACAAAATGAAATAAAAATCGAGAAAATAAATTATAAAAATCACATAAGTAAAAAAGAACTCAGAAAGGCTTACAAAATTTACAAAAGTAAGCCAAGCGGAAGAAATTACTTTCATGAAAAAAAGCTTATTGTGAAAGCTTTTGAAGATGTTGAAAAATTTCTAAGGAGTTAGAATGAAACTAAATTTATATAACGACCATTTTCAAAATTTTAAAAGATATAATATACCAAAAGCACAGCTTGTAATAGCTGATATTCCTTATAATCTAAGAAACAATGCTTATGCTTCATCTCCTGAATGGTATATAAATGGGGATAATAAAAATGGAAAAAGTAAAAAAGCAAACAAGGCATTTTTTGATACAGATAATGATTTTAAAGTTAGCGAATTTATGCACTTTTGCTCAAAAATGCTTATAAAAGAACCTAAAGAATGCGGTAAAAGTCCTTGTATGATTGTTTTTTGCTCTTTTGAACAACAAGCAATGTTAATTGAAGTAGCTAAAAAATATGGCTTTAATCATTATATAAATTTAGTTTTTAGAAAACAAAGCTCATCTCAAGTTTTAAAAGCAAATATGAAAATAGTTGGAAATTGTGAATATGCTTTAATCTTATATCGTGAAAAACTTCCAAAATTTAACAATGATGGAAAGATGATTTATAACTGCATGGATTGGCAAAAAGATGAAGGTATTCCTAAAGTACATCCCACACAAAAGCCTGTTAAATTGCTAGAAAGATTAATCACTATTTTTACAGATGCAGGCGATGTTGTTATAGATCCATGTGCTGGAAGTGGTAGCACTCTTTTAGCAGCTACAAATTTAAACCGCAAAGCTTATGGCTTTGAGATTAAAAAAGACTTTTTTAAAAGTGCTAATGAAATTATGTTTAAACATATAGAAAGAAGTCTATTTGCTTAAGTAAAATTTTGATAAAATAAAAAAAACTTAATAGAAGTTGGCATGATGCAATACACCATTAAGTTACAAGGTTGGAGATAAATTGTGTTTAAAATTTTAAACACTACAAATAAAATCAAGGAGAATAATGACATTAAATCAATATGATTATGATGAACTACTTTCTTTAAAAGATAATGTTCCTAAATTTTCAGAAAAAATTAAAATGCTATTAAAAAATAAAGGAGAAGAATCTTTATTAAATGAAGTATTAAAAGCTGATAAATATGGCGAAAAGTATGATTTTACTATAAAATGTAATAACCACAATGGTTTTTTAAATATAACAATAACCAATGGTTTTTGGATGATTAGATATAAATGTCCTCAATAAAGGAAGAAAATGGCAAAGTTGAAAAAGCTATTTTAAAGCCAAAAGCATTAGAGCTTTTGAAACAAGATAGCTTAGTGGTGCAACTAAAAAAGCTTTAAACACAGGAAGAGATGAGCTTATAAGAAGTATTGTAAATAGGGCTTTAGAAATGAGCCTTAAAATTATGTTTTAAATAAAGGAGAAATAATGCAAAACTTAGAAAAATATAGAAAAGAAATATTTAAAAATGAAACTTCAGCAGGTGATGAAGGTGTTATAGCAGAAAGTATAAAAGAAGTAAATAATAATTTTAAATTAGGCGAAAAACAAATTATACAAGTTCTTGAGTTTCTATATAGCATTAAAGATAGTTTTTTAGGAAGAACAAAAAAAGAACCATTAGATAATATAGTAAGTGAATTACGCTTTAAGACTATAGAGTATATAAAACCAATATTGTTTATTTCAGAAAATGATTTTGAAAAAGAAATTGATAAATTCCTGCTAACTTGCGGATATAAAATTTGCAATTATTATCCAAATAATTATCTAGATGTGTATAATCTTTATCATCAGTTTCAAAAAGAAACTGCAAATTATGATTTTGACATCAATTCTGTATCTAAATTTTTAGAATGGTTTAAAAATAATCCAAACTTAGATTTTAATTTTTATTTTGATAAAGAAGAGAAAGAAAACATCGTTAAAAGAGTTTGTAAAGAATTAAACATTACTCAAGCTGAATTAGGAAGACAATTAGATGTCCCTGCTTCTACAATAAATACTTGGGCTAGTGGTAAAATTCCAAAAATGGCAGAAGTAGCATTAACTCTTATGCTAGAGAATAAACAACAAAAAGAAATACTAGAAGCAATTAAAAAAGCAAGGGATTTTATAGGCAGGATTTAAAATCCGTCCTATAATCGAACTTTTTTTAAAATAATATTCAAAAAATCGTTTAAAACTATTGACTTTTATCTTAAATTCGATTATAATCATAAAAAATAAACGAAAATAAGATAAAAGGATTATTTTATGAACGATTTAATTGTAAAATACAATGGTGCTTTAGTTACTACACAAAATAAGATTTCAAAGCTAACTAACAATAATGAAATTTCTATTCAAAAGCTAATTAGAACCTATAAAGCAGATTTGGAAGAATTTGGAATATTAGAGTTTGAAAATCAACTTATTATAAATTCTAAAAATGTTAAAAATTATAAAAAGATTTACTATCTGAACGAACAACAAGCAACATTACTTTTAACTTATATGAAAAATAGCGAAAGTGTTAGAAATGCTAAAAAAGTTTTAGTTTTTGCTTTTTATCAAATGAAAGAAAAGCTTAGAAGTCTAGAACAAGAACAAGAAAAAGCTAGATTTAAAACCCTAAGCGATGAAAATCAAAGGCTTAATTCTTTAAATCATCATCAAAAAATCGGCTACAAATCACAATTAGCACAACAAAAGGAACATTATGAAAACAAAATTAAAGCCCTTAAATACGACTTAGAAAATAAAAAGGAGCTAAGCTTTAAAAGAAAACTTAGTCAAAAAGAATTGTTAGAGCTTAGAAAAATCTTAGCAAAAGATTATGGAATTCTTTGCATAAAAGAATGGGAAATGAGTTTATTTGCCGAAAAAATAGGTAAAGATACTGTTTTTGAAGCTGTTTTAAATAAATTAGAAAAAGAGCTTAAGTATTGGAAAAATTATGATGAATTTGAAGAAAAATGGAAAAAGATATTAAGGAGTTAAAAATGAAATTAGTTGACAAGCTTAAAAAAGCTTATGATTACAAAAAAGAGCTTTATAAAGCCGAAAAAGGCTCAAGCTCTAAAGAATATCACATAGAAAACGCCGAGATATTCCAAGATTTTATAGAATTAGAATTATTGCAATGCGAAGATATCGAAAGAAGATATTTTTTAATGCAAATTTATAGATATGGTTATCAAAACATAAGATCTTTAAACTCAAAATTAGCTTTTAAAGCAAAACTTGATAATGATGATATCAACTTTATAAAAATACTAAAAGAAGCTAATATCTTGCATGCTTTAAATGAGATTTATACCACAAAAGAAGTTAAAAAGATAGCAAAGGATTAAAAAAGATGACAGAAATTCAATTTAATGAAATTAAAGAAAGATTGAAACAATGGAGACAAGAAAGACATTTAACCTATGAAAATCAAAGAAAAGATTTTTTAGGTAATGTTTTTGAAAAAGCAAGCGAGTATTTTAGAACAAAAGATGATTTAGAAAGAGTTGAAGCACTTTGTGACATAGCAGTGTTTTGTTTTAACGCTTTTGATATTATAGATTTTGATTATTACTGCGAATTTTGTAGTAATAATGAAAATATAGAAATATATAACCTTACTGATGAGATTAGTGAAGTTTGTTGCAAAGTAATTAAAAAATTGCATGTAAAAACATCTATACCTAGAATTATATCTTATTGTCAATATCTTTGTAAAAACTTAGGTTTTGACTTCTATAAATGTATGCTAGAAAAAATTAAAGAGATTGAAAGTCGTACAGGATTTTATGATGAGAGATTAAAGAAGTTTGTAGATACAATATGTGCTTTCAGCAAAGATGAAGCTCTTAGCAATGTATCTAAAGATTTTGGGTTTTTAGGAAATTCAATTATTTATAAATTAACACAAGAAGATAAAAACTTCTGGTTTATAACTTGTAAAGAAATAGAAACTAATTTACAGATAGATTATAAAGTTAAAAAAATCTATAAAGCTGATTATAAAAGTTGCCGGTTATAAAAATGTTAAATATCATCTTAGTTTTACTTTTTGTATTATTTTCCATTCTGATGTTTTTTAACTATAAATATCAAAAAGCACAAGTTGAGCTTTTAGAAAAAAAGAATTAAGGAGTTAAAATGGGAATTTTAAAAAGACTTGATGAAACTATCATTATCGAAAATGATAGGAAAAGCGAAAAAGAATTAGTTGAGTGTTGTATTTTAGAAGGGATTTCTTTAAATAATGCAAACTTGGAAAATATAAATTTAAGTGAATTAGATTTTAATAATGCATTTATAAATGGTGCTAGTTTTAAAAACGCTAATTTAAATGATATTTCAAGCAAGAATGCATCTTTTATAGATTGTGATTTCAGTGGAGCAAGTTTTCATTTTTGTAATTTTCTAAGAACAGAATTTGAAAATTGTATATTTGAAAATGTAGATCTTAGGGATTGTATAGGAGATATGAAAAATATCTTTAGCGTTGTCTTGGATACCTATGTTATGACTTTTACAAAAACTATGATGAATTTAGGTTGTGATACTAAAACAATAAAAGAATGGCGTAATTTAAGCGTTGATGATTTAGAAGATGAAGAACAGAAATGGCTTTGGAATTATTACAAGGATACTATTTTTGAAATTATAGATAAAAGATTAGGAGTTGAAAATGGTTAAAAAATATTTTAGAGAAAAAGAATTGAGCGAATATTTAGGAGTTAGTATAACATCATTATTTAAGTTAAGACAAGATGGTAAAATACCTTACATTCGCATAGGAAAATCCATAAGATATGAAATAAAAGAAATAGAAAAATGGCTTAAAGCTAAAAGACATTAAAAGCAAAACTCACAAAGAGAGTTTAAGTAATTTCCATACCATTGCATAAGTTTTACTCTTAAATCAATTGCCTTGGCTCTGTTGTAAGCCCTTTCTATTTCATTACCGCTTATATGATGTAATATCATTTCTGCTATATCTTTACTAATACCTTGCTGAATTAACTCATTGCTTTTATTAGTATAAACACTTCTAAAAGTAGAACGATATCCATGTATAGTGTGCTCTAAATTATAAAATTTAAAAAATCTTACAGCAAAATTCTCGCTAATAGTTCCATTATTATTAGCGAAAATATACTTTTTATCTCCATTTAAAATTCTTTGCATATCTAGTATCTTTAAAGCATATTTATTTAAAGGGATAATATTATCACCATTAGATCTTACTTTCATTTCATCTGCTTTTATAATCCAAAGATTGTTTTCAAAGTCAATATCACTCCATTTAGCAAATCGAATATTTTTACTTCTTTGTGCTGTCAAAAGCGTAAAATAAATTGCATTAATTATAGTTGTATTTGTCCGTGGATGATTTTTATATTCTTTCATACATTCTAACATATTTCTTATTTCTTGTTCTTCTACTATAGCTTTAAAATGTTTAACTTTATTGTGATTTGCTTCATTGTAAAATTTCTTTAAATCTTTCAATTGAAGTATTATATCTGTTTTTAAGTCACCTCTTTGTCTACTAATCTCAAATATCCTACATAGCAAAGATATATTTTTATTTATTGTTTCGTATATTCCTTTTTTCTGCATTAAATCATAAATAGGTAAAAAATCATCTTTTTTCAATTCATTTATATCTTTTTGTCCCAAAGTTGGAATAATATATTTTTTAAAAATTGACTGTTCTTTTTTAATTGTAGCTGAATTTAATTTTTTAGATTTTATATCAACATAAAGAAAATTTGCTTTTTCAAGTGTCATAACCTTATCATTTTTGCCGATAAATTTTCCATCATACATTGATTTTAAAAGATCTTTTGCTTTTTCTCTTGCATTTGTAACATTTAAAACACCTTTTTGGCATTCCCCTATTGTTATAAAATTTTTAAATTTTGAAGCTCTTAAATAAAAAACTTTTTTACCCGTTGGATTAACTCGGACATATAATTCTTTTGGTTCTCCTACGCTAATCATATACCTTTTATCTTTTATTTCTAAATTGTCTATATCTTTTTGAGTTAGCATTAAAAAACCTTTTTTTAGTATTTTTGTAGCCAGAATTAACTTTTTTACTTTGGCTACATAAATGGCTACAGAATTATAAGAAAAAATAGAAAAAATTTCAATCATAATGAAAAATTTTAATGTAGAAAAGTTGTTAAAATAGTGTATTTTGTATCTTAATATTACTTAATGAATTACTACTTGGTGTCCACGGCGAGATTCGAACTCACGGCCTCAAAATTAGGAATTTTGCGCTCTATCCTGCTGAGCTACGAGGACAGAAAGCGGGAAAAATCCCGCTAAAAATTTAACCGTTTCTTTTTTTGATGATTTCATCCGCAACATTTTTAGGAACTTCATCATAGTGATCAAATTCCATAGAATAAGTCGCACGACCTTGAGTTTGACTTCTAAGATCAGTTGAATAACCAAACATTTCAGCTAAAGGACAAAATGCTGTGATGATTTTATTTCCACCACGCTCATCCATGCTATTTACTTGACCACGGCGTTTGTTAAGATCTCCAATAACATCACCCATATAATCTTCAGGAGTTTCTACTTCAACTTTCATCATAGGCTCTAAGATCACAGCACCTGCTTTTCTAGCACCTTCTTTAAAGCCCATAGAAGCAGCAAGTTTAAACGCCATCTCAGATGAATCCACCTCGTGATAACTTCCATCATAAACAGTTACTTTAACATCTTCCACAGGATAACCTGCTAAAACACCATTTTGCAATGCTTCTTGAACACCTTTATCAACTGCAGGAATGTATTCTTTTGGAATTACCCCACCTTTAATATCATTAACAAATTCATATCCACTACCTGGCTCAAGCGGTTCAAGGCGTAAGAATACATGTCCATACTGACCACGACCACCTGATTGTTTAGCGTATTTGTATTCTTGTTCAACAGTTTTTCTAATAGTTTCGCGATAAGCAACTTGTGGTTGACCTACTTCAGCTTCAACTTTAAATTCACGAAGCATTCTATCAACGATAATTTCAAGGTGTAACTCACCCATACCTGAAATGATAGTTTGACCACTTTCTTCATCTGTAGAAACTCTAAAACTTGGATCTTCTTGTGCTAATTTATTTAAAGCAATAGACATTTTTTCTTGATCAGCTTTAGTTTTTGGCTCAACTGCAACAGAAATAACTGGATCTGGAAAATCCATTCTTTCAAGGATTACCTTATCTTTTTCACTTGCAAGAGTATCCCCTGTTAAAGTATCTTTAAGTCCTACAACAGCACCAATTTCGCCTGCGTAAAGCACTTTAATCTCTTCTCTTTTGTTAGAGTGCATTTTTAACAAACGACCAATTCTTTCTTTTTTATCTTTAGTTGAGTTATAAGCATAAGAACCACTTTCCAAACAACCGCGATAAACACGCACGAAAGTAAGTTGTCCTACAAATGGATCTGTCATGATTTTAAATGCAAGTCCTGCAAACTCGCCATCATCAGTTGATTTTACAGAAACTTCTGTGCCATCTTCATATTCACCCTTGATATTTGCCACTTCATCAGGAGCTGGTAAATAAGCCACAACAGCATCAAGTAAAGGTTGAACCCCTTTATTTTTAAACGCTGTACCGCAAAGCATAGGAACGATAGAAAGACTTAAACATCCTGCTTTAATCCCTGTTTTAATCTCTTCAAGGCTTAATTCTTCTCCGCCTAAATATTTTTCCATCAACTCATCTGAAGTTTCAGAAACTGCTTCTATCATTTTTGTGCGATATTCTTCTGCCTTTTCTTTAAGTTCAGCTGGAATTTCTTTTTCTACATAATCAGTTGGCTTAGTATCATCTTCCCAAACTAAAGCTTTCATAGTTACAAGATCGATTACGCCTTTAAAATTATCTTCCGCACCAATTGGAATTTGAAGTGGAACTGGATTAGCTTTTAAACGGTTACGAATTTGATCTTCTACATTGTAGAAATTTGCACCGATTCTATCCATTTTATTTACAAATACTATTCTTGGAACACCGTATTTATTTGCTTGTCTCCAAACTGTTTCACTTTGAGGTTGCACCCCACCCACTGAACAAAATACCGCAACAGCACCATCAAGAACACGCATAGATCTTTCAACTTCAATTGTAAAATCCACGTGGCCTGGAGTGTCAATAAGATTGATTTGATGATCTTTCCAAAAACAAGTTGTAGCCGCAGAAGTGATAGTAATCCCACGCTCTTTCTCTTGTTCCATCCAGTCCATAGTTGCAGCACCATCATGAACTTCACCGATTTTATGACTCATACCTGTAAAGAAAAGAATTCTTTCAGATGTAGTCGTTTTACCCGCATCAATGTGAGCAGCAATACCGATATTTCTAACTTTTTTTAAAGGAGTACTTCTTGACATACACACTCCTTCTTACCAACGATAGTGAGCAAATGCTTTATTTGCTTCAGCCATTTTATAAGTATCTTCTTTCTTCTTAAATGAAGCACCTTTGCTATTTGCTGCATCTAAAAGCTCAGCTGCAAGTTTATCAATCATAGTTCTTTCGCTTCTTTTTCTTGCAAAAGAAATAATCCAACGAATCGCCAAAGCTTGTTGTCTAGCAGGACGAACTTCAACTGGAACTTGATAGGTTGCACCACCTACACGACGAGATTTTACTTCTAATAAAGGCTTAATATTTTCAATCGCATCATTAAAAATATCAATACCTTTTTTCTCGCCACCTTTTTTATCAATAGCTTCCAAAGCACCATACATAATTGTTGTAGCTGTGCTTTTTTTACCATCATACATTAAAGAATTAATAAATTTTGTGATTACTTTATTACCATAAATCGGATCAGGCAAGACTTCTCTTACCGGAGCTTTTCTTCTTCTCATTATTTTTCCTTCAAATTTTAAATTTTACTCAAACAAAATCAAATCTAACGGATTTGTCTGTATGAATGATTATTTTGCAGCGCCTGCTTTAGGGCGTTTAGCACCATATTTAGAACGAGAAACTGTTCTTTTTGCAACACCTGCTGTATCAAGAGCACCACGAACGATGTGATATTTAACCCCTGGTAAGTCTTTTACCCTACCACCACGCACTAAAACAATGCTGTGTTCTTGCAAGTTATGACCTTCACCGCCGATATAGCTGATCACTTCAAAGCCACTAGTAAGTCTTACTTTGGCAACTTTTCTTAACGCTGAGTTTGGTTTTTTAGGTGTTGTAGTATAAACCCTAGTGCAAACTCCCCTTCTTTGTGGACAATTTTTAAGCGCTGGAGATTTAGATTTTTCTAAAACTTTTTTGCGCTCTTTTCTAACCAATTGATTTATGGTAGGCACAATAATTCCTTTCTTTAAAAATGTAATAAACTTTGGATGATATCTAAATTTTGCTTATATTTTAGTTAAAAAGATTGAAAATGAAGAAATATAGCCCAGAAGGGCTATAAAATAGAGTTTTATTCTTGTTCTTTAAGTTTTAAATTTTGTTCACCATAAAGCCCTGTTCCAACAGGTATCATTCTACCTAGAATAACATTTTCTTTTAAATCTTCTAAGTAGTCAAATTTACCCGCTATACTTGCTTCGGTTAGAACTTTAGTAGTTTCTTGGAATGAAGCTGCAGAAATCACACTATCGCTTCCAATCGCTGCTCTTGTTACACCTAAAAGCACAGGCTCAGCAATAGCAGGTTCTCCACCCATTCTAATGATTCTTTCGTTTTCTTCACGGAATTTACGTCTTGAAACCAAATCACCCTCGATAAATTTCGTATGTCCACTATCTACAACTTTTACTTGTCTTAGCATTTGAGAAACGATAACTTCTATATGTTTATCAGAAATCACAACACCTTGTCCGCGATAAACTTGTTGAATTTCAGAAATCAAATAATAATGCAAGGCTTTTTCACCTAAAATTTTAAGCACATCATGACTTGAAACAACTCCATCTGTAAGTTTTTCACCTGCATGGATAAACTCGCCATCTCTTACTTGAATGTGTTTTGATTTATCGATTAAATACTCAGCACTTGTACCATCTTCTGCTTGGATAATAATTCTTTCTTTAGAACGCAAAGGTTTATCAAAACGAACAACACCATCAATTTCTGCAATCACAGCCGCATTTTTTGGTTTTCTTGCTTCAAAAAGTTCAGAAACTCTTGGAAGACCTCCTGTAATATCTTTTGATTTAGCTGCAGCTTTTGGAGTTTTTGCTAAAATATCTGCTTGAGCGATTTTATCACCATCATGAACAAAAATAACGGTTTTTGGTTCAAGCTGATAACGCACAGCCTTATCACCTTTTCCTGCGATTACCAAAGTTGGTCTAACTCCGCTTGGCAAATACTCATTAATCACTAAAGAACGCTTACCTGTAGCTTCATCAATTTGCTCATCAGCACTATAACCTGCTTCAATATCCTCAAAGCTTACAACACCATCAATTTCTGCAATGATAGTATTATTATAAGCATCCCATTCTGCAATCACTTTTCTTTCTTTTTTAGGAGCACTTGCAATGATAGTATTTGCATCATCGATTTTTTCACTATCGTTAAATTCTATCTTAGATTCTCTTGGAATATAGTGTCTTTTTGCTTCTCTATCATTTTCATCAGCAATCACTACAAAGAATCCTTTTTCTTTAACAATATCGCCTTTTTTAACATTTTTTACTCTATCTAAACCATCGCCTTTAAGGATATAAAATTTAAGCGTTCCTTTTTCGCCTGCTTTGATATTTTGAACTACAGGCTCACCATCTTCTACTAAAATTTCACTCGCAAAAGGGATGCGATTTGGTACATTCCAACCCTCTTTAATCACTTCTACGATACTTTCATTTTCTTCTACTTGCATACCGCTTTGATATGGCAAATAAAGTTTTCCATCTATACTGCCACTTACACCTGCTAATTCATTTGGTTTAGCAAGATCGTATTTTCTTAGTATGTATTTTACTTCTTGTTTTTTATCTTTAATAGAAACAATCACATCTTCATGAATATTTTCTATATTAATCACACCTTTAAATGGAGTTTTGATTTTTGGCTCCACAAGTAAAATCGCCGCATTTCTACGATTTGCTACGATATTTTTACCTTCTTTGTTTTTATAAGTTTTAAGATTATAAAATCTGATAAAACCTTCTTTTTGTGCACTTACTTGTCTATCTTGTAAATCCGTACTTGCAGTTCCCCCACTGTGGAAAGTTCTTAAAGTTAGCTGCGTTCCTGGTTCACCGATAGATTGAGCGGAAATAATTCCTACTGCTTCGCCTGGTTTTACCAATTTACCTTCACCAAGATTGATACCATAACATTTTGCACAAATTCCTTTTTTAGCTTTGCAGGTAATAGGAGTGCGGATATTGACACTTTTTATACCGCTTTCTCCAAGAATTTTTGCTTTTTCCTCATCCATTAAAGTACCTTCTGCAAAAAGCACAGAATTTGTAATAGGATCGATCACATCTTCAGCTAAAACCCTGCCTAAAATTCTTTCTTCTAAAGTTTCTATAATAGAGCTATCTGCGGTAATTTCATTGATTTCAACACCCTCATGCGTTCCACAATCTTCAATGGTAATTTTTACATTTTGTGCAACATCGATAAGTTTTCTTGTCAAATAACCCGCATTTGCTGTTTTAAGAGCGGTATCTGCAAGACCTTTTCTAGCACCGTGAGTTGAAATAAAGTATTCAAGAACATTTAGCCCTTCACGGAAATTCGAAATAATAGGAGTTTCGATAATAGAACCATCAGGTTTGGTCATAAGTCCTCGCATCGCAGCAAGCTGAGAAATTTGAGCCGCACTACCCCTAGCACCAGAATCTGCCATCATATAAATAGAGTTAAACCCTTCTTTATCTTTTTCTACAAGCTTCATCATCTCTTTTGAAAGGACATTATTTGTACTTTTCCAAATATCAATGATTTTATTGTATCTTTCCCCTGAAGTAATCAAACCAAGATTATAAGAATTTTGAATTTCTCTTACTTGTTTTTTTGCTTCATCGATAGCTTTTTGCTTATCATTAGGAACAATAATATCTGCAATCGAAATTGAAATACCTGCTTTAGTTGCATACTCAAAACCTAAATTTTTAAGTCTATCCAAGAAACTTGCTGTAATCTCTAAACCACCTTGTTTATAAACATAATCCACAAGCGCGGCAATGTCTTTTTTCTTTAAGACTTTATTCCAACTATTTTCAGGCACAAAATCAGGTAAAATAGATTTAATAATCAATCTTCCTGCTGTAGTGGTAATCTTTCTACCATCTACCATGGTTTGTATACTCGCATGAATATCCAAACACTTGCTTTCAAGCGCCATCATCACTTCATCAATGCCTGTACAAATTTTATGCGAACCTTTAGCACCGGCTTTTTCCAATGAAAGATAATAAATTCCTAAAACCATATCTTGCGATGGAACGGTTACAGACTTACCACTTGCTGGCAAAAGAATATTCATTGATGAAAGCATAAGCACTTTGCATTCTGCAATAGCCTCTTGAGAAAGTGGCACATGCACCGCCATTTGATCCCCATCAAAGTCTGCGTTAAATGCTGCACAAACTAAAGGATGAAGTTGTATAGCCTTACCTTCCACTAAAACAGGATGAAAAGCTTGAATAGAAAGTTTATGTAAAGTAGGCGCACGGTTTAGCATAACAGGATGCCCTTTTACTACCTCTTCTAAACATTCCCAAACTTCATTGGTTTTGTTTTCTATCATTTTTTTAGCTTGTTTTACTGTGGTTGCATAACCTTTTTCTTCAAGCTTAGCTAAAAGATGTGGCTTAAAGAGCTCTAAAGCCATTTTTTTAGGTAAACCACATTGATCCATTCTAAGTTTTGGACCCACAACAATAACACTACGACCTGAAAAATCCACCCTTTTACCAAGTAAGTTTTGTCTAAAACGCCCTTGCTTCCCTTTGATAATTTCACTTAAAGATTTTAATGGGCGTTTATTTGCTCCTTTTACAGCATTAGCACGACGACCGTTGTCAAAAAGTGCATCAACAGCCTCTTGAAGCATTCTTTTTTCATTTCTTATAATGATTTCCGGTGCATCAAGTTCCATAAGTTTTTTAAGACGTGTATTTCTATTGATAACGCGACGATATAAGTCATTCACATCAGAAACTGCAAATTTTCCACCATCTAAAGCCACTAAAGGACGCAAATCTGGCGGTAAAACTGGAAGATTTGTAATCATCATCCATTCAGGACGATTTGGTACGGCTTCATCGCTATCGGTATTGGCGTTTAAATTTGAATTTAAGAAATTTTCTACAACTTTTAAGCGTTTAATGATAGTTTTTTTCTTAGCCTCTGAATTTGTAGCCGCCATTTCTTCTTTAAGCTGATTTAAAAGTGCTACAAGATCTAAATTTGCAAGTAAATCACGAACAACTTCTCCACCCATTCTTGCTTTAAAGCCACTATTTTCATAGCGTTGCATTAAATTTTGATATTGCTCTTCGTTTAAAACATCACAATATTCTACTTTTTTGGTGCTTTCATTATCATAGAAAGCATCGCCTGGGTTTTCAACGATATAAGCTTCATAATAAAGCACACGCTCAAGATCTTTCATCTTAACACCCAAAAGCGTTCCTATACGACTTGGAAGAGAATTAACATACCAAATATGAGCCACAGGAGTTACAAGCTCGATATGTCCCATTCTAGAACGACGCACTTTTGAATTTGCTACTTCAACACCACATTTTTCGCACTTAACGCCTTTAAAACGCATTTTTTTATACTTACCACAAAGACATTCATAATCTCTTATAGGTCCAAAAATCTTTGCGCAAAAAAGCCCATCTCTTTCAGGCTTTAAGGTTCTATAATTGATAGTTTCTGGTTTTTTTACTTCTCCATAAGACCATGATTTGATTTTTTCAGGACTTGCAAGTCTTAGTTGAAACGCTTCGAAATCCCTAGGTCTTGCATCTTCTTTGATTTCTATTACTTTAAATTTACTCATTATCTTCATCCTTATCAAAAATCTCAACATCTAAAGCAAGAGATTTAAGCTCATTGGTTAATACAAAAAATGTTTCAGGAATTCCTGTTGCTGGAACATTTTCACCTTTTGTTAATGCTTTATAAGCACTAAATCTACCTTCTACATCGTCTGATTTGATAGTTAACATTTCTCTTAAAGTATGAGCCGCTCCATAAGCTTCAAGTGCCCAAACTTCCATCTCCCCAAATCTTTGTCCCCCAAAGAGTGCTTTACCACCCACAGGTTGTTGGGTAACTAAGCTGTAAGGTCCTGTACTTCTTGCGTGAACTTTCTCATCAACTAAGTGGTGGAGTTTTAGCATATACATACATCCCACATGAACACGCTCTGCGATTTTCTCACCCGTGCGTCCATCATAAAGTTCTGTTTTGCCGTCCATATCTATCTTGGCCATTTCAAAAAGCTTGCTAAATTCTTCTATATTTACACCTTCAAAAACAGGAGTAGCAAATTTAACTCCTTTACTCCAGTCTCTAGCATAGTTTAAAAGCTCTTCATCGCTTAAGCTTTTAATAAATTCTTTTTCGCTTGCAAGTCTTGGAATAGAACAAATTTCAAGCATTTTTGCTCTTAATTCTTTAAGAAAATCTTTTTGCTTTCTGTCAAAAATTTCTTGAATCTGATCTCCGAGTCTAAGTCCAATTAAACCCAAATGGCTTTCTAAAATTTGGCCTATATTCATACGACTTGGAACGCCAAGTGGATTAAGCGCAATATCCACGCTTTTACCATTTGGTAAATAAGGCATATCCACTTCAGGAACTATAGTTGAAACTATACCTTTGTTTCCGTGACGTCCTGCCATTTTATCACCGACTTTAAGCTTTCTCTTTGTAGCAATATAAACTTTAACAAGCTTAATTACCCCACTTGGTAAAATATCATCTTTTTCTAAAATTTCAAGCTTTTCATCGTGTTCTGCTTTTAATTTTTTCTTCTCATTTTGGAAATGATTTTTTAAATCATCGTATTCTTTTTGAATCTCTTTAGAATAAGCTTTAATCAAAGTTGTTAAAGTAAAACGATTGATTTTTTCAAGTTCGCTAATATCTGCGGTTTGTCCTTTTTTATAATTTTTATCTCCAATTTTTTGATCGCTATTTAAAGGGGCTTTGGAAAGAAGAGCACAAACACGAAGCATTTCTTCTCTATCCATCATCAAAAGTCTATCATGATGTTCTTTTTCTAAAGCCATTTTTTCCTTATCATAAGATTTTATTGCACGATCATCTTTTTCATAGCCTTTTTTAGTGAAAATTTTAACATCCACAACAACACCCTCTAAAGAAGCGGTTGCATAAAGTGATTTATTCACAACATGTCCTGCTTTTTCTCCAAAAATCGCTCTTAAAAGTCTTTCTTCAGGAGTTGGTTTAACCTCACCTTTTGGAGAAACCTTACCCACCAAAATCATACCTGGTTTGATATGGGTACCAATTTTTGCAATACCGCTCTCATCAAGATGTGCAACATCTTCTTCTTTTACATTTGGGATATCTTTGGTAATTTCTTCTATACCGTCTTTTAGTTCTCTTGCTTCAATTTCTTTTTCATAAATGTGCACGCTTGTAAAGGTATCTTCACGAATAATTCTCTCACTTACAACTATAGCATCCTCATAGTTGTAGCCATTCCAAGGCATAAAAGCGATTAAAGCATTTTTACCTATAGCAAGTTCGCCTTGATCCATAGAAGGACCATCTGCGATAATTTGTCCTGCTTTTACTATATCACCTTTTTTTACAATAGGGTGTTGAATATAATTTGTATTTTGATTGGTTCTTAAATTTTTCTCCATAGTATAATGGTCAATAAATGGACCTTTATCATCTTCGCCTAAAATGAAAATGCTTTTATTATCTACTTTCTCAACCACACCACCACGCTTTGCTTTAACAGCTTCCCAAGCATCACGTGCAATAATTTGTTCCATACCTGTTCCTACTATCGGAGCTGAAGCAGTAAGAAGTGGCACAGCTTGACGTTGCATGTTTGAACCCATCAGCGCTCTGTTTGCATCATCGTGCTCTAAAAACGGAATCAAGGAAGCCGCAACCCCAACAACCATACCTGAGCAAAGATCGATTAATTGCACTTCTTCGCGTCTTGCAAGTATAGTTTCACCATCTTGTCTAGCCTCAACAAATTCTTCTACTATATTGCCTTTAGCATCAACCTTAGTTGAAGCTGGTGCGATAAATAAGCCTTCTTCTTGTGTTGCTGTAAGATAAACAACTTCATTAGTCACTTTACCATTTACAACTTTTCTATATGGTGCTTCAACAAAGCCAAGTTCATTTACTTTTGCATAAGTAGAAAGAGTGTTAATCAAACCAATATTTTGACCTTCAGGTGTTTCAACTGGACAAATTCTACCATAATGTGTCGCGTGAACATCACGCACTTCAAAACCTGCTCTTTCTTTTACAAGTCCACCTTCACCAAGCGCTGACAAACGACGCTTATGAGTAACCTCGCTTAAAGGATTGGTTTGATCCATAAATTGCGAAAGCTGACCTCCTGTAAAAAATTCAATGATAGTTGTAGTAATCATTTTAGGATTGATTAAATCATAAGGCATTACTTTATCAAGATCCGCATTTAAAGAAGTAAATTTATCTCTGATCGCCTTTTGCATTTTTGCAAGACCTAAATGAAGTTCATTGGCTAAAAGTTCACCTATAGAACGGATACGACGATTTCCTAAATGATCTCTATCATCAATATGTCCTTTACCATTTTTTACTTTAATTAAATATTTTGCAGTTTTAATAATATCTTCATTAGTCAAAACAGTAACATACTCAGGCACTTCAAGACCTAACTTATGGTTCATTTTCATACGACCTACCTTAGTAAGATCGTATCTTTCAGGATTGAAGAATAAATCATTTACAAAAGCCTTCGCTGCATCTTTTACCACAGGTTCACCTGGGCGCATAACTTTGTAAATTCTAATCGCAGCTAAATCATTTTCATCATCGATATTTTCACTTTGCTTAAGAAGTTTTAGAGTTTCTCCATCTTGAGCAAAGGAATTAATAATCGCTGCATCAACGCCATTAGCTAAGTCATTTGCTATATCAAAACTTTTTTGCTCTTTAATCTTAGCAAGCTTACTCTCATCTAACAAAGTTAAAGAATCAAATAAAACCTCTCCACTTTCTTTATCAATAATAGGATTTGCTAAATAACGATTAAGTAAAATTTCTACAGGATATTCTATCCATTTTAAGCCGTCTTTAATAAGCTGTTCTGCTTTTTTCTTTGTAAGTCTTTTTCCAGCTTGATGAACGATTTTTCCTTTTTCATCTTTAATATCATATTCTATTCTATCCATAAAATCATTTGGATTAAATTCTGTTAAAAATTTATCTTTTTTCACATGTATAGTCTGAATAGGATAAAACAACTTAATAATATCTTGTTTTTTATACCCTAAAGCTCTAAAAAGCATAGTTACAGGAACTTTTCTACGCTTGTTGATTCTTACATACAAAACATCTTTGGCATCGTATTCAAAATAAAGCCACGAACCACGATCAGGAATAATTTGTGCTGTATAAACAAGCTTATTTGCAACCGTTGAGCTTTCTTCTTCTTTAAAAATAACACCAGGGCTTCTATGTAATTGATTTACAACCACTCTCTCAACCCCGTTAATGATAAAAGATACACGATCTGTCATTAAAGGAATTTCGCGGATATAAATTTCTTGTTCTTTAATATCTTTTACGCCAACTTTTTCCCCTGTTTTTTCATCTTTTTCATGCAGAGTAAGACGGATTTTCATTTTTAAATTTACAGAATAAGTCAAACCTCTTTCCATGCATTCGCGAATGGTATATTTTGGCTTGCCTATTTCACTACTAACATATTCAAGACTCAATCTATTTTGCGGATCATGAATAGGAAAAATTGATTTAAAAACTTTTTCTATACCACTTTCACCATTATCAAGATTTAAAAAATAATCAAAACTCTTTTTTTGTAATTGTAGAAGATTTGGGATTTCTATTTGTTTTGAAATGTTTGAGAAGTCTACTCTTAAACGATTTCCTAATTTATTATCTAACATATCGCACATACCTCATGGTAAATTTTGTAAATTTAAAAAAGAAGACCTAAAAATTAGGTAAAAATAAAAAAAGAAGACTTGCCTCGGCAAATCTTCTTCTAACTTTAAAGCTTAAAATTACTTAAGTTCTACTTTAGCACCAGCTTCTTCAAGTTGTTTTTTAGCTTCCTCAGCTTCAGCTTTAGCCACACCCTCTTTTAGAGTTGAAGGAGTTTGCTCAACTGCATCTTTTGCTTCTTTAAGACCAAGGCCTGTAAGAGCACGAACGATTTTAATAACTTCAATCTTTTTAGCACCGCCATCAGTTAAAACGATATCAAATTCAGTTTTTTCTTCAGCAGCAGCTGCAGCACCACCAGCTGCAGCACCACCAGCTACCATTACAGGAGCAGCAGACACACCAAATTTTTCTTCAAATTCTTTTACAAGTTCTGATAACTCAAGAACACTTAAATTTGAAATATATTCTAATACATCTTCTTTAGAAATTGCCATTTTTTATCCTTTTATTTAATTTATTCAGATTCTTTTTTATTTTTAAGCGCATTTAAACCTATTGTGAAATTGGTAATTGGCGCATTCCAAACTTGCAAAAGCATAGCAAGCAACTCATTGCGTGAAGGCATTTTAGCAAGAGCTTTAACCTTAGCAACATCTGCAACTTCGCCTTCAATATGAGCTGTTTTGATTTCAAATTTATCGTTATTTTCTTCAAATTTAGCAGCTACTTTTGAAACACTTAGCTGATCTTCGCCCCAAAGATAAATATTTGTATCTTTAAGAACTAGACCTGTTTTACCGGAATTGTTAAGAGCAATGTTAGCCAAAGTATTTTTAACAATTTGAACTTTTACATTGTTTTCTCTTGCATTATTTCTAAGCTCTTCTAGTTTTTTTGTGCTAAGACCTCTGTAATTACAAACTACAATAGCTTCACTAGCTTTAAAACCTTCTTCAAGTTTAGCAATAATCTCAACTTTTTCGCTTCTAGTCACATTTTCTCCTTTCCGATTGAGATTTCAAGTAGAGTGGAAATCCAATTAAGCTTACGCCTCGACTATCTTCAATCTAAAATAAACATCTCAAAAAATCAAAAATTTTTTCAAATGTTTATTTTAAAACAAAAGAGTTGCAAAAAAGCAACTCTTATTTCATATCAAGCAATTCTTGTGTTTCAAGCTTTACAGAAGGGCTCATTGTCAAAGATAAAGCCGCATTTTTAATATATCTACCTTTAGCTGCGGCAGGTTTGTGTTTGTTAATTGCCTTTACAAAAGTGCTAACATTGTCCCATAATTGTTCTTTGGAAAAACTTACTTTACCAAGACCTGCATGGATATTTCCTTGCTTATCAACACGGAAATTTACCTGACCACTTTTTGCATTATTAACCGCTTGAGCAACATCCATAGTCACTGTTCCGGTTTTAGGATTTGGCATTAAACCTTTTGGCCCTAAAATTCTACCAACTTTACCAACAAGTCCCATTAAATTTGGAGTAGCAATCAAAACATCAAAATTCATATTACCTTTTTGAATTTCTTCTACTAAATCATCGCTACCCACAATATCTGCACCAGCATTTTTCGCTTCATCAGCTTTTGCGTCTTTTGCAATTACAGCAACACGAACTTTTTTACCCGTTCCAGCAGGTAAAACAACAGATCCTCTTACCATTTGATCTGCATGTCTTGGATCAACATTAAGTTTTAAAGCAATTTCTACAGTCTCATCAAATTTAGCAGACTTTAAAGTCTTTATTGTATCAATTGCATCGCTTAAAGCATACTCTTTATTTGAATCAATTTTTTGTGATAATTCTTTTAATCTTTTTGCTATCTTAGCCATTTATTTTCTCCGCATTTTAAAGTGCTACCGCCTTTTACCTTGGCGGTGAAAGGATTAATCAACGATTTCAACACCCATAGAACGAGCTGAACCTGCAATAATTTTAGCAGCTTGATCTCTATCTTTAGTATTTAAATCTGCAATTTTCTTATCTACTATTTCTAAAACTTGAGCACGAGTTAACTTACCCACCTTATTTTTAAGTGGATTATCCGTACCTTTAGAAATTCCAGCTGCTTTTTTGATCAAATCCGTAGCTGGCGGTTGTTTTGTAATAAAAGTAAAACTTTTATCTGCATAAACAGTGATAACAACAGGGATATTAAAACCTGCCATATCTTTTGTTCTTTCATTAAAAGCCTTACAAAACTCCATAATATTAACACCTTGCTGACCCAAAGCAGGACCAACAGGTGGTGATGGGTTTGCTTTTGTGGCAGCAATTTGCAATTTAATTTCGCCTACGACTTTTTTAGCCATAACAAATCTCCTTACTTGATATAAATTAAATTATTTTCTCAACTTGAGAATATAAGATCTCCACTGGAGTTGAGCGTCCAAAAATAGAAACATTTAATTTTAATAAACCACGAACCATATCATACTCTTCTACAATTGCAGTAAAGTTTGCAAATGGCCCTTCTGTGATTCTCACATTTTCCCCTTCTTCAAAAGAAATCTTTGGTTTAGGCGCTGCACGATTGTGAACTTTTTCCAAAATCAAATTAATATCTTTTTCTGTTAAAGGGGTTGGCTTTTTGGATTCTCCAATAAAACGACCAACCTTTGGAAGAGATTGAATGCGATGCCAAAGCTCTGTATTTAAATCAAGAAGTGCAAAAACGTATCCTGAATACAAACTTCTTTCGCTAATCTTCTCCTTTCCATTCTTAAATTCAATAACATCTTCAGTTGGAACAACAATTTCTTTAAGTTGTTCTTCAATTCCGTTATCTTTTACTAAATTTTCAATGGCTCTTTTAACTGCCATTTCACTGCCAGCATAAGTTTGAATTGCATACCATTTATGAGTACTCATTTACTCTCCTTATACGATCGCAGAAACAATAGAGGACATAAGCCAATCCACTAACGCCAAAAACAAAGAAATCACCGCAACAACCACAAAAACTGTAATATAGGCATTTCTTACCTGTTCTTTTAAAGGAAAAATTACTTTCCTTAATTCGGCTTTTGATAATTTAAAATAAGTTATTAATTTTTCCATTTATTTAAACCTTAATTATGGCAGGGCAAGAGGGATTCGAACCCCCAACCATCGGATTTGGAATCCGGCGCTCTACCGTTGGAGCTATTGCCCTAAGGGCGCAAGCTTAACTTTTTAGCTTAACTTCTTTGTGAAGTGTATGTTTTTTTAATCTTGGGCAATATTTTTTTAATTCTAATTTTTCAGTAGTATTTTTACTATTTTTATAGGTGCTATAATTAATATCACCACATTCTTCACACTTTAAACCAACTTTAATTCTCATTTCAATTTTCCTTAAAAAATTAAAGCCAAGCTTTTAACTTGGCTTTATTAAATTATTTAATAATTTTAGAAACAACACCTGAACCAACAGTTTTACCACCTTCACGAATAGCAAAACGAGTTCCTTCTTCAAGTGCTACTGGAGCGATCAAGCTTACAGTAATTCTCACATTTTCACCTGGCATAACCATTTCAACACCATCAGCTAATTTAATCGAACCTGTAACATCAGTTGTTCTTACATAAAACTGTGGTCTATAGTTGTTAAAGAATGGAGTATGTCTACCACCTTCATCTTTATTTAAGATATAAACTTCAGCTTCGAAGTCAGTGTGTGGAGTAATTGATTTTGGTTTAGCAAGAACCATACCACGGATAACTTCTTCTTTTTTAGTACCACGAAGAAGAACACCTACGTTATCTCCTGCTTCGCCTTGATCCATTTCTTTTCTGAACATTTCAACACCTGTTACAGTTGTTGTTTGAGTATCTTTAATACCAACGATTTCGATAGTATCACCTACTTTTACAACACCTTTTTCAATTCTACCTGTAACAACAGTACCACGACCTGAAATTGAGAAAACGTCTTCAATTGGCATCAAGAAGTCTTTTTCAGTATCACGAGTTGGAGTTGGAATATAGCTATCAACTGCAGCCATAAGATCCATAATTTTTGCTGACCATTCACCATCTTGTCCAGCTTTAGCTTCTTCAAGAGCTTTTAAAGCAGAACCAGAAATAATAGGTGTATCATCGCCTGGGAAATCATAAGAGCTTAATAATTCTCTAATTTCCATTTCAACTAACTCTAAAAGTTCAGCATCATCAACCATATCTGCTTTATTCATAAAAACAACAATATATGGAACGCCTACTTGACGAGAAAGAAGAATGTGTTCTCTAGTTTGTGGCATAGGGCCATCTGCAGCAGAAACAACCAAGATCGCTCCATCCATTTGTGCAGCACCTGTAATCATGTTTTTAACATAATCTGCGTGACCTGGGCAGTCAACGTGTGCATAGTGACGATTGTCTGTTTCATATTCAATATGAGAAGTAGCAATAGTAATACCACGCTCTTTTTCTTCTGGAGCATTATCGATATTATCATAATCTTTAAGCTCTGCTAAACCTCTTCTAGAAAGAACAGCAGAAATAGCAGCTGTTAAAGTAGTTTTACCATGGTCAACGTGACCAATAGTACCAATATTTACGTGTGGCTTATTACGTGAAAATTTTTCTTTAGCCATTTTTTTCCTCCGTATAAAAAATAAATTGAGCAAAGCAAGTCTTATATCTATATAATTTTTTCAATTCATGGAGCTCATAGCGGGAATTGAACCCGCGACCTCTCCCTTACCAAGGGAGTGCTCTACCTCTGAGCCATACGAGCGCTCAGAAAAATTATACACAATAACAGACAACAAAAACTCTTAAATGGGATATATACTGTAAGTTAAAGGTTTTAAAATACAGCTCCCAGTTCTTTTAAATTGTTGGAGCGGGAAACGGGACTCGAACCCGCGACCCTCAGCTTGGAAGGCTGATGCTCTAGCCAACTGAGCTACTCCCGCAAAGCATGGTGGTGAGTCGTGGATTCGAACCACGGAAGGCGAAAGCCAGCAGATTTACAGTCTGCCCTCGTTGGCCACTTGAGTAACTCACCATAAAAATATTGCTTTTTCAATATTCTGGTCAAACACTGCTAAAATAAATGGAGCTGGTTAAGGGACTTGAACCCCCGACCTGCTGCTTACAAGGCAGCTGCTCTACCAACTGAGCTAAACCAGCAAAAATAAAAGTGAGATTATAACTCAAAAAAAAATTTTTGTCAAGACTTTTTTAGTTTTTCTATAAAATTTTAGTCTTGTAAAGTTTATTATCATAAACCAATATTATTTTTATCTATTTATGATAATCAAACAAATTTAAAAATTTCTTTGCTCTTTCGCTTTTTGGATTTTCAAAAAAACTTTTAGGATCATTTTCTTCGATGATTTTTCCTTCATCCATAAAAATAATTTTATCTGCTACAGCTTTAGCAAAACCCATTTCATGAGTAACAATAAGCATAGTCATACCCTCTTTTGCAAGATTTAGCATTACCTCTAAAACTTCTCTAACAATCTCAGGATCCAACGCTGCTGTAACCTCATCAAAAAGCATTAACTCAGGATTCATACATAGACTTCTTACTATGGCAATTCTTTGCTTTTGTCCTCCGCTAAGTTCTCTTGGATAAGCATGAATTTTATGCAAAAGCCCCACCTTTTCAAGCCAAATTTTAGCCTCTTTTAAAACCTCATCTTTCTTTCTTTTTTGCACTTTCATAGGCCCTAAAAGTATATTTTCTTCAACACTTAAATGCTCAAAAAGCTCATAAGATTGAAAAACCATACCAACTTTTTGACGCATTCTTGGCCATTCTTTAAAATCTTTATCTATTTTCTCATTATCAATATAAATATTACCACTTGCAATCTCTTCAAGCCCATTAATACAACGCAAAAGCGTAGATTTTCCACATCCGCTAGGACCTAAAATCACCACAACTTCTTTAGCCTTAACTTCTAAATTAATATCTTTTAAGGCGTGATGCGAACCATAATACTTTTGTAAATTTTCTATTTTTAGTATGCTCATTTTAGCTCCATTTTTTCTCTAATTTTCTTGAATATAAAGTGATAGGATAACAAAGTATAAAAAAGATAAAAAAAATCAAACCATAAATAATAAAAGGTGCAAAATCATTTCTATTATGAAATTCTATAATTTGTTGCCCTACTTTTACAAGCTCTACCGCGCCGATTAAATAAGCAAAGGTTGTACTTTTAATCATACGAGTAAGTAAATTCATGCTCATAGGAGTTAAACGACGCATAGCTTGTGGAATAATAATATAAACAAAACTTTGCACCGTATTTAAACCTAAAGATGATGCACTTTCATGCTGATGTTTTGGAATACTCTGCAAGGAAACACGCACCAAATCCATCATCTCAAAACAACCCCAAATGCTAAAAACAATAATAGCTGCACTTACAGAACTCAAATCCCACCCAAACCATCTAGGAAAACCAAAATACACCACAAAAAGCCATACTAAAAGTGGCATAACACGCACAAATTCTAAACCTAAACGACAAAAAGCATAGATATAGGTATTTTTAAAACTCATTAAAATTCCTAAAAATAACCCACCTATCGAAGTAATAATAATGCTGATAAATGAAATTTCAAGAGTGACAAAAAGCCCTTGCCAGAGTCTTAAAAGCGTATCGGTATTTAAAAGTTCAAGCATGAAGCAACCTTTTTTCAAACTTTAGCAAAATAAAAGACAAAGGCAAAATAATGCATAAATATCCCATAAACAACAAAAACAATAGCTCATCTGTCTTATAGGTTAAGGAATTTAAACTCTTCATTAAATTCACCAAATCTGGCAAGGCAATAATGCTAACAACTGAAGTTTCTTTGATTAAAAATATAATATTAGCACTAATACTTGGCATAGAAATAGCCAAAGCTTGCGGCAAAATCACATAACGCAAATTTCCAAATTTTGAAAAACCCAAAGAAAGTCCCGCTTCAAACTGCTGTTTTCTTATGGCTTCAAATCCCGCTCTTAAACTTTCAGCCATATAAGAACCCCCTAAAAAACTAAGTCCTACTATAGCACAAGCAAAAGAAGGTCTTAAAGTTTCTTCTACACTTAAACAAATCAAATCAAGCGGTGGAATTTGCTCTAAATGTATATTAAATTTAGGTAAAGCATAATATAAGAAAAAAAGTTGAATTAATAAAGGCGTATTTCTTGAAAACTCTATATAAAGCTTGCAAATATTTTCTAAAATTTTTATTTTAAAATAACTCATTAAAATGCAAAACAAGCCTATTATCAAAGAAAAAATAATTCCAAAAAAGCTTAGTTTTATCGTAAGCCAAGCAGCCGTTAAAAAAGCAGGAGCTTGAGCTAATATAAAATCAAAATCCATTCTCTACCTTAAATTTTTACCAAAGTTCTTTCATGATCATATCTTTATTTAAAATTTCAATTCTACCTTTTTTTGTATCAATAAGTTCTGAAATTTTAAGTTCTTTTAACACTCGAGATAAAGATTGTGCTCTAACATTTAAATCAATTGCAATTTGTTTTTGTGAAATTGTATCTAAATTTTTTTCATTTTCCAAAAGATACTTTAATAATCTCGTCCTTAAATCTAATGCATTTTGAGATAATTTCTTTTCTAAAATTTTAATTTTATCAAAAAGTGAACTGATAAGTAAAAAATTGAATTCTTTATTTTCACTGCATAAATTTTGAAAATTAATAAAATCAATTTCCAAAATTTCTCCATCTTCCTCAAATATAGCATTAGCAGGATAATTTAATTTTTTAAAAGCAGGCATTTCTGCTATAAAATTTGGAGGATTAAAATAATGCAAAGTAATTTCTTTATCACTTGCTGTACTTTTATAAATGCGTATTTTTCCCTTGAGTAAAATAAAAAATTTTTTAGCCTCTTCGCCTTCATAAAATAAAATACTATTTTTTTGAAATTTTTTTAATTTTCCTACACTAGATAAAAGTTCTAAATAATCTTTCATTATATACATTTTCCATTCTTAACTTATGTTAAATTTAATTTATCTTATTTTTGCTATATTAACGCCATAAAATTAACATTTAAGAAAGGCTTATATGAAATTTGAAACAATTAATCAAGAAAGCATAGCAAAACTCATGGAAATATTTTATGAAAAAGTTAGAAAAGATAAGGATTTAGGTCCTATTTTTAACAATGCTATTGGAACAAGCGATGAAGAGTGGAAAGAACATAAAGCAAAAATAGGAAATTTTTGGGCAGGCATGCTTTTAGGCGAAGGTGATTATAATGGGCAACCCTTAAAAAAGCACTTAGATCTACCTCCTTTTCCACAAGAATTTTTTGAAGTTTGGCTAAAACTTTTTGAAGAAAGTTTAAATATGGTTTATAATGAGGAAATGAAAAATGTCATTTTACAGCGTGCACAAATGATAGCCTCACATTTTCAAAATATGCTTTATAAGTACGGCGGACATTAATTTGGCAATTTTTTTGCCAAATCTTTTTTTACCTCTTCTAAAATCTCCTCATCCTTAGAAAAGTCAAAAAATTTAAACTCATTTCCATGCTGCATAAAACCATCAAGCAAATCTCCACTCAAACGATTTTTAAGGTCAAGTTCTGCTATTTTAAACCCATCTAAAGTGCTAGCAAATTCTTTTAAACGACTCGGAATTTCTTTAAGTTTAGTATAAAGATAGCAAGTACTTTTAAGCCCTACACGACCTACACGGCCACGAAGTTGATGTAAGGTAGCAAGTCCTAAACGTTCTGCCCCCACAATCACTATCATACTCAATCTTGGCAAAGAAATACCTACTTCCACCACTGTAGTGCTTAGTAAAATATTTCCCTCATCTCTAAAACGCTCTAAAATTTCATCTTTTTGTTTATCTTTTCCATGAGTTACAAAAACTTTTTCATAATGACTCTGCCAATACCCCCTAGCCTGCTCTAAAGAAAGATAAGGAATCTTATCACTAGCACTCACTAAGGGATAAATAATGATAATTTGATGATTTTTAACAATTTCTTCCTTGATCTTCTCACTAAGCTTAGAAAAGCCTTTATTTTGTATACAATAAGTTGTAATATCTTTTTCAAAAGGCATTTGTTTAATAAAGCTAAAATTTAAAAGTTCAGATTGTATCATGCTTAAAGTTCTTGGAATAGGCGTAGCTGAAAACTGTATAAAATGAGGGGCAAATTCTTGTTTATTTAAAGAATGAATTTTTTCACGCTGAGCTGATCCGAAACGATGTTGTTCATCTATCATTACAAGCACGGCATTATGACTTTCTAAATGAATTAAAGCATGAGTGCCTATGATAAGATTTGCTTTTTGGATATTTTGTTCTAAATCTTTTTCTTTTTTACCCCCTTTAATAAACAAAATATTCATAAAATCAGGTAAAAATTTCTTAGCCTCTTCATAAAGCTGATACGCTAAAATACTAGTAGGCGCCATTAAAATAGCTTGCTTAGGATAAACCATCAAAGCCGCACCAAGTAAAACCAAGGTTTTACCACACCCCACATCACCCATAATCACACGCCTTTTGGCTTCTTTTGAGTATAAATCTTTTTCTATGTCTTTTAAGGCGTTAAGCTGATCTTTAGTAAGAGAAAAAGGCAAATCCTTAATCCAATTGGCTATATTAAAAACATTGATTTGATGAGCTTTAAAATGCGTTTTTTTAGCTTTTAAACGTTTTAAAAAATTATATATTTCTATATATTTTAAATCTTTGCTAAAATTTTGCAAATTTTCAAACATAAAAAAACTTTTTTCATCATAAGCGTGCAAATTTAAAAGAAAATGTATATATTTATCCTCTATACTACTTTCTTTTAAATTTTCATAATTAAGATATTTATGTATAAAAGCAGCAATTTTTGTATCTTTTAAACCTAAAATTTGATACTTTGGACTAAAACCCTCAAAAGAAGTTAAAATTTTAGGATTGTTAAATTGCCAAGTGTGATTAAAACGCGAGAGCTTGGCATTAAAAATAAGCTCTTTTCCTACCTTACAAATCCTAAAATGCCAAGCTCTAGGATGAAAAAACACAAAAGAAATATTTTCTTGCCATTCTTCACAAAAACCTAAACCAAAAAGTTGATTTTTTCTTGAACTAACGCTTTTTATAGTGATTTTTTGGGTGCAAATTTCATTTTCTTTGGGATTTTTACTTGGATTTAAATTTTCAATTTTTTTAGGTAAAAGAAGGGCTAAATCAATAGCACTTCTAATTTTTAATTTTTTAAAAAATTCAAAATCACTTTCTTTAATTTTCATTTTGTATGCTTGCAAAACTTATATTTAAAAGCTCTTGATGTTTTTTAATATAAGCATTGATGGTTTCAAGTTTAACCTTTTCCATAAGTTTTAACTCTTCTTTATAATATCCTAATTTTAAACCTTGATAAAATTCATTAAAGGTCATAGATAAACGCTTGCTTAAGCTTTCATAACGCAAAGGAGTTGATCCTATGAGAAAATTTTTAGCTTGATCAAGTTCATTTTGAGTCATGCCATTTTTTATAAAATCTTCAAAAAGCTCTTTTACGATTTTTTTAGCTTCTTTAGCACTTTCATTTTTAGTTTGTAAATATCCAAAAACTCTAGAAAAAGACATATTCATATCAAGCATAGCATAAGCTGAGTATGCAAGACCTCTTTTAACGCGAATTTCTTCCATAATCCTTGAACCAAATCCTCCTTGCCCTAGAACAAATAAAGCAATTTTTGCAAGATATAAATCCTTATCTTTAAAATCAGCAAAAAAAGGTGTAGCAAAATAAATATAAGCTTGTTCACTTTCTGGGCGTAGCAAAATTTCATCTTTGATGTTTTTGCTTAACTCATATTTTTTTGGAGTATTTTTCTTACCTATTTGAAGTTTTGATAAGAGTTTTAAAAGATCTTCCTTGGCTTGTTTTTCTTCTAAATCTCCTCCTAAAATCACAACCAAATCACTAAGATGGATAAAATTTTTATAAAAATTTTGCAAATCTTTTAAAGACAAAGTTTCTATACTTTTTTCATCCCCATCATTTGGACTTTGAAATTCTTTACATTTAAAAATTTGAGCATTGAGTAAATTTTTTGCTAAATAATCAAAATCACTATTTTTACTCGCAAGTTCACCTAAGGCATTGATTTTTAATTTTTGCAAAATTTTTTCTTCTATTCTTGGTTTTAAAAGCAATTTTTCTAAACTCTTTAAAGCAAAATCAAAATTTTCTTTTAAACAAGAAAGATTGATTTCCAAGCTTTCAAAACCACTACTTGCCTCTAAATTTATCGCTCTAAATTCTAAATCTTTAAAAAATTTATCATCCACGCCTTCATTTAAAATGCGCGAAAACATTTTAGCCGAACCTGCTATTTCATCATAACTTCTAGCACAATTTCTAAAAACAAGCTTTAAAACAACAATAGGAAAATCAGAATTTTTTTCAAAAATAAAAGGGATTTTAACACCCCTGCTCTCTAAATACTGCATTAAAACCTTTCTAAAATTTCATAAGCGGTATTGCGTTTAGCTGGATTTTCGCCTAAACTTCTAATCAGCCTTATCATCTCATCTTGATTCATTCTATAACTTGCTCCTGCAGCACTTACTACATTTTCTTCCATCATAGTTGAGCCTAAATCATTGGCCCCAAATTTTAAAGCAAGCTGGCCTATAAGTGAGCCTTGAGTTACCCAAGAACTTTGTAAATTTTTAAAATTATCTAAATAAAGTCTTGCTAAAGCTAAAAGTCTTAAATACTTGTTAGAACTTTGTTTCATAATCTCTGGATGTTTTTGGATTAAAGCAGTATTATCACTTTGAAAGCTCCATAAAATAAAAGCTCTAAAACCACCTGTTTCATCTTGTAATTTTCTTAAATGTTCAAAATGATCGATGATTTCTTCATCATTTTCAACCGTTCCAAACATCATGGTAGCTGTACTTTTCATGCCGATTTTATGAGCTTGGCGATGTACTTCTAACCAAGTAGCTGTATCACATTTATTGGGTGCGATAATATCACGCACCCTATCGCTTAGCACCTCAGCTCCCGCTCCTGGTATAGAAAATAAACCCTTAGCTTGTAATCTTTTTAACACTTCAGTGATTGAAATTTTAGATGCTTTTGCAATATAAGCGATCTCAACTGCTGAAAAACCATGCACAGTGATATTTGGATAATGTTCTTTTATCCAAGAAACTAATTCTTCATACCATTCTATTTTTAATTTTGGGTGCACCCCGCCTTGAAAAAGAATTTGTGTACCCCCGATAGCTTCAAGCTCTTCTATCTTTTTGCCTATCTCTTCAAAGCTTAAAATATAAGCATCATCTTCTTTATGATGGCGATAAAAAGCGCAAAAAGAACAATCAATACAACAAACATTGGTATAATTAATATTTCTATCTACAACAAAAGTGGTGATTTTTTCAGGATGAAGTTCTAATTTTCTTTTATAAGCCATTTCTCCAAGTTCTGTTAAACTTGCATGGTGTAATAAATCTAAAGCTTCTTTTTTATCCAGTCTTTTCAAAATTTTTCCTTGTTTTTTACATAATTAAAATAATTATAGCATTTAAAATATAAATTATGCTATAGTTTCGCTTATGAATTACATTGAACTATTAAAAAATAATAAAAATATCAGAATATTAGCTTCGGTTCAGTTTATAGTATATTTTGGAGCATGGTTTTCTCAAACGGGAGTTTTTACCCTTTTAGTCGAACTTAATGCTCCTACTTGGGCAACGGCTACAAGTGCCATGCTTGCTTTTTTACCTGGAGTTTTACTTGCTCCTATTAATGGCGTCATAGTAGAGAAAAATAAACCTAAAAAACTTTTACTCAGTATGATTAGCATAGAATTAATTTCTATTTTTTGTCTTATTTTTGTCACAAGTCTTAGTATGCTTTGGCTTTTATTTATTTTAATTTTCATAAGACTTTGTGTTGCTTCGATTTATTTTCAAGCTGAAATGAGTTTATTGGTCAAAATTTTAACTCCTCAAGAACTTAAACTCGCTAATGAAATGCACAGTGTCATTTGGGCGATTTCTTATACAGCAGGTATGGCAAGTGCGGGAATTTTTATTTATTTTCTAGGAGTTAAAACCGCTTTTTTATTTGACTGCATGCTTATACTCATAGGCATTTCTTTTTTAGTAAGATTAAGCATTCCTGATTTTCATCAAAAAACACAAAGTCGCTTTTTTACCATGATAAAAGAAGGATTTTTCTATGTTTTAAATAATAAAATAATTTTTCATCTTATTTTACTTCATGCTTTTATAGGTTTAACTGCTTATGAAACCTTGGTTACACTTTTAGCACAACATCAATATAAAAAAGTTTTATCCGCTGCTTTAGTAATAGGGTTTTTAAATGCAGTACGTGCTTGTTCTTTAGCTATAGGACCTATGGTTTTAAGCAAATTTATTAATGATAAAAATTTATTTTACATGTATCTTGGTCAAGGCTTGGGTATTATACTTTGGGCTTTAACTCAATTTAATTTTTATATTTCTTTTTTAGGTTTAATTGGTGCAGGTTTTTTTACCTCAGCACTTTGGGCTTACACCTACACTATGATACAAAAAAATGCTGACAAAGAATATCATGGTAGAGTGATCGCTTATACAGATATGATTTATCTTAGTTTTAGTGCTATTATTTCAATGCTTATGGGCTTTTTATTTGAAATAGGCTTGAGTTTAGAACTAATTACAGGCTTATTGGGTATGATTTTTATCTTTGCGGCATTTTATTGGAAGTGGTTTTATAAAAAATATTTGTGAAAATTCACAAATATTTTAAATTTTAAACAAATCTTGAAGATTTTTCATTGCTTCTTCATTGCTGATGGCATTATTTAGCTGCGATGAGCTTAATTCATTGAGCTCTATTTCATAACCACTTAACATAGAAGCAAGGCGAATATTAATACCATTTTTTCCTATAGCTTTGCTTTTTTGTTCGCTATTTAAACTTACAATAGCTTTTTTATCTTCAATTTTTACAGAATTTACAATAGCAGGAGCCAAGGCACGAGAAATTAAAATTTCACTCTCATTTGTAAATTCTATACAATCAATATTTTCATTATGAAGCTCTTTGCTTACTGCATTAATTCTTACACCTTTAACACCTACTGTAGCACCTACAGGATCGATATTTGCTCCATTGGCCTGAAGAATGATTTTTGCTCTTTCACCTGGAATTCTAGCACATCCTATAATATTGACATAACCATCTTTGATTTCTGGAACCTCAGCTTCAAGCAAACATTCTAAAAATTTAGGACTTGTACGACTAAGCTCGATTTTAATACCCTTATCTGTATAAACACGGCGTATCACAGCTTTTGCCACATCACCTATTTTAAACTTTTCCCCTTTAATGCGATTTTTTCTCGGTAAAAAAGCTCTTAATTCATCTATTTCAATAAAAGTATTTTCTTCATTATCTACTCTAACAACTGTACCAAAAACCATTTGCCCTACTTTGTTTTTATATTTTTCAAAAATAGTTTGTTCTAATAATTTTTGTATATGATATTCAAGTTCTTTATGCAAGGTATTTACCGCAGTTCTTCCTAAATTTTCCAAAGAACATTCATAGGTTAATTCATCTCCTATTTCAACATCTGGAGCTTCTGATTTTGCCTTACTTAACGCGATAAAACTCTCACTTTTATTTTGCAATCTCTCGTCATTATCTGCTACTATGGTAATTTTTTGATAAAGATTTAAATTTTTAGGATCCACAAAAAACTCATATTCTTGTCCATAAATTCTTTTTGCAGTATTGATTAAAGCGGTAGCTACCTTTTCTCTTACATTCTCTAAGTTTAAATTTTTTTCATTAGCAATAGATTCGATAATATCTGCTATCTTTTCCATATTTTATAAAACCTTTTTTGTGGGAAATTTAAAAATGTAGATAAAAATTATATCCTTAATAAGTTTAATTAAAAGTAAAATTTGCTAAAATTATAGATTAAAATGAAAATTCTTAAGGATTTAGCTATGGAATTAAAATTGGCAAGAACTTTGATTAATGAAAAACCTAAAAATATTAGCCTAGAAAAAATCGAAGAGGCTATAGAAAAAGAAGGACAAAAGTTTTTTTATTTTGATAAAGATAATACACACAAACAACTCATTGCCCTTGTAAATCATTTTGAAAAAAAAGGAGTAAGCATTTATCATAGAACCGTAAAATACGGACTTGATGATAATGATTTTATGTATGAGGTACATATTCTTTGAGTGCTAAAAAACTTTTTATCCAAACTTTAGGTTGTGCGATGAATGTTAGAGATTCTGAGCATATGATCGCAGAATTAACACAAAAAGAAAATTACGCACTAACAGAAGATATCAAAGAAGCAGATCTTATTCTTATCAATACCTGTTCAGTGCGTGAAAAACCTGTGCATAAACTTTTCTCAGAAGTGGGTGGCTTTGAAAAAGTTAAAAAAGAAGGTGCTAAAATAGGAGTTTGTGGATGCACTGCATCACATTTGGGAAATGAAATTTTCAAACGTGCTCCTTATGTGGATTTTGTTCTAGGGGCAAGAAATATTTCCAAAATCACTCAAGCTATAAAAACTCCAAAATTTATGGGGGTGGACATAGACTATGATGAAAGTGAATTTGCTTTTGCAGATTTTCGAAATAGTATTTATAAATCCTATATTAATATCTCCATAGGTTGTGATAAACACTGCACTTATTGTATAGTGCCACATACTAGAGGAGATGAAATCTCCATACCTTTTAACATCATCTACAAAGAAGCTCAAAAAGCCGTTGAAAAAGGCACTAAAGAGATTTTCTTGCTAGGACAAAATGTCAATAACTACGGCAAAAGATTTAGAAACGAACATAAAAAAATAGACTTTTCAGATCTTTTAGAAGAACTTAGCACTATAGAAGGTTTGGAACGCATTCGCTTTACAAGTCCACATCCTTTGCATATGGATAATAAATTTTTAGAAGTTTTTGCCAATAATCCAAAAGTTTGCAAATCCATGCACATGCCTTTACAAAGCGGCTCAAGTGAAATTTTAAAAGCTATGAAGCGTGGCTATACTAAAGAATGGTATTTAAATAGAGCTTTAAAACTTAGAGAACTTTGTCCAAATGTTAGCATTTCTACAGACATTATTGTAGCTTTTCCAGGGGAAAGTGAAAAAGATTTTGAAGAAACTATGGATGTTTTGGAAAAAGTGCGTTTTGAACAAATTTTTTCTTTTAAATACTCCAAACGCCCTTTAACAAAAGCCGCAACCATGCCTAATCAAATCGATGAAGAAACAGCTTCAAGAAGACTTAGCACCTTACAAAATCGTCATAGTGAAATTTTAGATGAAATTGTAAAAAAACAAGAAAATAAAACTTTTAAAGTTTTATTTGAAGAATTAAGAGCAGGCAATAGCATTGCTGGAAGAACAGATAATAATTTTTTAGTTCAAGTTGAAGGTAGCGAAGAACTTTTAGGGCAATTTAAAGAAGTAAAAATCACTAATGCAAAGCGTATGGTTTTATATGGGGAAATCGTTTAAAATCCATTGCTTAACATATATAATTTTCATCTTGCAATGGCTTATTTTTTTAAGCTGTAAAAAGCACTATAAAGGTGAAAAAGTTGACCGTAAAGCTGGTGTGATACTTTTTTGGCATGGAAAATTAGCACTCATGCCTTTTGCGTTTAGACATTATAGACAAAAAAATAAAAAAGCCTATGTCATGATCTCCCACCATAAAGATGGAGAACAAATTGCAAAAATCATCAAGCTTTTCGGTCTTGATACTGTAAGAGGAAGCACTTCAAGGGGTGCTAGCAGTGCACTTAGAGCTGCATTTAAAGTTTTAGAACAAAATGACGATATAGTTATCACGCCCGATGGTCCACGAGGGCCTTATCATAGTATTTCAGATGGTTCTATCATTTTGGCTCAAAAAAAAGAACTAAAGATAAGAATTTTAAACTATGAAGCAAATCGTTTTTGGGAATTTAAAAGTTGGGATAAGATGATCTTGCCAAAACCTTTTAGTAAGATTACTTATAGTCTAAGCGAACCTTTGGATATTTTATCTTTAGATAAAGAAAAAGCTAAAGAATTCCTAATGGAACAATTTGATAAAATTAGCTTAGCTGATCAATTTAAGGAATGAAATGTTATTTTTACTTAAAAAAATATTTCCACAACTTTTTATTAGTATTATTTTAGAAGATAAAAAAAATATTGTAAAAGCTTCTATTTACAGAGGAAATAAACTAATCAGTAGCAATGAAAAAACTTTTGATAAAAGTGAAAATTTATTAGAATACATAAAAAATTTAAGCAAGCATTTCTTATTTTACCACACTGCTTTATTTTTAGACGCCAAAGAACAAGGATTAATACCTAGTACAAATATTCAAGATTGTGAGCACTTTAATATAGGAAAAATCAGCTTACAGCATATTTTGTTTAATAATGCCCTTGTTTATACGGCTACCGAACATGTGGAATATTATAGCGAGCTTTTTGAAGAATATAGAGGTTTAGATTTTTTATATTCCCCTTTTGCCCTTCTTTACTACAATATACAAAAAGAAAAACAGCCTGATGATCAAATTTTACTTTATGGATTTAAACAAGGACATCTTTTGGCAATTATTGTTGCTAAAGGCAATACTATCTTATACGGTGATTTTAAAATATTTGAGCAAGAATTAGGTTTAGAGCTTGAACTTCCATCAGAAGATAATCAAGAAATTGAAAACAACAACGATGATACTGAAGTTACCTTAGATAACTTCAATGAAGCCTTAAATAATAAATTTGATCTACTTGATCAAGAAAATAATCTTGAAACTTTGGATAATAATGATAATTTTAATCTTGATGAATTAAATCAATTTAGCAATGATATGGAACTTTGCCGTTATATTATTACGAGCATTGAAAAATTTTACAATGATGATAAATATGCTGGGGTATTTATCAATGGTATTTTATTATATAGCGAATCAGATATTAACATAAGTGCTATTGATTTTTTAGAAAGTGAAACTTTTTTAGAGATAAAAACGAAACAAATCAACACCTTAGATCTTATGATAGAGTTGATGCGAAAGGAGCTTAAATGACTTATAGCTTCATACAGCCAAGAAAAAAACCTATTTTCACACTCTTTGATAAAATTTGGCTAGGACTTTTTGGTTTTAGTATATTATTTATCTTGCTAGTATATTTTACATATACAATAAAAATTGCATTAATCAATAGCTCTATCGATGATGAAAAACAACAAGTTATAGTGCTTCAAAATCAAACTAAGCAAAATGAAATGCTTTATGAAATTTTATTTGATCAAAGCCAAATAGCGAAAAATTTTAACACTCAAAATCAAATTGTTAAAGAAAGCTTAAGAAATCTATTTGATATTATTGTAAAAACTGATAATATTACTCTTGAAAGTGTTGAACAAGACGAATATTCCTTAAAACTTATCGGAGTCACTCCTACAAGAGAAATGTTTACTCTACTTTTAGAAACCCCTTTAAAAAGCATCTTTGATCAAAGCTATACAACCTATTATCGCTTAGATAATGGGTGGTATCGTTTTGTTAGTATTAGTAAACAAATTCCAGGAGTTGCAGATGAAAGATAAAAGTCTAGAAGAAATTGATTTATTAAAGCTTATCATTTGCGCGTTAAGTTTTATAAGCGTTTGCACAGCCTTGATCTTATTTTTACTTTTACCGACATTAAAAAATTACAAACAAGCAAATCTTAGAGAAAACTCACAACTTGCTATCTTAAAAGCCGCTAAATCAAAATTTGACTTTAGTGAAGATAAAATATCAACTCTAAGAAGCGAAAACAACAAAAGTTTAGAGCAATTTGAGCAAAATTTTAATATAGGAAATTTTGATATTTTTTTACAAAAATATTTTCAAAACGTAAAAATTCAAGAAACTAAGCCCGAAAAACAAGAAAAATATCTAAAAAACCGCTTAGCCATTAAAGCGACAATGAACAATCCTAGAAGGCTTTATGATTTTATTGATGCTCTAAAAAACTATAATAACTTAATCAAGCTTGATTATCCACTTAATCTTAAAGCAGGAGAGCAAGGTATCTCTATAGATCTTACTCTCAAAGTTTATTCAAGCTAAACTCACATCTTCGCCTTTTAAAATTTGATTCATAGTATTCATTGCACACATTTTTCCACACATGGAACATGAGTTTAAATCATCAGGGCGACGCTCATTAAACATTTTTTTGGCCTTTTCTCCATCAATAGCAAGTTTAAACATTTTCTCCCAATCTATCTCTTGTCTAGCCTTACTCATCTCATCATCCCTTGCTCTTTCTTTTGGAAGTTTAGCTATATCTCCCGCATGAGCTGCAATTTTAGTCGCAACTATACCCTCTCTAACATCTTCTAAATTTGGAAGTCTTAAGTGTTCAGCAGGTGTTACATAGCACAGCATATCAGCACCGCTAGCTGCAGCCACAGCTCCTCCAATAGCACCACTAATATGATCATACCCTGCACCAATATCTATTACCAAAGGTCCTAAGACATAAAAAGGTGCTCCTTTACATAAACGCTTTTCTAATTGCATATTTGCCTCTATTTCATTAATAGCCATATGCCCTGGACCTTCTATCATTACTTGAACCCCAACATCCCAAGCCCTTTGAGTAAGGAGTGATAATTCTATAAGCTCTGAAATTTGTGCCCCATCACTTGCATCGTGAGTAGAGCCAGGACGCAAAGCATCGCCCAAAGATAAAGTTACATCGTATTTTAAACAAATGTCAAGCAAATCATCATAATACTCAAAAAAAGGATTTTCGGCATCTTTCATCATCATCCAAGCATAAAGCACAGAGCCTCCTCTTGAAACTATATTTGCAAGTCTTTTACTTTGTTTAAAAATATGCGCTGCGCGAGAATTAATACCTGCATGAATTGTCATAAAATCAACCCCACTTTTAGCATGATGATATACAACATCCAAAAAGTCTTTAGCATTAATTTGCTTTAAATCTTTTTCTAAAAATCCTACCGCATCATATACAGGAACTGTTCCTATCATAGCTTTTGAAACATTAACAAGCTCGTCTCTAAAACGACTTGTTTTGCCATAATTACTTAAGTCCATAATCGCTTCTATATCAAATTTATGAGCGAGCTCTACTTTTTTCATTTCCTCGCTATAATCAACGCAATCATTTGAAACTCCTAAATTTACATTAACCTTAGTACGCAGTCCAAAACCTATACCATTTGGATCAAGACTTTTATGATTAATATTTGCAGGGATAATAATTTTACCGCAAGCAATATTTTCAAGCAAAAAATCTTTACTTAAATTTTCTTTTTGTGCAACAATCTGCATTTCTTTAGTAAAAATACCTTCTTTGGCATAATTCATTTGAGTTTTCATAAATTTATCCTTTAAAAAATTTGGATAAATGAAGGGTGAGTATAAATTTTTAAAGTATTGAAATTTATAAATCTTCCCGACGCTGGCACTATCCAGATCCGGTTCGGTCTAAGCTTTTAGCTTACTCTCAGCCTGTTACACAAGCTCCCGTCATTTATGTTTTAATTATACTCTTTAAATATTTATTTTTGCTTTATGCGTGCAGTTTTTGTAAAATTTATAAGTTCTTCTGTAGTTTTTATATGATAAGGAAGTTTTCCAAGACAATATTTAAAAATTTCAGCAGCTGCCAAAGCATCATCTAAAGCCCTATGATGCGTATTTTCCACGCCCAAAAATTCTTTCAAAACCTCTAGTTTATATTTTGGACTTTCTATACAACATTGTGCAAATTCTATAGTGCAAATACGACGATTAAGCAAAATGCCAAAACCACACTCATTTAAAGCCTTAGAAATAAAACTATAATCAAAACGCACATTATGCGCTACAAAAATACTGTCTTTTAAAAAAAGTCTAAAATCACTTAAAACCTTTGCTAAACTTGGAGCATTTTCCACCATCTCATAAGTAATACCTGTAAGTTCGGTTATATTTTCTGGAATTTCTTTTACTTTAACAAAACTTTGAAAGCGTGCAATTTCTTTAGAATTTTGAATTTTTACTGCTCCAATTTCTAAAATTTCTCCCTTGCTCACCCCACCAGTACTTTCTATATCTACTATACAAAAAATTTCATCTTTAATTTTTGTTGTGCGTGTTTTAAGAGTAAAAATATTATCTTTATTCAAAGTTAAGCCCAAACCCAAAAGCTCAAAAGTTTCTAAATCAAGCTCGTAATCCTTAAGCTCATCAACCTTTTTAAATTCCTTCACCACCCAATCATAAGGCTTGCTTTGCTTATTTAATATAGAAATAATCTGATCAATTTGCTGCAAACTCAAAATTCAAGCTTTAAAGATGAAATTGCAGTTTTATAATCATTAGAAGAAAAAATATAACTTCCAGCCACCAAAATATCAGCTCCGGATTCTTCTAAATCGCTAGCATTTAAACCATTAACACCACCATCAACCTCTATAAAAACTTTAGCATTTTTTTTATCAATCATTTGGCGCAATTCTTTGATTTTTTCATGTACCAAAGGTAAAAATTTTTGCCCACCAAACCCAGGATTAACACTCATTAAAAGCACCATATCTACAAATTCTAGCATGTGTTTGATAGAATCAATCGGAGTGTGTGGATTTAAAACAATGGCAGGATGGATTCCTTGACTTCTTATATATTCACAAAGCCTTATAGGATGAACTTCGCTTTCCATATGAAAAGAAATGAATTTTGGTTTCAAAGGGATAAAAAGATCTACAAATTTACTTACATCTTTAACCATCAAATGCACATCTAATGGCAACTTACTAATAGTTGAAATTTTTTCGATTACACAAGGTCCAAAAGTCAAATTTGGAACAAAGTGTCCATCCATTACATCAATATGTAAAAGATCTGCACCTGCAGCTTCAATAGCTTTAACTTCTTCTTCTAATTTCAAAAAATTTGCAGACAATAAACTTGGAGCTACATACATGATCAAAACCTTAAACTATATATAAATGTGATAAATAATATTTTATCGACTTATATATTAAAAAAACTATAAATTATGGAATATTTTAAGCTTAATTTTGATAAAATCTCCATTTAAAAATTTTCATAAGGACAAGAAAATGGCAAGAGTATGTCAAATCACAGGCAAGGGTCCAATGGTGGGTAATAATGTCAGCCATGCTAACAATAAAACAAAAAGACGCTTTTTACCTAATCTCAGAACAGTTCGTGTAACTTTAGAAGATGGCACCACGAGAAAAATGAGAATCGCAGCTTCTACTCTAAGAACTCTAAAAAAACAAAATTCTAAATAATTTTGAGGATTTATTCCTCAATTTTAAAATTTCCAATTTAAAAATAAACTTTAATAAATCACTTATATAACACACATTTAAAAATTATTATTAATTTTATTATTTTTTAAGCCAAAAATATCTTTTAATAGTGTAAAATACCTTGTTAAATGAATTTTAAATTTCACTAATACAAGGAGAGTTTATGCTACATGAATATAGAGAATTAATGTCAGAGCTAAAAGGTAAAGATGCTCATTTTGATAAACTATTTGATCGTCATAATGAACTTGATGACATGATTAAAGATGCAGAAGAAGGTAGAACTTCTCTTAGCAGCATGGAAATTTCAACCTTAAAAAAAGAAAAGCTTCATGTAAAAGATGAACTTAGCCAATATCTAGCAAATTATAAAAAATAAGGCAAAACAATGTTTGGAAGTAAAATAAACCATTCTGATCTTCAAAAACTTGAAGAAGAAAATAAAAATCTTACACATAAAATTGAAAAATTTCAATCGGAAAATTTAGAATTAAAAAATAAAATTACATCATTAGAACAAGCGGCTTTAGAATCTAAACTTAAAACAGATCTTTTAAATGTTTTATTAACTGGGGTTTTAAAAAATATTACTATTGTTCAAGGCGATATGTTAGAAAATGTAAATAAGGCAGAAGTTATCTCTAGCTATTCTAAAACTTCTCTTGCTGAAATGGATGAACTTAACCATATTGCTAATTCTATCAATGCTTCCTTAGGGGATATTACAGAATCAGCCAATAAAACAAGAGATGTTGCAGGAACATTGCATAGAAGTGTAGATGAAATTACTAATGTAATTAATCTAATTAAAGATGTTTCCGATCAAACCAATCTTTTAGCTCTTAACGCTGCCATAGAAGCTGCACGCGCAGGTGAACATGGGCGTGGTTTTGCTGTTGTTGCCGATGAAGTAAGAAAACTAGCTGAAAAAACACAAAAAGCAACCACAGAAGTTGAAATGAATATCAACCTTCTAAAGCAAAATGCAAATGAAATGTATACTCAAAGTGAGCAAGTTGAAAAAATTTCTATAGATTCTAATGCTCATATTATGAGTTTTTCCGAAAAATTTACCCACTTAGTAAATGAAGCGCATTCTACTAATTCAAATGCAGTTGGTATCGCTTCAGAAGCTTTCGTATCTTTAGCAAAACTAGATCATATAGCTTTTAAATTAAATGGTTATAAAGAAATTTTTTCCAAATCAGGAAAGCAATTAGCCGATCATACATCTTGTCGCTTAGGAAAATGGCTTGCTAGCACAGGAAAAGAAAGATTTGGGCAAAATAAAAGCTTCTTAAAAATTAACGAGCCACATGAAAAAGTTCATGAAAATATGAATAATGCTATAACAATAGCAAATACAGAAGATATTAGCAAAGATATTACTCAACACAGCATAATTAATAAATGCGAAGTTGCTGAAAATGCATCGCTTGATCTTTTCAATGTATTTAAAGAAATGCTTGATGAGTCAGATCATTAAATCCTAGGTTGAACCTTTTTAAGGTTTAACCTAAATAATCTTTAATTTTCCCCACTTCTCCTTTAAAAACCACATATAAGCAAAATCAAGCAAAGGCGTTCTTATCATATTTTTACATTTTTTTTCAAAATCCTGCACCTTAACATAAACAGCTTCAATCTCTTCATCATCAACTCCACCTCCAGAAGAAATTTTATCTTTTTCATCAACTTCTGCGAAATAAAAGCTTTGCTTGCTTACACCTGAACCAAACCCTGTATAAAAATCTCCTATTTTTTCTAAATTTTTAGGAGCATATCCTAGTTCTTCTATACATTCTTCTTTTGCTATTTCCTCTAAAGATAATTTTTTATCCACAAGCCCAGAACAAAGCTCTATAGTATAGCCTATATTATCATCTTTTACATAATCTTTATCATGCATTTGATGATACCAAAGTGGTATACGAAATTGGCGTACAAAAATAAAACTTTCTAATTCTTTATGATACAAAAGCACTGAAACACTATCTTTAGATTCTATAAAATCCCAAGTACAAAACTTACCATTACTTTCATAAGCAAATCTCTTAGGCTTAATATAATTTGATTTTTCAAAAGAAAGTTCTTTTAAATTTTTAAACGCCATAATAAAACCTTTATTTATTTTTCACATTGTACTTTATTTTTGCTTTTTTGAAAATATAAAGGTGATTAAAGCCTTAAAAAATTAAAAATCATATTTATAACTCAACCAAAAACTCCTTCCTTCTGTATAGTCTTGATAACGATTTGCATATCCAGCAGGATTAACCCCATCCCATTTAGTAACTTGCGGATCGAAGAAATTTTTATCAAAAAGATTTTGCACTGCAAAACTTAAGCTAGATTGCTTATTGATTTTATAATTTATCCCTAAATCCACTATATAAAAAGGCTTATATTTTCGCCATGGCAGACTACCATTACCGCCACCTTTTGCTTTAGCTATAGTATCAAGTCTTGCTCGTGTTTTTATATAGGAACTAAATTTACCTCGCTCATAGTTTAATTTTAACATTGCTATATGCCTTGGTAAATTTTCTATTCTATCACCACCAAACCAATTTTTTTGACCATCTTTGTAGCGATTATCCATAAAAGTATAACTTGAATTTAGGCTAAAGCCATTGTAAGTTTTGGTATTAAATGCAAATTCTACACCTTTAGTCTGTGTTTTTCCAAGATTAATAGGACGCGTACAAACAGTAACACCATTACAATCAATACCATTTTGCATACCTGTTAAATCTTCACTACTGATTTGATTTGTAAAATCAGTAATAAATCCTGTAATAGAATAATGTGCAAAATCAAATACCCTAAAATCAACGCCCAATTCATAATTTATACTTTCTTCTGGTTTTAAGTCAGGATTTCCAAAATAAGCATTACCATTGGCATAATTATAATATCCATTTGTCAACTCCTTAGCAGCAGGAGTTTTATAGCCTTTTGAAACACCTCCTTTAAAGGCTATATTATCATTTAAGTGATAAACCAAATAAACCCTAGGCGTAAATTCAGAATCAAACAAATCGCTATAAATATAACGTAAACCTGTAGTAAAAATCAAATCATCTGTTATAAAATACTCACTTTCCCCATAAAGCGCAACCGTGGTTTGATCAAGATTTTTACCTCTTATTTGACTACCTGCGCTTGCTTGATCGTTTTTTAACATCTCATAATCAATCCTTGCACCAAAGGTATTTACTAAATTACCGTATTGACCTAAATTCCAAGGTAAAACAACCTTACCTTCTCCTACCCAAATTTGGCTATGCAGCTCCTTATCCTTAGTGCTACCATATTGTAAATATGAGTTAGTTGAACCAAAATCATAGTTACCATCATGATTTAAAACAATATTATCCTTAAAAAGTTGTCTTTCACTTTTAATAGCCCTACTACTTGTAGAATTCACTGAAATTTCATTAATATATCGTTCTATATCAAAATATATATTATTTTTATCATCTACTGTCCAATTAAGCCTAGAACCAAAACCTAAACTAGTAAAAGCACCTGGACTATGGCTAGCAATTTGATAATTATCAGGTCTTTGTTGACTACTATTCCAAACCGGTGTAGGCCATTTTAAATCAGAAGCTGCCTTATCATAATACTTCAACCTTACAGAAATTGATAATGCATCTTCAATCAAAGGAGTTGCCACATAAGCGTTAAATTCCCCAGCATTGCCATAGTGATTAGAGTGCTGTTGCAAAAGAGTGTTAAATTCTATATTTGCCTCAGTCTTATCAGGATTTTTCTTAGTGATAATATTTATCACACCGCCTACAGCATCACTGCCATAAAGTGTAGAAGCTGGACCACGTATAACCTCAATACGCTCTATCATAGACAAAGGTGGTAGATATCCTGACTCACTGCCACTAAAACCATTATCATAAAACCCATTTGCAACACTTTGACGTTTTCCATCAATTAAAACTAGAGTATAAGAACTACCAAAACCTCGTATGCTAAAATCATAAGTGCCTGTTTTATTCATAGTCACATCTACACCTGGAATATCTCCTATAGCCTCCCCTATATCCTTAATTGGCTTTTTTTCAAGCTCTTCTTTTGTAATGATAGAAATACTAGCAGGCGCATCAACCAAATCTTGTTCAAAACCACTAGCACTAACCACAACATCATTAAGTTGATATTTTTCTTCTGCTTTTAACAAAGCTCCAGATAAAATTAAAAAACACAGTAAACTTTTTTTAAATTTTATATTTTTGATTTGAGTCAAATTAATTCCTTTAAAAAATAATTATTTTGATATTTAAAATCATTTTTGAAGTATAAAAAAAGAATACTTTTAATTAACTTAATTTTGATAACAATTATAAATAATAAAATTATTTAAAAAAAGTGAAGTAAAAGCTTAAGCCTCTTGATAGGCTCCAAGCTTTAAAATTTTCTGCATACGATTTGCAGAAAGTTCTCGCGTATCAATATTTTCAAGTTCATTTAGAGATTTTTTTACATAATCAGCAATAGCTACTGCTGCAGCTTCTTTATTACGATGTGCACCATTTGTAGGCTCATCTATAACATCATCAATTAAACCTTGAGATTTTAAATCATCAGCCGTTACCTTCATAGCCTTGGTTGCAGCTTCACTTTTTGCAGGATCATTCCAAAGTATTGCAGCACAACCTTCAGGAGAAATTACTGAAAAAACAGAATTTTTCATCATTGCAAGTCTATCTGCAACCCCTATAGCTAGCGCCCCACCGCTACCGCCTTCTCCAATAACTATAGCAATGGTCGGTATTTTCAAATCACTTAATTCATATAAATTTCTAGCGATAGCTTCACTTTGCCCTCTTTCTTCAGCACCTACACCAGGATAAGCACCCGGAGTATCTATTAAAAATAAGATAGGAATTTGGAACTTCTCTGCAAGTCTTGCTACCCTTAAAGCTTTACGATAACCTTCAGGATGTGGCATACCAAAATTTCTAGCGATTTTATCTTTTGTTCCACGCCCTTTTTGCTCGCCAATTACAATTATTTTTTTCTCTCCTAAATAACCCATAAAACAAACAATAGCAGGATCATCTCTAAAAGCACGATCACCATGTATTTCGTGAGCGTCATTTAAAATAAGTTCAATATAGTCAAGAGCATAAGGGCGATCTGGATGACGCGCTAATTGCAAACGTTGAAAATCGCTTAAATTCTTATAAGTTTTAGAAATTTCTTTTTCAAGATTTTTCTTTAAAATCGATACAGCTTCAGTATCTCCTTTAATCTGAGCATTGATAATGTCCTCATCAATTTGCTGAATATTTTTTTCAAAATCTAAATAAGAAGCCATATTAATCTACTTTTTTAAATACAACACAGCCATTTGTGCCACCAAAACCAAAAGAATTACTCATCACCACTTTTAAATCTACTTTTCTTGATATATTTGGAACATAATCAAGATCACATTCATCATCTTTTACAAGCTGATTGATTGTAGGTGGAACTACCCCATCTCTTAAAGCCATAACACTAACAACTGCTTCAATTGCACCTGCAGCACCCAAGCAATGACCTGTTTGTCCTTTGGTGGAACTTATAAGCGGGATATTATTGCCAAAAAGCTCTTTAATTGCTGCTGTTTCATTTTTGTCATTTACAGGGGTTGAAGTTCCATGTGCATTGATATAATCTACCTTTGGATTCCCTGCCATATTTAAAGCTTTTTTCATAGCTCTTAAAGGCCCATCTAAAGTTGGTGAAGTAATATGATGCGCATCTGCACTTTCTCCAAATCCAATTAATTCAGCATAAATTGTAGCACCGCGTTTTTTAGCCTCTTCATATTCCTCAAAAACTAAAGCTCCAGCACCTTCTCCCATGACAAAACCATCTCTTTCTTTGTCAAATGGTCTTGAAGCATGCTGTGGATCTTCATTTCTAGTTGATAAAGCTTTCATTGAAGCAAAACCACCTATACCCACAGGACAAATCGCAGCTTCTGCACCTATGACTAACATCTTTTTAGCATTTCCCAAAGCTATACTTTTATAAGCTTCTCCTATAGCATGAGTTCCTGCTGCACAAGCTGTAACACAAGAAATATTTGGCCCTTTAAGTCCATGCTCTATAGAAATCAAACCTCCTAACATATTTACAAGTGCTGAAGGTATGAAAAAAGGGGAAATTTTACGCGGACCTCGCTCGGAACAAATAATGGAATTTTTTTCTATGTTAGGCAAACCTCCAATACCAGCAGCCGAAACAATGCCAAATTCTTCTTTGTCTAATTCTTCGCTAAATCCAGCATCCTGCATTGCTTCTCTTGCTGCTTTAATTCCAAGTTGTATGAAACGGTCAATTTTTTTTACTTCTTTGCCATCAACAACCTCTAATGGATCAAAATTCTTAACTTCAGCTGCAATTTGAACAGGAAAATCTGTAGTATCAAAAAGAGTAATTTTGTTTACCCCACTTTCTCCATTGCAAATTGCCTTAAACGAACTTTCCTTATCTAAACCAAGGGCATTGATCATACCAATACCTGTAACTACAACTCTTTTCAAGAATAAGCTCCTTGCAAGAAAAAAATTATTTTTTTAGATTATCAATATAATTTACAACATCTTCAATTTTAATTAATTTTTCAGCATCACTATCTGGAATTTCTACTTCAAATTTTTCTTCTAAAGCCATAATAAGCTCTACAACATCTAAAGAATCAGCACCTAAATCTTCAATAATTTTTGATTCCATTTTAACTGCATCTGCATCAATGCTTAATTGCTCTACTACTACTGCTTTTACATCATCAAATGTTGCCATTTGTTCTCCTTCAAAAAATTAAAATAAAGCGTATTTTACTATAAAAAGCTTAAAATATTTATAGTTTTTCATTATACTTGAAAATAAAATATTAAAACATAAAGGAAAAATGATGCTTTTCTCTAATTTAATCAAAGAAAATCAAAAAATTTGGAATGCTTATCTACATCATGATTTTGTTAAAAAATTGGAAGATAAAAGCCTAAAGCAAGAAAATTTTCTTTTTTATCTCAAGCAAGATTATATTTATTTGCTTAATTACGCAAAATGTTATGCAAGATTAGCACTTAACTCAAATACCGCAAAAGAACTTCGTTTTGCTATGAAATTTCAAAATTATATAGTTGAAGGAGAAATGGAACTTCATCGTGCAATTTTATCTCTTGGCATTAATGCAGATGAACTCGATACAAAAGATGAAAGTTTAGTCAATATAGCCTATTCGCGTTATATGTTAAGCGTAGGTGAAAATGGAGATTTTTTAGATATGTTAGTTGCTCTTAGTGCTTGCACTATAGGCTATGCAAAAATAGGTGCTGAAATTATAAATCGTTTAAAAAATGAAAATTTAAAAGATCATCCTTACAAGGAATGGATTTTGACCTATGGAAGTGAAAATTTTCAAAATGAAGCTAAAGAATTTGAAGATTTTGTTAATTCTTATACTTCAAGTGTTAGTGCACAAAAATTCCAAAAACTCAGCGAAATTTTTCATACTGTAACACGCTTGGAAGTGGCTTTTTGGGAGCATTCTTTAAGAATGGAATTAAATCTTTAAACATGGGCTTTTTGCCCATGTTTTTATGCAATTTTACTTGCATCAATAATATTATAATCTAAACCAACCATTTCTTTAGAAAGTCCTAATGCAAGTCCTACTAATTGTGATAAATGAATAATAGGCAATCTTGCTTTAGAACTAGTATAATCTTGAAATCTTTCTTGATAGATATCAAGCTGCATTTGACAAAGTGGACAAGGTGTTACAACACAATCAGCTTGATTTTCACTTGCATTATTGACAATTTGACTAGACATTTTTTTCACAGATTTTTCTGCAGGATAGGAAGCATGAAAACCACAACAATCAAGGCGTTTTTCAAAAGGAACTATTTTAGCCCCTAAAACTTCTACTACACTTTCAAAACTTTTTGGATTGGTTGAACTTTCTTTTTTACCGAAAGTATCTTCAGGTCTTAAACTATGGCAACCATAAAATAAAGCTACTTTTAAATTTGAAAGCGGCTTTTTCACCTTGCTTTTTAAATTATCCAAATCCTCATAAAGCTCCCACAAAAGACTTGTAATAGGCGTTGAACCTTGATATTTCATTCCACCTTTTGCTAAAAAAGTATTGATGCGTTCTTTTGCACCCTTATCAAGAGTATTTTTTGCTTTAGTTAAAGTTAGCATACAAGTACTACAAGTTGTAAGCATTGGCATTTTCATCTCTTCTGCTAAAGCAATATTTCTTGCATTAGCTACCAAAGTCGCAATAGGATCAACACACTGCGCTTGAGAAGCCCCACAACAACTCCATCCCTTAATTTCATTCAACTTCCAACCCAAAATAGGTGCAATAGCTTCAAGTGAAATTTTAGATTCTTTTGCAGCTTGAGATAAAACACAACCTGGAAAAAAAGCGTATTCTTTTTGCATATTTTACTCCTTAACAGCAGCTTCTTGTGCCGCCTTTATCATTTTAACCAAATCTTTATGCCCTTCTATTTCATCCTCGCCAAAAACATGCATAGGATTCATTTTTCCTGCACGCATAAGTTTAAAAGCTATATCTGTTTTACCCATAGAACCTATAACACCCTCAGAACGTAAAGCAAGATAAATTTCATTCAAGCGTCCTGAACCTTCAACTAAATCTTTATAAAAAGCTTCAGCATGATCAGGCCCTAAGCCTTCATTTAAACCTTTTTTAATCGCCATCACTCTTAAATTTGCTATATCACTTACTGAACTTATACCCTTTGGACAACGATCAGCGCACTCTTGACAATGAACACAAAGCCAAAGTCCATTCATTACACTAGGTTTTACATGCAACATAGGATCCTTACCTCGAGAGTCTGCCGCTGCACGCCAAGCATGAGTAAAAACAAAAGGTTGCATATAATCGCTACTATCTGCTTCTAATTTATTACACTCTGAAGCACAGCTACCACATAAAATACAATCCCATTGCTTGCTAATACGATCAAATTCTTCTTGACTTTGTTTACAGCCCTTTTCTGCTGAAAATTCATTTTTTGCCACCATGGCAGGACGAATTTTTCTTAAATTTTCTATAGAAGGCTCCCAATCCACAATTAAATCAGAAATTACTCTAAAATTTCCAAGCGGAGAAATGCGTATACTTGAAGGATTATCATATTCTTTTAACAAATCTTGCATTTTAGTATCACAAGCAAGATAAGAATGCCCATTCACACGCACTGCACAAGCCCCACAAATTGCAGATTGACAAGAGGCAGTAAAATTTAAAGTAATATCTTTCGTTTTTTTGATAAAAAGCAAAAGAGAGAGCAGAGTTTTTCCTTGTATATCCTTATCATCAATATCATAACTTTGTTCATATTTTTCCTTGCCATTAAAACGATCTATGATGATTTTCATTGTACTCTCCTTCCATCAAGTGAAAACTCAGTTACCACGACATCTTTATAACTAAGTTTTAATTCATCATTTTCTAAATTTACAATGCTATGTTTTAAGAAATTTTTATCATCTCGCTTTGGATAATCTTCTCTAGTATGAGCCCCACGACTTTCAAGTCTATTTCTAGCTGCTAAACAAGCACAGCGAGAAAGTAAAATCAAATTACCAAGCTCTACATAATCTGTAAAAGCAGTATTCATCACTTCATTAGGATTTGGAATACGAATTTTTTCATATCTTGCTTGTATATCTTCTAAATTTTTTGCTAGAAGATCGAGTTTTTCTTGAGTTCTAAAAATCCCCATATTATCCCAATTTTGACTTCCTAGCTCTTCTCGCAATTCATACATTTCTTGACCATTTCCGCCATTATTTGTAATTTCTTTAAATCTAGCCTGCCATTTTTGAGCAAGTTCATGAGTTTTTACCCCTTTTCCAAAACTTGCATCTTTGGCATAATTTGTCGCACCAATGCCTGCTAAATGCCCCGTTACAACTGCATCGGCTAAAGAATTTCCCCCTAGTCTATTAGCTCCATGTATAGAAATACAAGAAGCTTCTCCACCTACATAAATTCCAGCAATTTTAGTACTCATATCTTCAAATTTAGCCACTTCAATTCCACCCATAGAATAATGCGCCGTTGGACGGATAGGTACAGGAGTATCTACTAAATCAATATTTTCAAAAAGCATTGCAGTGTGACGAATTTTTGGTAAATCTTTTAAAATTTTTTCTTTTCCTAAGTGGCGTACATCGCACAAAACATAAGCTCCAAGTCCCTCACCATAACCTCTACCTTCGCGAATTTCTGTTTCTATAGCACGTGCAACTACATCTCGCGGTGCAAGCTCCATTTTTTCATGGTAATTTTTCATAAAACGCTCACCACGATTATTTAAAAGATATCCCCCTTCACCGCGCGCCGCTTCTGTAATAAGAGTTCCACCATTTGCAACTCCTGTTGGGTGAAATTGTATCATCTCAGGATCTTCAAAACCAAGTCCTGCTCTAAGAGCAGCTGCCACGCCATCTCCTGTGGCAATAAAAGGAGTTGAAGTTCTATTATAAAATATCCTTGTGTATCCCCCTGTAGCAATTACCAAAGCTTTGCATAACACAGGATAAATTCCACCGCTTTGTATATCTCTTAAAACGACACCCTCACATTTTCCATCCACAACACCTATATCCAAAAGCTCATGATCCATTAAAAATTTCACACCGCTACTAATAGCATCATCTAAACAAGAATGCATTAAAATATGACCTGTTTTATCTGCAGAATAGTTACAGCGTTTCTTAGAAGCTCCTCCCATTAAACGCTGAGCTACTCCACCTTGCTCATTTCTTGAAAACAAGGTTCCTATAAAATCCATATTAAAAATAGCCTTTCCAGCTAATTCGCAAAATTTTAAAGCCGCGTCTTGATCTACCAAATAAGCTCCGCCTTTAATAGTATCATAAGCATGTAATTTATAGGAATCTCCATTAGAAAAATCAGTAACTCCATTAATTCCACCCTCTGCCATACAAGTTGCGTTACGCGATGGCATCATCTTTGTAGCTACTACAACGCTTAATTTTGGATTTTCTTTTCTCACTGCGGCTGCAGCACGCAAACCTGCTCCACCTGATCCAATTACCAAAACATCGCAAGAAGGTAAATTTGTATCTTTATCCATCTTAGATGAATCATCTAAGGCATAAACTCCACTTGAACTTGCAGCTAAAGCTCCTACACTAATACAGGCTGTTTTTATAAAATCTCTTCTAGAAAATTCACCCATATCATTCTCCTTATTTAAAAAAAATTAATAATAATTTTTAATGTAAGTCAATCTTACATAACCGCATGCCAAAAATCCAAAAACAAACTCTCCTTTCAATATAAAATGGATTAAAAACAAATTTATAATTTAGTAAATATAAAAAAGCATAAGATAAGTAATCAAAGAAGATAAATGAATATAATAAAATAAATATTAAAAAATTTTTGCAATATATCATAATCTATTCCTTGCAAATTAAACGGAATGATTATACCTTAAAAAAATAACAAAAAGTTAATATTAATTAAGATAATATTTATCTTAATTAATATATAGTTAATAAAATTATCAAATCATTAAGCCTTAAAAAGCTTAAATTCTCCATTCATAAATTGCATTCTAGCGCTTAGATGATCAAGATAAAAAACTTCAAATTTTGGATTTTGTGGAGTTTCATAAAGATTTACAAGATAAGGGTATTTTTCGAACATCATTTTTTTAACTTCTAAATTTGGTTCAAAAACCGCATTAGCTCTAAGTCTTAAAAAAGTCCCATCTTTTGCACAAGAACAAAATTCAATACCATTATAATTTTTTATATGTTTAAAAAGTCCTTTTGTATTTGCTGTGCAAAAATAAATTTTATCTCTCACAAGCAATGGACTTTGTATAGGACGCACTCTAGGATTTCCACAAGTTCCTAAAGTGGCTAAAAATGCTGGTGCATTATCATCTAAAAATTGTGCTATTTCTTTTAAATCCATCATTTTTCCTTACATATATAAACCACCATTGATCTTAAGTACATCGCCTGTCACATAAGAGGCATAATCACTAAGTAAAAATGCTACACAATTAGCCACTTCTTCAGGTTCTGCAAAGCGTTTTAAAGGGATATTATCTTGATAGGTTTGTTTGATTTCATCGCTTAAAACTTCAGTCATATCGCTTTTTATGAAACCTGGAGTTACACAGTTAAAGCGTAAATTTCTACTTGCTCCTTCTTTAGCAAAAGATTTAGTCATAGCTATCATTCCACCTTTACTAGCAGAATAATTTACTTGTCCAGCATTGCCCATTTCTCCGACAATAGAAGCGATATTTACAACAGCACCAAAGCGTTTTTTACTCATGGTTTTTAAAGCTTCTCTACAACCTAAAAAAGCTGAGCTTAAATTCGTATCCACAACGCCACTAAAATCTTCTAATTTCATTCTTAAAGCAAGTTTATCATTTGTAACGCCTGCGTTATTTACAAGATAACTTAACTCTCCATCGCTCTCCACTATGATTTTTACACCATTTTCAAACTCGTCTTCTTTGCTTGCATCAAATTTAATCACAGCAGCAACGCCACCACTTGCAATAATTTCATCTTTTAAAGCATCTGCAAGTTCAGGTTTTGAACGATAATTAATCCAAACTTTAAGTCCAAAACCCGCCAAAGTTTTTGCGATAGAAGCACCTATTCCCTTACTTGCTCCAGTAATTAAAACATTTTTTCCACTAAATTTCATTATCTATCCTTAATAAGTTTAATTTTAAAAATTGCAATCTTAACAAATTTCTTATAAAAAAGGCAAACAAACTAAAATAAAGCCTCATTCATTTCTTTTGGAATTTCTAAGTCTAAAATTTTAAGCACGCTTGCAGCGATATTACTAAGCCCCATATTATCTTTAATCTTTGAAACTCCCTTTGCTTGCACAAAAACAAAAACATCAAAAGTAGTGTGATTGGTAAGCAAATTTCCTTTTTCATCTTGCATAGCCTCGCAATTTCCATGATCACTTGTAATGATAAAAGCATAATCATGCTTTTTTGCACATTCTACAATCTCGCCCAAACAAGTATCCACCGCTTCAACAGCCTTTATAGCAGCATTAAAATCACCTGTATGTCCAACCATATCTCCATTTGCAAAATTTACCACTATAAAATCCTCACCCTTTTCTATGCCTTTTTTCACTGCATCACACACTTCAAAAGCACTCATTTGGGGTTTTTCATCATAAGTTTTTACCTTGGGGCTTGGGATTAAAACCCTTGTTTCATTTTCTAAAAGCTCTTCTTTTCCGCCATTAAAAAAGAAAGTTACATGGGCATATTTTTCGGTTTCTGCGGTATGAAGCTGACTAAGCCCTGCTTTAGAAATCACTTGCGCTAAAGTATTTTCAATTTTTTCTTTTTCAAAAAGCACAGGGAGTTTAAATTTATCATCATAAACACTCATAGTAAGTAAATTTTCAAAGATTTTTTCGCGTTCAAACTCTTTAAAATCCTTAGAATTTAACACTTCAACAAGTTGTTTCATTCTATCATTTCTAAAGTTGATAAAGATAATGCCATCTTCTTCTCTCATGCCCTTGTAATTCTCATTTTGAGCTGCTTTGATAAATTCATCAGTAACATTTTCATCGTAAGATTTTTGTAGGTATTCTAATAAATTTGGCACTTTATAAGCCTTACCTAACAAGCACTCATAATACTCTTTTACCCTATCCCAACGCTTATCTCTATCCATAGCATAAAAACGCCCACAAAGCGTAGCAAAATGCACGCCTAAGTTTTCACAAAATTCTTTTAAATCTTTTATGAAATTTAAGCCACTTTTTGGACTTACATCGCGCCCATCAGTGATTGCATGAGCAAAAACTTCATTGCCATTTTTCGCACAAATTTCAAGCATGGCTTTAAAATGCGTATCCATAGAATGCACCCCGCCATCGCTATAAAGCCCTATAATATACACTCTTTTACATTTTGCTAAAAGTTTTTGTAAATTCTCATTTTTTTCAAGTTCTTTGTTTTCAATGGCTTTATTAATACGCACTAAATTTTGATAAATAATACGCCCACTTCCTATACACATATGCCCTACTTCACTATTTCCCATCTGCCCTTCTGGCAAACCTACAGCTAAACCACTCGTTTTTAGTAAAGAATTTGGGACTTCCTTAAAAAGCTTTTCATAACTTGGTTTTTTAGCTGCTTCAAAAGCATTAAACTTACTATTCTTATTATACCCTATTCCATCTGTAATAATTAAAACGCATTTTTGCTTCATTTTTCTCTCTTTTATAAGAATTTTTTTGGTTAGATTTTACTAAAATTAAACTTTTAAAAACCAAAAAGAAGGCTAGGTTTTGTATTATCTTTCAGATTTAAGTCATTATGCTTTTTTTACTTATATTAGTGTGCGTGCAGGATTTGCTTTTTTTATCGCTTTATGTTTGTCTTTATTTTTAATGCCTAAATTTATTACTTGGGCAAAAGCTAAAAATGCTAGTCAACCTATTTACGAATATGCCCCAGAAACTCATAAAACCAAATGCCATACTCCAACCATGGGTGGGCTTATTTTCATCAGTTCTGCAGTAATCGCAAGTTTATTTTGTATCAAATTTGATAATATTTTTGCTATAAGTGCTTTGCTTTGTTTGATACTTTTTTGTTTGATAGGACTCGTAGATGATTTAGGCAAAGTTCTAAAAAAAGATAATCATTCAGGACTTAGCCCAAAAATGAAGCTTTTAGCGCAAATCATCGCAGGACTTATTTGTATCTTACCTTTATATTTTAGTTCAGAACTTAGCACAGAACTTTTTATACCTTTTTACAAACATCCTCTTTTTGATATGGAAATTTTTGCCATTGCTTTTTGGATTTTGGTTTTAATTTCTAGCTCTAATGCTGTAAATTTAACCGATGGACTTGATGGCTTAGCTACAGTTCCAAGTATTTTTTCTTTATCTACTTTAGGGATATTCTTATATTTGAGCGGAAATTTAAATTATAGTGAATATTTACTTTTGCCAAAAATTCAAGGACTTGGTGAAGTAGTGATTATTTGTGCTGCATTAATCGGTGCTTTAATGGGATTTTTATGGTACAACTGTTATCCTGCACAGGTTTTTATGGGGGATAGTGGAAGTTTAGCTTTAGGTGGATTCATAGGATTTTTAGCTATCATTAGCAAAAATGAAATTTTACTTTTACTCATAGGTTTTGTTTTTGTTCTTGAAACTGTTTCTGTAATTTTACAAGTTGGAAGTTTTAAAATTTTTAATAAAAGAGTATTTAAAATGACACCTATTCATCATCATTTTGAAAAAGTTGGCTGGGTAGAAAATAAAATTATAGTGCGTTTTTGGATGATAGCCCTACTTTCAAATTTACTTGCACTTGCATCAATAAAGCTAAGATAATGAAAATTTCACTTTTTGGATATGGAAAAACCACACGCGCTATTGCTGAAAATTTGGTAGATAAATTTGGGTCTTTTGATATCTATGATGATCATTTTATAGAAACAAAAAAAGATACACTAGGAAATTTACTTTTAAATCCTAATGATTTTGATGATAATTTAAGCGATATTGAAATTCCTAGTCCAGGTTTTCCACCAAAGCACAAACTCATTCAAAAAGCAAAAAATTTACAAAGTGAATATGACTTTTTTTATGATATCATGCCAAAATCCGTTTGGATAAGCGGAACCAATGGCAAAACCACTACCACTCAAATGGCTACACATTTATTATCACACATTGGTGCTGTTATGGGTGGAAATGTTGGAACTCCTTTAGCAGAGCTTAATCCTTATGCAAAACTTTGGATACTTGAAACTTCATCTTTTACCCTACACTACACTCATAAAGCTAAACCTGAAATTTATGCACTTTTACCTATAAGTCCTGATCATCTTTCTTGGCATGGAAGTTTTGATAATTATGTTCAAGATAAGCTAAGCGTTTTAAAAAGAATGAATGAATGTGATGTAGTAATACTGCCTAAAATTTATGCAAATACTCCAACAAAAGCTCATAAAATAAGCTATGAAGATGAAAAAGATCTAGCTGTTAAATTTGGCATTGATACGGAAAAAATTTCCTTTAAAAATCCTTTTTTACTCGATGCTATCATGGCTTTAGCTATAGAAAAAATTCTACTTGATGCTTTAAGCTATGAGCTTTTAAATAGCTTTGTAATGGAAAAAAATAAACTCGAAGAGCTTAAAGACAGTCAAAATAGGCTTTGGGTAAATGACACTAAAGCTACAAATGAAAGTGCTGTAATGGCTGCACTTAGTCGCTATAAAGATAAAAAAATCCATCTTATCATAGGGGGAGATGATAAGGGTGTAGATCTTAGCAATTTATTTGATTTTATGAAAGGATTTGATATAGAACTCTATGCTATAGGTATTAGTACTGAAAAAATGCTTGATTATGCAAAAAAAGCGAATTTGAAAGCCTATAAATGTGAAGTTTTATCTAAAGCTGTAAATGAAATTTCAAATCACTTAAGAGTCAATGAAGTGGCTCTTTTAAGTCCCGCTTGTGCAAGTTTAGATCAGTTCAACTCTTACGCAGAGCGTGGAAAAGTCTTTAAAGAATGTGTGAATAAAATTTAATTTATTTTACTTTTCATACAAATATATTAAACTTTCCAAACCCTAAAAACACCCTATTCTCTCTAAAAACCCTAACCAGTAACAAACTCTTTTTTAAACACAATTCTAAACACCATCTAAAACAACAATAAAAATAAACATAGGATTTATATATAAAGTAAGTAATGAAGACATTTAACAAGTC
>NZ_RYYK01000008.1:0-80064 GCF_004379055.1 Campylobacter sp. US42a
GACTTGTTAAATGTCTTCATTACTTACTTTATATATAAATCCTATGTTTATTTTTATTGTTGTTTTAGATGGTGTTTGAAATAAATTAGCAAATAAATATAATTAAAGTACTTTATTAAGAGATAGAAGATGTGATTACTCTAACAATATAAGTAAAATCTTTGGTTGTATCTAATAAATAATCTATCCCGCTAGTCAATATCAGTTCTATTTTATAGGTTGGATAATATATTAAAATATACCTATCGTGACAACCCGAGTAGTGATGATTTTGTCTATCTATTTTTATCATTTGGTTATTAGCATTTATTTTATTGTAAATATCTCTAGGCAGATAAATATCTTTATCAATACTACATATATTTATAAAATTGATTAAATTGTTGCTTGTTAAATGATTATCATATATAAAAATACTATTAGCTTCTAAAAATAAATTTTTAAAATATTCAAAAGCTTTGTTTCTAGATTCTCTTTTTTTAAATGTTGAACATATATTGTTTTCTATTTTTTCATCTTTTATATAAAGATAAGGAAAAGATTTAGATTTTTCATTTGTAAGAATAATTTTTAGGATAGTTTTTCGAGAAAGTTCCTCTAGGGTTAAATTAGCATAACCACTTTGGATAAAGATAGCTTTTAAGTCATGATCTATAGCTAGATTTAAATTTTCTAGTTTGCTAATTTGATTCAGATTTATTAAGTGTGTTGGCTTATAATATTTCAACATGTTTTCAATAATATTTTTATCAAATTCGAGAGATTTTTTAAATTTCTCAAATTCTATTAATATATCATCATCAAGCACTAGTGAAAAATTCATCTAATTTCCATCAGTTTTTCTAAATCAGTATCGAAAAACCCAGTAGGAAAACTAGTTTTTACACCATCTTCATTGCAGAATTTTCCAAAATTTATAAAAATAGGTTTAAAATCTGTTTGTTGATCCTTATAGTAAATAATACAGTCTTCGTCTTTGAGTTCTTTTTTGAAATTTATATATCTTAATTTGCTTAAAAAATAATTAGAATGAGTTTCGATGATAACTTGAATTCCTTTTGAAACCAAAAATGCAAAGAAATCTACAAATTTAGAGATAGCTTTTGGATGTAAATGAATTTCTGGGTTTTCTATTATAAATATATCTCCTTTTTTTAGAGATAACCCAATAATAATAATCTTGGTAGTAAAATTTAAGCCAGTGGATATATTAGATGGCAGGAAATAATTAGAAAAATTTTTATCTTTGAATCTATTGAGTATAATGTCTATATTTTCATTTGTTGTAAAGGAAATTTCTAAATCCAATATTTCTTTTATCCATTTATCAACATGATAATTTAAAATTTTATTGCTGTTAGGATTTTCATAAAAAATTTCATCAATACTTTTTAAACTATTTGCAGAAAAATAATTGCCTATATATTCACCAGAAACTCCAAATTTGATATTGTTTTGTATTTTTTCGATATCTTGAATTAAATTTCTATTAGATTGTAAATAATAGAAATTTTCTTCAAAATCAAATAAATATTCAGCATTTTTGGTTGTTTCTTCCTTTGTAATATTTATTATATTTTTTTCGTTTAATGCTATATGAATTGAATCTTCATGTAAATCTTTATTTCTCATTTGATCAAAAATATATAAATTTCTAGTAAAATTTTGTATATACATAGACTTTTCTATATTTAAAATATTTGTGTTTATAAAAAAACAAAGCGTTTGTAATACTGAAGATTTTCCACACGAGTTTGTTCCAGAGATTACAGTTAATGGCTTAAAATCAAAATTATTATCTTTAATCAATTTAAAGTTTTTTATGTGTAATTTGTGTATCATTTAATAAGCTCCAATGCCTTATTGATTCTAAATTCGATATTTTCTTTACTATCGATACCATAGGTTATTTTTTCAGGTTTATCAAGTTCTTGTTTAAATTGATTTATTTGGTATTTTAAGGGAAAAGGTCTTTGATTTTCTTTTGCATACATAAATGCAGAAGTTAAAGCTTCAAATAGCGCCATGCTTAATTTTCTTTTATTGGTTTTATGAATATCTTTAGTTTCAAATCTAAATAAATTATCTTTGTACTTATCCGCGATAAATCTCATTACTTCCTCATAGTTTTTTAGAAAGCTTTGAAAATTCTCTTCTTTATAAGTTTCATTTATAATTTTCATAAATTTTGCTAAAAAATCATCCATAGGGGTAAATAATTCCAAATTTATTTTTTTTGTTAAACAAAAATATAAAGAAAGAAATCTTAAATTCAAATATCGATCTTTCATATTTTTGCTATTTGGATACCCTGTCGCTTCTTTGAATGAGCTGTATTCACTCATTGTGTTTATTATTTTAGTGCAAGTCCCATTGTATAAAGCATTACGCATTTCTTGATTATTGATTTTTGTTCCGCCACGATTAACTCTATCGAAAATATCATATTTGATTTTTTCTGGTGTTTGAGGAGATATTATATACATATCTATCTGATAATCTTCTATTCTTGTTTTTTCCTGCGCTTGCAATTGATGAAATTTTTTATTATTGCATTCTGTCAGTATTTTTAAGTTTTTCAAGATTAATGCGTCTTCTAAAAATTCATTTAAACATCCAAGTCTTTGTCTCCCATCTGCTATTTCTAATTTTCCATCTTCTGTTTGATAGGCATATATCACAGGGATAGGAATTCCCATTAATATAGATTCTATAAGCTCTGATTTTTGTTTATTATTCCACCTTTGATCTCTTTGAAATTCCGGTGTTAAAATAAAATCTTTTTTTATTATTCTGCGATTTGCTTCATAAACACTATAGCTTTTTTTATCAATTTTTATATCTTTTATAGGGTAAATTTCTTTTTCTTTACTATCTTTTTCATCCAAACCATCATATAAATTTTCGTTAAATAGCGTATTAGTTTCTAGATTTTCCATTATCTATACCCCTTATATAGTATTAGTTAACATTATAACACTAAAAAATTAAATTTCCATTTTCTTAAAGTAAAATTTTGATAAAATAGAAACCATTTGAAAAAAGGTGCAATATGAAATTTGAAGCTATAAATGAAAAAGAATTTTTAAATCCCTACCACCGCAAAAAGCCTATCTTAGAAACAGAACTAAACGAATTTATCAAAACTTTAAAAGACTATAAAATAAATTTAGAAAACAATCTTAAAAACAACGAAGATTCCCTTGTGGCAAACGCTCTTAGCAAATTTTTTGAAAATTTATCTTTTCAATGCGAAGTCAAAAGCATACACAAAGGCAACAGCGGTATAGACTTGGCCTTAAAAAAAGATGGCCTTACCCAAGTCATCATCGAAGCAAAACTGCCTCATTCTAGAGAATTTTTTAGTCAAAGCAAACCTAATTGCAAGGCTTTGCATGAGTGCATTTTATACTATCTTCGCGAAAGAAAAGCGTTAAATTCATCGCTTAAGCACATCATCATCACGGATTTTTATAGCTTTTTTATCTTTAAGGCGGATTTGTTTGAAGAGCTTTTTAATAAAAATAAGTATTTTAAAGAAGCTTTTGAAAATTTTGAAAGCAAAAACTCGCTTTTTAAAGGCAATACCGATGAAATTTATCAAGAATTTGAAAAGATTTTAAATGGCGATAGCACTTTAAAAGGGCTTTTTGTGGATTTAAAACCTATCTTAGAGCAAGATAAATTAAGCTTTAGTAAGCTTAAGCCTTTGTTTAAAATTTTTAGCAAGGATTGTTTGCTAGGTGAGTTTAACCCCAACGATGCAAATTCACTCAACAACGCTTTTTACAAAGAGCTTTTATACATCTTAGGGCTTTATGAGAGCAAACAAAACTCAAAGCTCATCATCACAAAAAGCGAAGAAAGTAAAGAAGAGCAAGGAACTTTCTACACCGCTATAAATTCTAAGCTTAAAGAAGAAAATTTTGAAACCATCTTAAAACTTTTGATCTTATGGCTTAATCGCATTTTGTTTTTAAAGCTTATAGAGTCAAATTTGGTGCGTTTTAATGATGATAAAAATTTGAAATTTTTAAATTTCAAAAAAATCCCTGATTTTGATAAGCTTAGCGAACTTTTCTTTGAAGTTTTAGCCAAAGAAAAAAGCACGAGAAAGAAAAGCGAATTTGCTTATCTGCCTTATTTAAATTCTTCTTTATTTGAAAAACAAAGCATAGAAAACACACTTGAAATTTCAAGCTTAAGCAATGATTTAAAGCTTTTTTACTATAAAAACACCGTGCTAAAAGATGATAAATGCAAGGCTAAAAAAGGACAAGTGGGGCTTTTGGAATACTTGTTTGAATTTTTGGATAGCTTTGATTTTGGTAGTGATGATGAGCAAAGCGAAATTTTAAGCCAAAAAGAACTCATAAGTTCAAGCGTTTTAGGAAATGTGTTTGAAAAACTCAATGGCTACAAAGAAGGGAGTTTTTACACGCCAAGCTTTATCACTTCTTATATGTGTAAAGAAAGCATCACAAAAGTTGTGCTTGATAAATTCAACGCTCAATTTGATCTTGATGCTAAAAATATAAATGAACTAAGAAAGTCTTTAAGAAAAGAAGACAAAAAAGCACAAAAAGAGCTTTTAAATTCCATAAAAATTTGCGATCCTGCAGTGGGAAGCGGGCATTTTTTGGTTTCTGCTTTAAATGTTATGTTAAGCATTTATGATGAGCTAAATCTTTTTGATGAAGAGTTTTACCTAGAAGTACAAAACGATGAAATTCTCATCACGGGTAGAAAAGGCGAGTTTATAGAGTATAAACGCCCAAGTACGCCTAAAGATAAAGCCCATCTTATCCAGCAAGAACTTTTTCATACCAAAAAAGACATCATAGAAAATAACCTTTTTGGAGTCGATATCAACCCTAACTCATGCGAGATCACCAAGCTAAGGCTTTGGATAGAGCTTTTAAAACATAGTTTTTATCAAAGCTTTGATGATGAGACTTATCACGATCTTAAAACATTGCCAAATATCGATATAAACATAAAATGCGGAAATTCTTTGGTATCTTACTTTGAAACAGTCAAAAGCCTAAACCACTATCCTAACATCAAAGAACGCATGGGCAAATACAAACGCATAGTAAAAGACTATAAAGAAGGCTTTTACACAGATAAAAGCCGCATCAACCAAGAGATAAAAAATCTCAAAATTTCTTTTAAAAATTTCTGCTTTGCGGATAAATTTAAAAAAGAAATGAAAGGCTTTAACGATAAATGTGAAAAATACTCTAAAAAATACGGAAATTTCTTAGCCGTAGATGATGAAAATTTGAAATTCTTTGTTAGTGCGAATTTGACTCTTTTTGACTTTGATGAAAAAGAAGCCATAAAAGAATTTGCAAATCTTAAAAAAGAATACGACAATATCTTCAACCTAGAAAGCAATCATCCTTTTGAATGGCGTTTTGAATTCCCTGAAATTTTGGACGATGATGGAAATTTCAAAGGCTTTGATCTCATCATCGGCAATCCACCTTATATAAGACAAGAAGAGCTTAAAGAACTCAAGCCCCATTTAGCTAAAAATTATAAGGTTTATAAAGGCACGAGCGATATTTATACTTATTTTTATGAACTAGGATTTAATGTTTTAAAAGATAGGGGGGGGGGTATTGAGCTATATCACTTCTAACAAATACACGCGTGCAGGATATGGGGAAGCTTTGCGTGAATTTTTGCTTAAAAATGTTAAGTTTTTAGAATACACTGATTTAAACGGCATAAAAGTTTTTGATAGTGCTACAGTGGATACTTCTATACTTTGTTTTGAAAAATCAAAAAGCAAAGATAATAAATTCAAATACCTTGCCCTAAGCAATGAAATTTTAAAAACTTGTGCTTATGACATTGGCTTATATAAGGACTTTGCAGAATTTTCGCAAAATTCTTTAAGCAAAGAAAGCTTCACTTTTAGCGATGAGAATACTAGTGCTTTAAAGGCCAAGATAGAACGCATAGGAACTCCACTTAAAGAATGGTATGGGCTTAATATCAACTATGGGATAAAAACGGGTTTAAATGAAGCCTTTATCATCACCACTGAAAAAAGAAATGAAATTTTAGCAAATTGCAAAGATGAAGCTGAAAAAGAACGCACCGCCAAACTCATACGCAAAATGCTACGCGGACGCGATATAAAAAGATATAGTTACGAGTGGGCGGGACTTTGGGTGATAGGAACTTTTCCAAGTTTAAAAATCGATATAGAACAATATCCTGCTTTAAAGCAATATTTATCTCAATTTTTACCACACATAGAACAAAGCGGAGAAAAAGGTTGTAGAAAGAAAACTAGCAATAAATGGTTTGAAACTCAAGATAATATCGCTTATTATGAAGAATTTGAAAAAGAAAAGATAGTTTGGGCAGAAATGACCAAAGAAGCTTGTTTTGTATATGATAATTCAAATTTTTTTACAAATCAAACTTGCTATTTCTTTACGCATTGTGATTATAAGTATTTATTAGCAATTTTAAATTCTAGACTAATTGTTTATTATATGCAATATATATCATCTCACTTAGGACAAGGTGCTTTTAGGTGGATAAGACAATATATAGAAAAACTTCCTATACCAAAAATAAATTCCAAAAATGAAAAATTAGCCGATGAACTTATAAATTTAGTCGATGAAATTTTAAAAGCCAAAGAACAAGACAAAAACGCAAACACCCAAGAGTTAGAAAATAAAATCAATTCTTTGGTTTATAAACTTTATAACTTAACCGAAGAAGAAATAAAAATCATAGAAGGGAAATAATGGAAGAACTAACAAAAGAACAAAGACAAATCATAGAAGAAGAAATTAAAAAAGAAATTAAAAAAGCTAATACTTTTTTAAAACCTGAATTAATTAATAAAATTATACAAGATATTATTGGAGATATAAAAGGAAAAATAAACAATAAATTTAAATGTCCAAAAAATTTAGAAGAAATATTATCAAGTATTCCACAAAAAGTTTATGTATCTTTAGGAAAAGAAGAAATAAAACAAATTTTAAAATTAGATTTTTGTTGTTTTGTCGATAATGTATTTTACATTGATTCTGCTCCTAAAATAGAACCTTACGAACGCAATCAAAATAAAACTGCTATCGAAGAGCAAAGAATAATACAATGCTCTTATGATGATTTATTGTATTTGTTTAAAACCTATCCTTTAATATTTAATCATTGTATATTTGATTATAAAATAGATAAGAAAACACCCATAGAACAAATCAAAAAACTTTCTTTTTTAAATTGTAATTTTAAAAAAGAAGTTTATTTAAATTTTCAAGAATGCTTAGATAGTTTTCAAATGGATAATTGTGTATTTGAAGATAGGGTTACCATTAAAGGAAAATTTAACGATAATGTTTATTTCAATAATTCTATTTTTAAAAATTACGCTGATTTCCACGAGTGTGAATTTGAAAAAACTGCTAATTTTTATGGAGTGAGATTTAATAAAACTCCAAATTTTTCTCAAGCGATTTTCAGAGGAAATTTAAATGCTGTAAATGCGAATCTAAATTTTACTTTTGATGATTTACAAGAGAGAATCAAACAAGAATATGAAGATTTTAATAAAAATATAGAAAACAAAAAATCTTTAGATAAATTTGCAAATGATTTTAGAGATTCTTTTAGGACTTTTAAAAATGCCTTGATAAAAGATAATAATCTTTTAGACGCTTCAAATTTTCATAAATACGAGCTTTATTGTAAAGAGATAGAGCTAAAACAAAATTGGGATAAAAGGGGTGAGAATGTAAAAAATACGACAGATTTAGAAAAAAATGTTTCGAGAATTCGGGATTTTATGGATTTTTTACTTTTAGGATTTTATAGAAAGCTTTGTGATCATCATACAGACTTTTTAAAGGTTTTTAATAATCTTATATTATTAATTGCTTTGTATGCTTTGTTTGTTTTTGGTTTTACTTGGCTTCACGATGATAAACTAGAAGATACAAGAGCGATTTTAACTTTATTTGGATTTTTTGATAAATTTAGGCTTTATTTTGATATCATAAGCACTATTTTTGTAGTTTTTGGATGTGGTTTTTTTGTTTGTAAATTAGATTCATATGAAAAGAAAAACAATGTTTCAAAAAAACAAAACATAAATTTTATATATATCATTGGTGATTTTTTGAATTTGATTAAAAGCTTATTGTTCGCATCCTTTATCCCTTGTGTTTTTTATGTGTTATTTTCATTATTTGGATTTTTTTTAAATTTAGGTAAAGACTTTGGATATTCATTACTTATAAATACTTTGTTTGTTAGTTTATATATTTGTTTAGTTTATACCAAATCTTTGTTTTTTGGTAGATATGTGGTGCTTATCTTTTCATATATAGTATTTATTATAATGCTCATAAAACAACCTAATGTAATTCACCCTTTAATAGGAAAAATCGCAAACGAATCTGATAAATTTTTTAATTATCCAAGCTTAATAGTGCTAAACATACTATATACCATACTTTTAGCTTTAGTTCTTTTCTCACTCCAAAAGACCGCACGAAAAAATTCCATAGTGCCAAGCTAAGCCTTAAAGCTTAGCTTGAAATTTTATCATCAGTCTTTTAAGTAGTATTCTATAGTAGAAACCACTCTTATGGTTTTGATATAAGGGGTGTTTTTATCTCTGTTGCTAATGCTAAATTGTCCTTGAGAAGCCTTTTTTATCTTGCCTAGATGGCTGTTTGAGTCTTGTGCGAATTTTATCGCTGCATTTCTAGCATTGAGCGTTGCTTCTTCTATCATTTGTGGTTTTATATCATTTAGCTTGGTGTAAAGGTATTCTATATCATAATCATCGATTTTTGTTACTATACCAAATTTTGCAAGACTTGAAATGTTTTCTAGTATGCTTTTTCCAAGCTTTACATTTTGAGTATAGATGAGTAAATTCGCAGTGCCTATGTATCGGTATGCAGCTTGAGTGTCGTTGCTATAAGGATCGCTTAAACGATCTATGATATTTGGCGAGTTGTAGCTGATCTCATCTTCTTTTACGCCTTGTTCTTTTAAAAATTTGATGATATTTTCTTTATCTTGTTCTAGTTCTTCGTATAAATTTGTAAGATTGTTGTTTGATCTTGTGAATTTTATAGGAAGTATCAAAGTATCCGCTTCGACTTCTTTTTGACTTAAACCCTTTACACTTACACTTCTTTCAAGTGTTTTAAAATCACTTAAAGCCTTGTTAAATCCAAAAGCTAGAATCAAACTTGCCAAAACTATGGCTAAAGCCATAAAGATATTATTTGTTTTCATTTTTTCTCCTTTATTTTGATTAGAAAATATATCATATTTGCAACCAATACGCAAGCACACATTACAAAAGCAAGGATTATCGGCGTATTTGCGTTAATAGCCCCAACCACAAAAGAAATAAGCCCTGCAAAACCAAATTGCACCGTTCCAAGCACCGCAGAAGCAGTTCCGCTATGTTCTTTAAACCTTGCCATAGCCAAAGTCGTGGTGTTAGGTGCGATGAAACCAAGCATAGCGATACTTGTAAAAATACTAAGTTCAAAAAGCAAGAAATTTGGATGAAAAAAGGCATTTACAAGTAAAATCACGGTCGATATAAACATTATCATCAAAGCTTTTGCCAAAATTTTTTCGCTTTCGTATTTTAAAACCAATCTTGCATTGATATTTGCACAGATGACAAAACCTAAAGCATTTGCCCCAAAAAGCAAGGCAAATTTTTGCTCACTTAAGCTAAAAAACTGCGTAAAAACAAAGCTTGATCCTGTGATATAAGCAAACATCGCCGCCAAAGCAAAAGAAGCACATAGTATATAAACTAAAAAGCGTTTATCGCTTAAAACAAATTTGTAGCTTTTCATCGCTTCATGATGGGAAAATTTTTTGTTTTTAAGATGAGGTGCGGATTCTTTTAAACCAAAAAGTATCATCAAAAAAAGCAAAATTCCCAAAGCAAACAAAGTCGCAAAAATACTATGCCATGAAAAATACTCTAGCAAAATTCCCCCAAAAGTTGGCGAAAGCATAGGAGCAAGAGAACTAAAAACCATCATCAAAGCAAAAATCCCTGCAGCTTCTTTGATCTCAAACAAGTCATTGACAATAGCCCTTGCGATAACCACACCTGCACAACCCCCAAGTGCTTCAAAAAATCTCAAAGCGATAAAAGCATAAATATCATCGATAATCATACAAAACAAACTCGAAACGATGAAGAAAAATATCCCCACCAAAGCTGGAATTTTACGCCCAAAAATATCACTTAAAGGCCCATATATAAGCTGTCCTAAAGCAAAAGCGATAAAAAAACTTGCGATACTAAGTTGGGTTAAAAAAGAATTAGTTTGAAAACTTTGCTCCACATGAGAAAGTGCAGGCAAATACATATCTGTAGAAAGTGGTGCTATGCTTGACATCAAAGCAAGGATAACGATGAGTTTAAATTTAGCAAAGCCGTGAATTTTGGTGTGTTTTTGCATTTGTAATCCTAATTATTCTAAAAGAATGATTTTAACAAGTCAATCTTAGAATAATCTTTGTTTTTCTATGTTAAATTTAGGGAAAAATTCTAAGGAAATTTTATGCAAAATTTAAACCAAAATGAACAAATCAAATGCCCAAGTTGTGGAAGTTTTATCGATATCAGCGCTGCTTTATATGCTCAAATTTTAGATAAAGCTAAGCAAGAAATGCTAAAACAAAAAAAAGAATTTGATGATGAGGTAAATGCTAAAAGAGCTGAATATACCAAAGCTTTAAATGATTTAAAAACTCAAAAGATAGAACAAGAAAAACTCATAAACGAGCAAGTAAGCCAAAAGCTTCTTTTAGAAAAGCAAAAATTTGAACAAGAACTTCTTATACAAAAGCAAAATTTCCAAAAAGAATTCAGCGAGAAATTTAACAAAGAGCATGAAAATGAAATGAAAATCATGCAAGAAGAACTCGAGAAAAAAAGCAAAGAGCTTAGCGAGTTTTTAAGCATAAAGGCTGAAAATGAAAGGCTAAAAAGAGAGCAAAAAGAAAATGAAGAAAGATTGAAATTTCAAGCCAAAGAAGAGGCTTTTAAAGAATTTAAAGAACAAGAAAGCAAAAATTTGGAATTTGAAAGAGAAAAAATGCGTCTTGAATTTCAAAAAAATACTCAAGAACAAGATCTTAAGTACAAAGAACTAGAAACGAATTTTAAAAGTGTAGCTCAAAAGCTAGAAGACGCACAACGCAGGATAGAACAAGGCTCACAGCAACTCCAAGGCGAAGCAGCCGAACTACTCATAGAAGAATACATACAAAGTGAGTATTTAAGCGATGAAGTAAAAGAAGTGCCAAAAGGCGTAAATGGAGCCGATTGTCTGCATATAGTAAAGGATAATTTTGGAAATATTTGCGGAAGTATTTTATATGAGAGCAAACGCACTAAAGAATTTAACAAAGAATGGCTTGATAAACTTAAACTAGACAGCATAGCTGCAAAAAGTGATATAGCGGTTTTGATTACAAAAACTATGCCAAAAGATAAAGAAAAAACGCATTTTAAAGAAGGAATTTTGATCTGTACTTTTAATGAATTCAAAGGTGTTTTAGCAGTGCTTAGAGAAAGCATTATAAACGCTTATAAACTCAAAAATGCCCTGCAAAACAAAGATGAAAAAAATCACATTTTATACGAATACTTAAATTCCAAGGAATTTAACACGCAAATCACTTTTATACTCAAAACTTACCAAAATATGAAAGAAGAGTTAGAAGCTGAAAAAAGGGCTTTGCAAAATATATGGAAAAAAAGAGAAAGAGCTATAGAAAATCTAAGTTTTAATTCCACTGCCATAGTGAGTTCTTTAAACGCGATATTTAGCGACTTACAAGGTGGAAATTTGATAGGCGAAGAAGGCATTAAAAGCCTTGAAAATTTAGCAAAAGATGAGGATTAATTTTGGGCTAAGCCCAAAATTAATCATTCTCCTGGGAAGTGATTTGGATTTTTCCAAGGTCCGTATTTTACTTTTATGTATTCTTTAGGGTCTAAATTTTGTTGTGGTGAAGCAAAATACTCAGGTTTTAATGATGGGGATTTGCTATAAGCTGTATCAAGTCCTGCACGATTTTCTGTAGTGGTTATAGGCATTCTTACAAAACCTGTATTGACATAAGCTGCTATATCTAGTGCATCTTCATCGCTTAATATAGGATTATCCGCACTCGCACCAAAAGGCATGGCTGATTTTAAAAATCTTGCTAAAAATGGTATCATAGCCATGTGTCCACCATCAGGATAGATAAGTAAAGATGGATATAAATGTCCACCACCTTGTTCGTAATTATCATTTTTTACCCCAAGTCCTCTTTCGCCATGGCAAGCAACGCAATTTTCTTCAAAGAGTTTTTTTCCACGCACAGGGTCAGCTGGGCGATTTGGAAAATTCATCTTAGCGAAAAAATCTCCTTCAAGCTTTACGCCGTCTTTGATACCATAAGCTTCTTTTAGCCATTTAAAATAAGCTAAAATTGCTTTCATTTCTTTAGAATCATTAGGAAATCTATGAGAGTCAGTTCCGCCCATTCCGCGAATTCTATCTTCAACAGAGATGATTTTCATCGTTTCTATATCAAGTCTTGGATAATTGTTTAGGACATTTAAAAATGGAATAACATATTTTTTTGTCCCTGGTAAACCATTGCCGTCATTGTCCATGTGACAGGAAATACAGTTTACTTCGTTGCTTGTCTTTTTTAGCTTGCTATAGGGTCCTAGAGTACTTTCTGTCTTGCTTAAAAGCTCTATGCCATAACGGATTAAATCCCCTTGCTTGCCTTTTGGAACATCATTGATGCTTAAATTTTTATTTGGCCATTCTTGCACAGGTCTTTTGGAAAGTTCCTTAAAATACTCTACTCCTTCCTTGTCGCTTAATTCTTCTCCTACTTTGTAATCACTCACGCTTTTAGCGCTAAGACTCAAACTAAGACATAAACCAAGCAATAAAATGTGTTTTTTCATGATTTTCCTCCTTTTTATTTGCAGTTCAAATTGATTTTAGTGTATTTTTTCTTAAATATTAAGCATAATAAGAATAATTTAAATAAAATTAAATTTTAAAGTGTTACTAAAAGTAATATATTTTTAAAGTATATAATTAATATTTATTAAAATTTTATGATATTAACTTTATGTTAATTATTTAAATAGTTTGTTTTTTATAGAGTTTAGATTTTCTTCTAAATTTTTGAAATTGTTTTCTAAATCTTTTTTTATATCTATAAAGAAAGGATTGCTTAAAGTAGCGATAAGATAATGATTTTCTTTAGAAAAGATATGATTTAAAGTGAAATTTTTATCTGTAAGTTTGATATAAATTTGTTCTTCGTTTTCAAAGCTAGGATTTTTGTTTGCTTTTGAAATTTCGAGTAAAATTCCGCAAAAAAAGCGTTTGTTTTCGTCTAAAAACTGAATATCATAAATTTTAAAATCCTTAAATTCAAAGCAGTTTTGACTTTTAAATTCTTTCAAATCCTTTGTAAGTCCTAGTTTTAAAAAGTCTTTTTGGCTTAAACTTTGCTTTTTAAATTTCGCCCCAAAACGACGCAAAAACAAATTTAAAGCATCAATTTGTAATTCTTTTTGTGCGAGTTTTAGTTTTTTGGTTGTAAAACGAAAGAAAAAAACACCCACAAAAACAGCTAAAATTACTGCGATTAAGGCATCTCTTATAAAAACAAAGGCTAAAAAACCTACAAGTAAGGCTTCGATAATGCTTAGGAATTTTAAGATTCCTAAGCGTTTAAGTATATGAAGTCTATTATTTTCTAAGCTTTTTAAATCCATTAAGATTTTGCTTTTTCCATTCTTTTTCTTTGAGTTGGATCAAGATAGCGTTTGCGAACACGCACATTTACAGGAGTAACTTCTACAAGTTCATCTTCTTCTATCCACTCTAAAGCTCTTTCAAGGCTTAATTTTCTAGGTGGTACAAGTTTGATTGCATCATCGCTTCCACTCGCTCTTACGTTGGTAAGATTCTTTCCTTTGATAGGATTAACATCTAAATCATTTGGACGAGAGTGCTCACCTATAATCATACCGGTATAAACTTTAGTTTGAGGCTCTATGAAAAGCACTCCACGCTCTTGAAGGTTAAACAAAGAATACCCCAAAGCCACGCCATTTTCCATAGAAATTAAAGCTCCATTGTTACGCTTTTCAACCGCGCCGCTAAAAGGACGGAATTCTAAAAAGCTATGATTCATCACGCCTTCGCCTTTAGTATCGGTTAAAAACTGGCTTCTAAAACCTATAAGTCCGCGTGCTGGAATTTCAAACTCAAGTCTTGTTTGTCCATCGCCTGTTGGTGCCATGGTTTTCATTTCAGCTTTTCTTTTGCCAAGTTTTTCTATTACCGCACCGCTAAATTCCTCAGGCACATCGATAACTAAATGTTCAAAAGGTTCTGTTTTAACCCCATCTTCAACCTTTACGATAACTTCAGGTCTTCCCATACAAAACTCAAAACCTTCACGACGCATATTTTCAGCTAAAATAGTGATTTGAAGTTCGCCCCTACCGCTTACTTTAAATTTGCCTTCGCCTGTGCTTTCGTATTTCATAGCGATATTAGTTTTCATTTCAGCTTCTAAGCGTTCAGCGATTTTATTTGAAGTTACATGTTTTCCTTCAGTTCCTGCTAATGGGCCATCATTTACAGAAAATACTATACTTAAAGTCGGCTCTTCAATGTGTAAAGGATCAAGTGGCATAGGATTGTTTGGATCTACAACGCTATCACCCACATCTAAAGCTTCAAAACCTGCTATAGCTACGATATCTCCACTTCCTGCTTCTTCAATATCCATTTTTTCTAAGCCCATAAAGCCAATGAGCTTTGAAATTCTACCATTTACCTTGGTGCCATCAGCTTTTGCAAGCATTACGCTTTGGTTTTTCTTTACAACCCCATTGAAAATTCTAGCAATGCCTATTTTACCTACGAAATTATCATACCCTAAAGTGAAAACTTGAAGTTGTAAAGGATTGTCATTTGTGCCACTTGGTGCTGGAACGCGTTCAAGTATGGTTTTAAAAAGTGGCTCCATATTATCACTTTCATCGTTTAGATCAAGCTTAGCATAACCATTTTTTGCTGCAGCATAAACTATGGCAAAGTCAAGTTGCTCATCGTTTGCATCTAGGGCTACAAAAAGATCAAAAATTTCATTGATCACTCTTTCAGGATCAGCAGCTGGTTTGTCGATTTTGTTGATTACAACTATAGGTTTAAGCCCTAAAGATAAAGCTTTTTTAACCACGAATTTAGTTTGTGGCATAACGCCTTCTTGAGCATCTACTAAAAGCAAAACTCCATCAATCATTTTTAAAACGCGTTCTACTTCTCCGCCAAAATCAGCATGCCCTGGAGTATCTATGATGTTGATTTTTGTACCTTTGTAATTGATCGCTGTGTTTTTTGAAAGTATGGTAATACCGCGTTCTTTTTCTATATCGTTGCTATCCATAACGCGTTCTGAAATTTGTTCTCTTTCGCTAAAGGTGCCTGATTGTTTTAACAATTCATCTACCATGGTGGTTTTACCATGGTCAACGTGAGCTATAACTGCTATATTTCTAATGTTTTCCAAATTTTCTTCTCCAAAGCTAAATTTTTAAAAGCTTAGATTATACAAAAATTTAACTTAAACTACAAAGTATCAAAACTTGGAACACTTCTTGCTTTAAAAACTTATGAAATTAAAATTTTAAAAAGGAAGTTAAAATGTCAAAACCATTAAATGAAGATATTTTTGTTGAATTTAAAAGCGATCTAGCTGAAAGAAAAAATGAAGTTTTGCTTCAAGTTTTAGAACTTTTAGAAACTTTTAGATCAGATAAAAACGAAAAAATGGCAAGAATTTCAAGCGAGCTTACAGAAATTTTAGAAAATGAAGAAAATTTAGAGAAAATTTTAAATGCTAAAAATTTAGAAGAGCTTTTAAATATCTTAACTGCTTTAAATGAAGATAAGATGATTAAAGTATATGAAGATTCTTATTTGAAAGAAAAATTTCCTAATGTAATGGTAGATAAATTTTTAAAATAATTTTTTGAAGGAAAAGTGATGTCAAATTTAGCTCCGCAAAATGATGTTTTAAATCTTACGCCGAGTAAAACTTCTACTACTAGTAGTTCTTTTAGTAAAACAAGTAAAAATAAAGAACATGAAAGTAGCGATAGTAAAAATTCAACTCAAGATGATACAGAGAGTTTTTTAAATTCTTTGCTCAATTCTATCGATGAAACTAATGAATTTTTACCTGATCATATGAAGATTAGTCAAAAAGAAGTTGTTAATGAAGCGATGAACAGACTTCAAAAAGGAGCTTTTGATGAGAGTGATAAGATAAGCATTTTCGAATCTGCTTCTTTTATGCAAATTCTTTCTTTATTGGATAAGCTAAAAACAGATACAGCAGATGTTAAACTGGCAAATCTTTCTACTCAACTTTCAAGTCTTATTAAAACAGAGGCTAATTTTAATGCTTTAAAAGGCGCATCAAATCTTAGTGAGCTTTTGGACATAGCTAAAGATTTGGGTTTAAATGTAAAAAATATTAAAGTAGATCGTCTTCTTGATCTTAAAGCAACTTTTCCAAATTTAGATAAGGCTGATTTTTTTAAGGGTGCTGTGGATAATGTTTTTAAAGAAATCATCAATAATAAAATTTCCAATGTGAGTAAAAATTTAAATCACAATTTACAAAATACAACTCATACTACAAGCACTCATTCTACGCAAAAAACAAATTCTAAAGATAGCGGTTCTTTGCTTTCTCAAACTTTAAAAAATTTAGACTCCATACTTTCATCCAAAGAAAGCAAACACGAAAAAAATGATAAAGTTAAATCAAAAACAGAAGAAGATGTCACAGATGCTAAAAATACTTTAAAAAATATCAAAAATGATGAGTTTGTAAAAAATTTAACAGAAGAGTTAAATATAAAAGATAAAAAAAACCAAGATAATTTAAATAAAGAAAACACAAAAGATGTAAAAAATAATGAGCAAATAAAAAAAGATGAAAAAGAATTAAACAGCTTAAATAAAGATAACAATCTTAAAGATTTGATTAAGGATAGCGCAAAACAAGATAAAAATTCAAACAAAGAACTAAAAGACAATGTAAGCACTCAGGATCTTGCAAGTCTTAAAGATTTAAACAAAGAAAGCAAAGACTTAAACAAAGATTTTAATAAAGAGTTAAATAAAAATCAAGAAAAAAACAATTTAAATCAAGAGAATATACAAGATCAAAATAAAAATTTAAAGAACAATAATCAAAATTTAAATCTTGATAAAAATTCAAATAAAGAAATTGTCAAAGATACTCAAAATTTAGCTTCAAATTTAACACAAAAAGATTTTAGTTTAAATAAAGAGCCTAAAAACAACAACAAAGAAAATAAAGATATAAAACAAAATTTCTTTGATCAAAAATTAAATTTTGAAAATTTAAATAAAACTCAAGTAGTTCAAAACAAAGAGAATAATGCAAATTTTAATAACAATACCAATAAAGAAACTTTTACTCAAGAGCAAACAAAAACGCACAGTGAAAATGTAGATAAAAATAGTTTAGATGAGTTAAATTCTTTAGTCAAAGACTTAAATAAAGTAACACAAAACAATGCTCGCAATATCACTCCTAAAGAGACTTTGCAACATTTTTCACAAGATTTAAAAGAGGCTGTGGATCAATATAAAGCGCCTATTACTAAACTTAGCATCACTCTAAATCCTAATAATCTTGGAGAAGTGGAGGTAACTTTGATACAAAGAGGCAATAACCTTCATATCAATTTCAACTCCAATACCAATGCAATGAATTTATTTATCCAAAATCAAGCCGAGTTTAAAAATTCTCTTGTAAATATGGGATTTACTGGACTTGAAATGAATTTTAGCGATCAAGGTAAAAGAGAGCAAAATCAAAATCAAGGAAAAAATCGTAGTGGATATGGTTTTAAAGATGCTTTAGATGGAAAAAATGAAAGTGAAAAAGTCAATCTAGAGCTTGTTTTAGCGAAGTATTTCTAAGTTGGAACACTTATTGCTTAAATAATAAAAAACTAAATAAAAAGGAGTTTATAATGATATCATCATCGGATTGGAATTTAAATACTGCTGCTACAACTTCAGGTACTACTTCTTCAGGAAGTACTAGTGGAACAACTGGAACAGATTCAAGCAGTAGCTCAGGAATAGTGAGCAATCCAAATGCTACCTTAGATAAAGATGCATTTTTAAAACTTCTTTTGATAGAGCTTCAGCATCAAGATCCAACAGATCCTATGGATAGTGATAAAATGCTTACTCAAACTTCACAGCTTAGCGCACTTGAAATGCAACAAAATACCAATACAACTATGCAAAAAATGGTTGAAACTATGCAAAAGCTTTCTGATTCTTTTAGTACGAGTATGAGTACTTCAGCTTTAGGGGCTATTGGTAAAATGGCAACTGTTTCAGATAATAAAATCAAACTTACAGGTGCAGATGAGCTTATCGCTCTTAAAATGTATTTGCCTGAAGATTCTGATGAAAACGGTGTTACGCTAGAAATTTATGATAGCAATAATAAACTTATTTTCAGCGAAAAAAGCGATGCTAAATCTATTTCTCAAGGTTTATTTACTATGGAGTGGCCAGGAAGAAATAATGATGGGGTTTATGCAGGTGATGGTGAGTACACTGTTAAAATGGTTTATAACAATAAAAATGGTGAAAAAATCACTGCAAATTACGGAACTTATCCTATCGAAGGTGTTGTTTTTAAAGATGGTGTTGCCTATGCAAAAATGGCTGGACAAGAAGTTCCTTTTGATGCGATACAAGAAATAACAGATTATAAGCTTGGTTCATCTTCATCTACTGGATCTACTGGAGGAAGTGGTTCAAGTGGGGACTCAAGTGGTGGTTCAAGCGATGGAGATTCTTCTGGGTCTGGATCTACAGAAGATGGCGACAAAGAGGAAAAGGCATAAGCCATGATGAATTCATTTTATAATGGGATTTCTGGAGTAAAAAGCAATAGCTTTGGTATTGATATCACTGCTAATAACATAGCAAATGTCAATACCACGGGCTTTAAATACTCTGATGCTCAATTTAAAGATATTTTTTATACTACCATAACAACCCAATCAACCAACCCTGCTCAAGGTGGTTATGGTAGCGGTGCAGCATCTTCTCAAGTTGTTTTTGAACAGGGTTCTCCTGTTGCAAGTGATGGCGAATTTGATGTGGCTTTGCAAGGAAAAGGATTTTTTGGGGTTTTAGGGGCTGATGGCAATGCTTACTATACTAGAAATGGATCATTTAGAAGAGATGCCAATGGATATTTGGTAGATTCTTATGGAAATTTTGTTTTAGGAACAATGAATCCTGCTTTTACTGGTATCAACTATAGCGATAGGGTAGCGGGGCTTATGGGGGATTATCTTAATACAGGAACTCCGGTAAATAATGGTTTTACCGTAAATTCAAATAATTCTTTCAGTATAGGCACAACCGCTTCTCAAGGGGCTATTAAAGTACCTGTGAATATGTATTTACCTCCTCAAGTAACTCAAAATGTAAAATGGAGTGGAAGTTTAAATACTAACACAACAACAGAAGTAGTTAAAGTAGATCTTGATCCTAGTAAATTTAACATTACAAAAACTGAAGATGGAAAATATGTAGTTAGTGGTAGTGTTAGCAAAGAAGATGTGTTTAGTGCTAAAGCGGGCGATAGGATCATTTTAAATTTCACTGATGATAATGGCGTAAAAACAAGCTTTGAAGCAACTTTAGATGAAAATCTAAATTTTAAAAGCAATGAGCTTGATTTAAAAGGATTGGATGAAAATAGTATCAAGCTTGATACAGCTCAAATTTCAACAGAGCAACAAAAAGCCAATAAAGATATTTTAGAATCCCCTATTTATAATGCAGATGGAAGTAAAAGCACTTTAAGGGTTACACTTGAAAGAGTTTTACCGCAAGAAGGCGATAATATACAATATAAAGCCATTGCACAAATTTATGATTCTAATGGCAATGCCGTAGGCAATCCAACTGAAGGAAATATGGTTTTTGATAAAAATGGTGCTTTGCTTCAAAACAATATTACAAGCATTGCAAATCCAAATGGTGGAACAATTAATATTGATTTAGGCTCTCCTTATGATGCTAACAAACCTGGTTCAGGTTATAGCGGGATTTATATTAAAGAAGGCGTTGAAAAAAATGTAGTTACACAGCAAGATGGTGTAGCTGAAGGATTTTTTGAACAATACAATATATCCGATGATGGAAGTATTGTTGCGCAATTTAGCAATGGTAAAAACGCCATAGTTGGAAAACTTGCTTTATATAATTTTATCAATGAGCAAGGATTGGCTGCTATGGGAGATAATATTTTTGCAGCAACGGCAAATAGCGGTGATGCAAGTTTTATTATGAAAGATGGTCAAGTTGTTAATACAGCCAAATTTAAAGGCGGATTCTTGGAACAATCAAATGTTGATTTAAGCACAGAGCTTTCAAACCTTATCGTAACTCAAAAAGCTTTTGATGCAAGCTCAAAAAGTATCACTACAAGCGATCAGATGATACAAAAAGCCATTAATATGAAAAGATAATTTTTAGGAATTATCTTTTTCTAATTTTTCAAAAATAATTTTAATTTCTTCTATGTCACTTTCGCTATAATTATGGCTTGATTTAATATAACTTACTTGCTGTCCTTTCTCAAGATATAAAACCTTTTCATAGTCTTTTAAATTTATATGATGTTTTAGTTCAAGGTCGGTGTTTGTTTTAGGATAAAATTTTAAAAAATTATCCTCTCCGATATTTTCGGCTTTTATGTATATTTTTACATTGTAAACCATTTCATTTAAGAAATTTAATTTCGCATCAATTTGATATTTTAATTTTATAAGTTTTTTATACGAAATGCTAAGATGATTGTATTTTTTTATGATATCGTGATAAAGATTTGAAAATTTCATTTCTATAGCACTAGGATTTTTAGTCTTTTGAAGTTTGATGATTTTGATTTGATTTTTGATTAGATAATCATAATAATTTTGCATTTTGCTTATGGTGTCATCAAGCTTACTTTTTATTTTAAGGCTTAGATTTTTAAGATTTTCGCATTCTGTATCTGAGTTGTTTTCAATAGAAACTAGTGGCGAAACTACGATATTGTTTTTAAATTTTATATTGTTTGTTATGATTAGATTTTTTCTTGGATATAAAGTATTATCTGTTAGTAAATTGCAAATATAAATATTTTCTGCTTCTATTTTTCCACCCATGCAGTTTTCAACAAATACATTTTTAGCTATAATTGTCCCATTTTCTAAATTTTTTATATATACAGTGTCAGCTTGCAAAGTTCCTTTGTGTGTTGTAATAAAAATATCTTGTGCAAAAATTTCGCTTTTTGCATGAGTTAAGCCTTTGATGCTGATATTTTTTCCATAAAGTTTTGTTGCTCCAATACTCCCATTTACTTTTATATTTGAAGCTTGAACATTTACAATACCTGATTTAATAGCATCATCACTTATATCAAAATTAGTGATTTCTAAGTTTATATTTTCATCGGTATTTGTTTTGATTGAACCGGTTGTTTTAAGCCCTATTTGTGATAATTTTAAATTATTTGCAATACAATATCCTGCATGATCTTTGTTTAAAAATCCATAATTGGCACTAAAATATTTAATTCTATCTTCTAATTCTTCTGTGTAAATGCTTTCATCTTTTATGATAAAAGGATTATCAAGAAAGGCTATTGGATTTAAATGAAGTATCTCTCCTCTTAAATTTCGTCCTTCTTTTCCAAGAATTCTATAAATGTATTCAAAAAGTAGCTCATTTTTTTCAATAGGTTTGCAGTAACTTCCTTCATCATAGTTAATATTTTCGTCAAAACATTCTTCGTTAACATCTCTATGATAAATAATTTCATCACTTTTATGTTCAATCTTATCTACACCTTTGGCAATTTCAAGCTCTATTTCTTTAATAGATGGATTTTTTTGTATTGATAAGATAAAATCATCAATCTTGTCAAATAAATTTTTATCAAGTCTTAAGATTAAAAATTTTTGCTTGATCATTATTTTGTAGATATTTTGCAAAATATCAAATTTTAAATTAGGGTAATATTTAAAATTTTCTGTAAGGTTGATACTGGCTTTTAGATGGGTTAGGTTGGAGTTGGATCTAAGTTTGATTGTAAAAGGAAAAATTTGTGTTTTTGGATAAATTTCTATAAGAAATTTTTGTATTATGGTATTATAGTTTTTTACAAAAAAATCATCTGCATAAAATAAGTCAAAATCCTTTCTTTCATAAGTTTTTGTTTTCGCTGGTTTTACACTAGAACACAGAAGTTTAAAATCTATAACCCTAAAATCAAGAATTTGTTCTGTGCTTGCTTGTTCGTGATTTAAACTTTCAAAAGGATTGAAAGTTTCTAAAGTTTTTATTTCATAGCTCATTGTTACACTCCTATGCTTTCAAGGATATGGTTTAATTTTTCATAATTTTGATTCAGATCAAAATGATCCAAATGCACTAAAATTTGTCCGCATTTTTCACATTTTAAAGTATTTTCTTTGCTAACAAGCTCTTGATGTATAGTCTGTGGAACTGCATGGATACGCAAAGAACAATTACAAATATAATCATGAGTTTTTTCGGCTCTTAGGTCTTGTTTGATTGATTTTAGTTTTATGTATTGTTCTAAGGTATAATGGATTTCTTGAAGGTGTAGGGCTTTTTTTGTAAAATTAGCTATCCATAAATCTTCATTAGCAAAATGATCTAAAATCCAATCTTTGGTTAATATGGAAAGTTCTTGAGACATTTTTACAATATTATCTGAATGTTCTAAAAGCTCTTTGGTTTTTTCTACTAATATTTGATGAGATTTTTTATGTTCTTCAATCAAAGGAAAATCGATGCTTTCCATAAATTTTTCTTCATCTTTAAAATGAATTTTGATGTATTGAAATAGTTTTGCAAGAATTTGTTTTAGATCATCTTTATACTGTGTATTGTTTTCTTGAATTTTGAGAGCTAAATCATTTGCAAGATTGGTAATTTCAAAAATTAGTTCGTGTTGTTTGTCCAATTGCATATTTTTAATGCTAAAATCTCTACTCCATTTAACTTCCATATTTTTTTCCTTTACTGTAATAATAATTACCCTTTATAATCGTCTTTTTTGGAAAATAAAATAATAATTTTACAAATGAATTTTAAAAATTTATATAAAATATAACTAATTTGTTACTTATTTATACATGTGTGTTTTAGTTTTTAACTCAAGGCTTTTTAAGTATATTGTGATATAATTTTAGAGCCTTTTCTTAGACCTGTGCAATGCTATTTTTAAGCACCGCTTCAGGGTGGGAACACAGCAGAGCACTTGATTTTAGTGTGTGCCGCAGTTATCTGGGGAAGGGTTTTCTTCATTTTAAAATTCCCTATTTATTTTTCAATCAGGCTAGCTTCTTTATAAAGTAAAAATTATGTATATTTGTAACAATAAATTAAAAATTTATTTAAAAATTATAATTTTAAGATTTATTAAAATATTGGTTAACTAGAATTTAGGCATTGTAAATTACATTACCAATATCAAAGGATAAACAATGGATAGAAAGAAAATTCCCTTGTTGGTGCTGTGTATTTTAATTGCAGCTGTGTTTTGGCTTATACCTACACCTGTAGGTTTGGAAGATAATTCTTGGCATTTTCTTGGACTTTTTATTGCTGTAATTATGGCAGTAATTTTACAAGTAATGCCTTTGGGTGCTGTTTGTTTGATAGCTATTGCTATAGTAGCTCTTAGTGGTATTACTACTACTCAAAGCTCCGTACGTGCTATACATATAAAAACTCTTGAAGGAATTGTTTTAAGAGATAATTCTAATATCTATAAAACAGCTATGGATGAGGCAGTTGAAGCTGCTACTTTGCAGGCTTTAATCAATGCTAATATAAGTAAAAATTTAAAAGTAAAAGTTGATGAAATTTTAAAATCAAGCACAGATGTAAATTATCAAATTGAAAATCTAAGTAAAATTTACACCAAAGCTACTTCAAAAACTTCTACGCAACAACTTATTGATGAGACTAAAATTTCAGCTTTAAATACTTTAGCACTTGATTTTTTATCTCAAAAGAGTATAGATGAAAAGGTAAATACTGCTATATCAAATTTAAAATCTAAAACGGGTATAAAAGATGCTTTAAGTGGTTTTTCAAATTCTCTTATTTGGCTTATAGTGATTTCTATTATTGTGGCTCGTGGAGTTATTAAAACAGGACTTGGAGAGCGTTTGGCTTATCATTTTATCAGTATTTTTGGTAAAAAAACCTTAGGTATTGCTTATTCTATAGCTTTTTGTGAAACCATTTTAGCTCCAGTTACTCCTTCAAATACTGCAAGAGCAGGGGCTATCATAAATCCTATAGTTCAAGCTATTGCAAGAAGTTTTAAATCCACTCCTGAAGATGGAACGCAAAATAAAATAGGCACTTATCTTTCTTTGGTAAATTATCAAGCCAATCCTATTTCATCAGCTATGTTTATCACAGCTACAGCTCCAAATCCTTTGGTGGTTGATCTTATAGCACAAGCTACAAATTTAGAAGTGCATTTAACTTGGGGACAATGGGCTTTAGGAATGTTTTTACCTGGTATAGCTGCTATGCTTTTGATGCCTTTGGTGCTTTATTTTCTTTCTCCACCAGAAATTAAATCCACGCCTAATGCTTCCACTTTTGCTAAAGACAAATTAAAAGAGCTTGGAAAAATGAAAAATAATGAAAAAATCATGCTTAGTGTTTTTGTCTTGCTTTTACTTTTGTGGGCTGGGACTTTTGGTTTGCTTTTTGGAATTTCTCTTGATGCAACTAGTGTGGCTTTGCTTGGGTTGTCTTTGGTGTTAATTAGTGGAGTTTTGACCTTTGGAGAAGTTTTAGCTGAAAAAGCCGCTTGGAATACTTTGGTATGGTTTTCAGCTCTTGTAATGATGGCAACTTTACTTGGAAAACTTGGTGTTACCCAGTTTTTAGCCGAAGAATTAGGAATTTTAGCTTCTGCTATGGGACTTGGAGAAGTTTCTATTATGATATTTTTAAGCCTTGCTTTTTTATATACGCACTATTTCTTTGCTTCCACTACAGCTCATATATCAGCAATGTTTTTTGTTTTTTATAGTGCAGGGCTTGCCTTAGGAGCACCACCACTTCTTTATGCTTTTATTATGATAGCTTCAGGTAATGTTATGATGGCACTAACTCACTATGCAACAGGAACGGCTCCTGTTATTTTTGGAACAGGCTATGTAACTCTTAAAAAATGGTGGAGTATAGGTTTTGTGATTTCCATAGTTGATATAGTAGTGATGATAGCTGTTGGACTTATTTGGTGGAAAATTTTAGGATTTTATTAATAATTTCTAGGAATTAATTCCTAGAAATTATTCTATAAAACCGCTTGCTATGACTTTATCAATATCATAAAAGACTGCCATTTGTCCGCTAGCAAGTCCATAAACAGGATCTTTTAGAGTGATTTTTGCGCTTTTGTCTTCATAAATTTCTACCTTACAAGGTGTAGATTTTGAACGATAGCGGATTTTTACTTCGCAATCAAGCTCTTTAGCGTCTATAAAAAGATTGATATTTTTTAGCTTAAATTCACTGATTTTAAGTTCTTCTTTGGTTCCTACGATGATTTGATTTTGCTTAGGATTGATTTTTAAAACAAAATGTGGCTCATGTGCCCCACGCACTTCAAAACCTCTTCTTTTGCCTATAGTATAGTGCATATAGCCCTCATGTTTGCCTACCACTTTTCCGCTACTATCTAATACTTCTCCAGGAATTTTTGTATCCATAAACTGATCTAAAACTTGCACATAAGTATCTTCAACAAAGCAAATTTCAGAACTTTCCTTTTGAGTGGCAAAAGATTTTAAAACCTCTATAGTGGAAGCAAATTTTTTCACATCTTCTTTTTTCATTTCGCCTAGCGGAAAAATAAGATATTTTAAAGCTTCTTTATCTGCACTAGCCAAAAAATAGCTTTGATCCTTGCTTTCATCTACCGCGGTTTTTATTAAGTTGTTTTCAAGTCTTGCATAATGCCCTGTGGCAAGTTTTTCACAACCTAAACTTTTAGCAAATTCCAAAAGTTTTCCAAGTTTGATAAAACGGTTGCATAAAGCGCAAGGATTTGGTGTTTTACCCTCTTTATAAGTATCCACAAAAGGCATATAAACTTTGTTTTTAAAATCTTCTTGTAAGTCTAAAATATGATAAGGAATTTGTAAAAAATTTGCAACTTTTTCTACTTTTTTGATATTTTCTTCGTGGTAATTTGGTTTGCCATGAAGCTTCATATAACAACCTATAACTTCATGACCTAAATTTTTAAGTTTATAAGCAGTGACTGTACTATCAACTCCACCGCTCATAGCGACTAGAATTTTCATTAAATTTCCTTTAAAGTATTAATTATAAAATCCAAGTCGTCAGTGATCTTATACTTTAACTCATCTCCTTTAGAAATCACTTCAAGTTTGAGTAAAGAATTTCTGACGAACTCATCAAAACCTCGCCAAAATTCACTCCCAAACAAAATAATAGGAACATCTTTTTTAAATTCTAATTGTTTTAATGTAAGAATTTCACACAATTCATCAAGTGTTCCAAAGCCGCCTGGGAAGATCACAAAAGCTAGACTCTTTTCAATAAGAGCCATTTTGCGTATGGCTAAGCTCTCAAAAGTAATATTATATTCTACAAAATCATTAAGTTTTTGCTCGTGAGGTAAAAATATATTAAATCCTACAGAACTCATTGAATTTGTATTATTTTTTTGTGAAAAAGCACCTTCGTTGGCTGCACGCATAATGCCTCCACCACCACCACTTATCACACAAAAACCATTTTGAGCACATTTTTGTGCCAAAATTTTAGCCTGCTGATAATAAAAATTATCTTCTTTAAGTCTTGCTGAACCAAAAAAAGTAACAGCCTTTTCTAGCTCGGGTATATTTTCAAATTTTTCAACATCTTTTATGATTTTTGTATCCATCAAATACCTTTTTTGGCAAAACTATAAAAAATGATTATAGCTAATTTTTTTAAATTTATAGAGTAATTTTATCTTAATTGCTCTAATCTTTCTTTTTTAGATCCGATTTCTGTGATTTGAACACCAAAATTACCATCGACAATTACTACTTCGCCATAAGCAATTCTTTTATCTCCGATTAAAATTTCAAGCGGATCGTTTGCAAGTTGATTAAGCTCCACAACTGAACCTATATCCATAGTTAAAACATCTTTTAAAAGCATTTTTTTATTGCCTATACGCACACGCACAGGCAAACGAACATCCATGATAAGATTGATATTTTTAAGTTCTTCGCTAAGCATTATCGCTTTTTCTTCAGCGTTGTGATTAGAATCAGTGCTTGTATTTCCTGTTTCAGCAGGTTTCCCGCTTAGGATGTTGTGAAGTGTTTGATCCATGGCTAAAGAAACTTGTTCTTCTAAATCGCCTATTTTTACATCATATAAAAATAATTTTTTAAAATCTTTAAAATCTACGCTTTCAGGCACAAATTCACAAGATTCTATACTAAAATCCATTTTTGGAATGTCTTTTTGAGCTCCTAAAGTTGTAGAAAATGCTGAAACGATATTTTGGATGGCTTCTTTAGCTGCATCCATTTCATCAGGACCTAGTTTATCGTTTTTGGTGATCTCTTCTTCGCCCATCATCCATTCACCAATAGCACTCATTAAAACAGCACCGGCTAAAATTCCTATTTTTCCACCATTTGCTATATCAAATATAGCATACACTAAAGGTGCTTTTAAAGTATCACTTGCATTGACATCAAATTCTTTATATTCGCTAAATTCAGCACTTTTTCCTGTTAAACCTTCAATGGTGCTGATGCATTCATTTGTAAACATTTTTAAAAAATCATTGATCATATTTCTTCATCCTCCTCTTCAGGCTCATCATAAACACTAGCTTTAGCTTTACGTTCTTCTTCGTATTTTTCCAAAATTTCTTTGATTTCATCTTTATCTGTGCGTATGAGTTCTAAAATTTTAATAGATTTTCTAAAACGATGCAATCCAATTTGCGCTAAGAAAACATCTTTTTTATCGATGCTTACTATAGCTTTATCATCTGCTTCTCTATCAAGTCTTAAGATATCGCCTTGTTTAAGTTCTAGAAATTCATGAACATTAATTAAGGTTTTTCCTAAAATTGCCTCATATACCACTTCAGCACGACCGATTAAAGTTTTAAGTTCTTTGTTGCGTGATTTTTTGGCTGAGGTTTCACCCATCATAATGTCGCGGTTTGCCAAACGGCTTAATATACTTTCTAAATGCACTACAGGATAGCAGATATTTACCATACCGCTTGAATTTCCTATGATGATTTCCATTACCACCATGATCACAATCTCATTTTGAGATACGATTTGCACAACATTTGGACTTGATTCTTTAGCTTCTATACTAGGATAAATTTCAGTTACGGTAGCCCAGCTTTCTTTAAGTCTTTGCATAATGATACGCAAAATAGAATCAAGCAAATTAAGCTCAATATCCGTAAGCTCACGCGAAGCTTCATAGCTATCGCCTTGACCACCTAAAAGCCTGTCTATCATAGGAAAAGCTATGCTTGGATTGATTTCTAAAACACAGTTTCCATCTAAAGGTTTGATAGAAAAAACGTTAAAACTTGTTGGGCTTGGCAAAGACATTAAAAACTCTCCATAAGTCATCTGATCGACTGAATGAAGTTTAGTTTCAACAATACTTCTCATCATTGATGAAATTTGAGAGGCTAAATTTCTTGCCAATTTATCATGTATGCCTTTAATCGTCCTAAGTTGTTCTTTTGAAACTCTGTTTGGACGCTTAAAATCGTATACAACGATATTTCTTTCATCTTTTTCATCTTTTGAATTTGAGGCTATGGGTGTGTCGGTGTTATCATCGACAACTTCAAGTAGAGCATCAATTTCTTCTTGGGAAAGTATCTCAGCCATTACACTAGCCTTTCTCTAAGTTTTTTAAGAAGTTTTTTGTGAATTTGTGAAATTCTGCTTTCACTGATTTGTAAAATTTCACTGATTTCTTTTAGGCTTAATTCTTCATAATAATAAAGCTGAATAATTAACTGATCGCGCTCTTTAAGATCATCTAGCACTTCGTGAATTTTTTCTAAAAGTTCTTCTTTTTCAATTTTTTCTAAAGTATTGTCTTCGTTATAAAGTTCGATTTGCTCATCGATGGGCAGGGTATAGCTAATAGCATGAGCTGTTCTTACCTCTTTGATTTTTTCTACATCTAAATCAAGTTTTTTGGCTAGATACTCATCATCAGGTTCGCATTCATTCTCAAGGAAATATTCATCCATGATTGCATCAATATCTTTAATAATTTTGCGATTATTGCGACTCATTACATCAAGACTTCTAAGATAATCAAGCATAGAACCATTAACTCTTTTTCTTGCAAAACCCCAGAAGTTATCATTTTGTTCTTTATCGTAACGGCGTGAAAGTTTTATCATTTCTTCAACGCCTATGCTAATAAGATCATTAACATCTATGCTTGAAGGCAAGCGTTCTTTTAGTCTAAAAGCCATAGCACGTAGAGCTGGCATGTAAGAAAGCACAAGCTCATCTTGCTCTTTCTTTAGCATTTGTGCATAAGCTTTAGGCGGCTCTTTTAGCATTTCTTCGTCTTTCTTTGGATTCATTTTTCTTTAGCTCTTCTCTTTCTTCATTGAGCTTTTCTAAAATTATATCCATTTTCTTTTCACGAATAACTAAATCGTTGATAATATTATTGCTAGTTTTTTCATAATCGTGTTTATTAAAGATTCTGCCACTAATTTTCTTTACATCTATAAAATTCATAATAGCAATATGAACAAAAACATAAAACATAAAAGTAATAAAACAAGTAAAAATCAGTATATCAAAGGCTTCATCTATACTAATAATGCTAAATGCAAGTCCTATAAAAAATCCACAAACAGTGAAAAATGCTACGTAATTTTCTGGCCTCATAATCTCTTCTCTTTATTGCTAAAATCTTTCAATAATTTTTCTAAAAAAACTTGAAAAACTACGATTTGAAACATTATCAAGCACTTTCCGTTCCAATCTATATAAAAGCTTGGAAGCTAGGGCTTTAAGCTCATCACTTGAGGCTGTGTTTTCATCGCTAAATAAAGTTCTTTTTTTAATACTACCACTTACATCTTTAGAAGCGCTTAAATGACCTAAGAATTCTAAATTTAAAGGATTTTTAATGTTTGCATCTGCAACTTTTTTAATATTTTCAAAAACTTTTAAAGCTTCATTTTCATTTTTTACAACATTAAAGAGCATTAGTAAATTTTCTTTTGTCTTAGAAGTTGTTTTTATGGTTGCATACGCATCGGTAATTGCTGCAGGATCAGGAACAGTTACTACTATAACTTCATCAGCCATTTCTAAAAAATTTAAAATATTTCCACCAATACCCGCACCTGTGTCGATAATAAGAAAATCAAGCTCATCTAAAATACTTGCTTGATTTAAAAATCTCTCGTAAATATTTTTATCATTATATTTTAAAATCTCATCTCCACTTTCACCTGGGATGAGCCATAAATTTGGCTTAACTTCTATTAAAATGTCTTCTAAGGAACATTCTCCGCGTAAAACATGCAAGAGATTTTTTTGTATGCGTACATTTAAAATGACATCCAAATTTGCCAAGCCAATATCAGCATCAAAAAGCCCAACTTTATAGTCATTATTTGATAAAACATTGGCTAGATTTGCGCTAATCGTACTTTTTCCAACGCCACCTTTTCCACTTGTAATAGCTATAAAATGAGTGTTTTGGGATTTTTTGGTTCCATTTTGACTCATGAGATTGCGAAGTTTATTTGCTTGGTTATTCATTATTTTTTCCTTTGTTAAACCCTTCTAAAATACAATGAACTAGAAAATCACTATTGGCTACTTCTAAATCATCTGGCACTTCTTGTCCTGTAGAGAAAAAGCTTAGAGGAATATTTGTTTCATAAATAAGAGAGAAGATATTTCCAAAAACCTTTGTTTCATCAAATTTAGTAATAATTAAAGTATCAATATTTAAGAATGAAAAATTTTTATAAATTTCCATTAAATCTTCATGTTTGGTGTTTGCAGAAACCACTAAATTTACATCAATTTCTGCATTTGAGTGCATTAAAAATTCTTTAGTTTTAGCAAGTTTGCTTTGATCGTATTGTGAATTTCCTATAGTATCAACTAAAATTACTTCGCAATTATTTAAGCTTTTTATCGCTTCATCTAAATCCTTTGGTTCTATGCTATCAATAATAGGAAGTTTCATCATTTTTGCATACTGAAAAAGTTGCTCCACCGCACCGATTCTATAAGTATCAAGCGTAATAATACCTGTTTTATAACGCTTATCTCCATAAGCATAGCGAAAAGCTAACTTAGCTAATGTTGTTGTTTTTCCGACTCCTGTTGGGCCTACTAGCATCATGATTTTTTGTTTTTTTATATCGCTTTCAACACGACAAGGCAAGATATTTCTTAAAAGTGAGTGAAAATATCTTTGAACCGCATCTTTGTTGGTTTTCATAGCAGCTGGCATATTTTCTATAGTTGCTTTCATAATCGCTTCTAGATGATTTTCAAGCATTCCACTTTCTTTGGCTTGTTTATAAATACTTGCAAATTCAGGGGGTATCATAAGATTTTTTCTAGCTTCAGCTTTATCGTCCCACATCATATCTGCAAGAAGATCTATTTTATCGTTAAGCTTGTTGATTTGTTTTTCAAATTGCTTTTCAAAATTTTCTATTTTTTTATTATAATTTGGATTAGGGGTGTAATTTTCTAAAGGTGTGTTTGTGACTTTAGAAATTTCATTGCTAACTTCACTTAGTTTTTCTTTAAAATCATCAAAGCCTAGAGTCTTATTTTGATGAGGGTTGATTTTGTTTTGTGGAAAATCTTGATAGGTTTTTTTAGTTAAGTCATTGTTTTTTACAGTGTTTAAATTTGTATTTAAGCGAGTGTTTGAGAAATCCAAGACTACATCTTCATCTTCTTGGGGGATTTGAGATCTAATTTTTTCTTCTGCAAGAGAGGTAGAAGATGGTTTTGGCGAGCTTTTTTTTGCAGGTAAAGATTTTCCTTGTTTTTTTAAGTGTTCTTCATAGTCGCTTTCTTCTATGGCTACCATAACCTCATAAAGCGCACTGCGATTTAAGGTTTTAGGACGAATTTGTTTATTTGTTATAATTAAAGCTTTATCTCCGTAATCTTCTTTTACTTTGGGTATAATTTGTTCTGTATCTTCAACAGTAAAAGTATGTATAAGTTGTCCCATTTATATTCCTTATATCATGCCTAAAGGCAAAATTACACTCACTCTTTCTTTAGCCCCTTTATGAGGCACCTCACACCACTTATCACGCTTGACTTTTTGTGAAAAGTATAAAAGATCTAAATCAAGCGTTCTAGGAGCGTTTTTGAAAGTTCTCTTGCGTTTAAATTTTACTTCATAATAAAGTAAAACTTTCAAAAGTGCTCGTGCATGCAAATTAGTTTGTATCAACATAACAGCATTGGTAAAATCTTTTTGCTCTTTAAAACCAAAGGCTTCATTTATCAACATAGGAGATGTGGATAAAATTTTAAATCTTTTATCATCCATCATTACTCGAAAAAGCATATCAAATCTTTTTTTTTCGGGCTCTATATTGCTTCCTAAGCCTATAAGAGCTAAATATTTAAAAGATCGTATATTTTGACTAAAAAAAGGAAAAAAACGACTTTTTTCAAAGTGTTTTACTCCTTGAATTTTTAGCATTATTATTTATTCGTTTGTTGTGCTTGTTGCATCGCGCGCAAATTTTTTATTTGTTCACAAATTTGAATTATACCCATTAAAGCCAAGTGATAGCCAAAAGGACCAAAACCAACAATAGTTCCAGAACATACAGGCGCTATAAGACTTTTTTGACGAAATTCTTCTCTGCGATAAACATTGCTAATATGTACTTCAATTGTAGGTAAAGCTACTGCTGCAATAGCATCGCGAATAGCTACTGAAGTATGAGTATAGCCTGCTGCGTTGATAATAATTCCATCAACTGTTCCAAGGCATTCTTGAATTTTATCTACGATTTCACCTTCAAAATTACTTTGGAAAAAGTCAAGTTCTACATTGTTTTGCGATGCTGCAAGTTTCATTTGCTCATGAATTTCTTCCATTTTCATAGCACCATAAATTCCCACTTCTCTTACGCCAAGCATATTAACATTTGGGCCTTGGATAATCATTATTTTCATGGATTTAACCTTAAAAATTTATTTTTTAACCTTTTATTATAACATTTTAAAAATAAATTTTTGCTACAATGTAATTTTTGAAAGGAAAATCGTGTTTATAGCTGCTGCAAGATATCTTTTTTTATGCGATGAAGATTTTACAATACTAGAAAATCAAGCCTTTGTTTTTGAAGATAAAATTTTAGAATTGGGTGAATTGGATAATTTAAGAAAAAAATATCCCAAGGCTAAAATCATCAAAACACCTAAAAATTCGGTTATTTTACCTGCTTTTATAAATCCTCACACACACTTAGAATTTAGTGCAAATTCAACAACTTTACATTTTGGAGAATTTTTAATTTGGCTTAAAAGTGTTATAAATTCTCGTTCCATGTTAAATGCACAGGCCAAAGAAGAATTAATACTTCAAAGCATTAAAAAAATGCAAAAAAGCGGTATAGGCACTATAGGTGAAATTTCAAGTTTTGGGAGTGATTTAGATCCTTGTTTAAAGGCTAGTCAAAAGGGTATGCGTATAGTATTTTTTAATGAAATTTTGGGTACAAATGAAAATCAAGTTGAAGATAAAAAACAAGAATTTTTAAAAAGATTTGAAAATTCTTTGAAATTTAAAAATGATTTTTTTATCCCAGCAATTTCGATTCATTCTCCTTATTCAACTCATCCTAGTTTGGCTTATTTTGCTCTTGATTTAGCTAAAAAGCAAAATTTACTAGTTAGTACGCATTTTTTAGAAAGTAAGGCTGAAAATATCTGGCTTAGAGAGTCTAAAGGGGGTTTTAAAAAATGGCTTGAAAATTTCACACTTCATCCTAAGCCTCTTTATACACCAAAGGATTTTGCTAAACTCTTTAAAGGAGTAAGGACTCTTTTTACGCATTGTGTTTATCTAAAAGAATATGAATGGTTGGATAAAAATTTACATTCTATTACACATTGTGCATTTTCAAATCGTCTTTTAAGTCAAAAAAGCTTAGATTTAAAAACGGCTTTAAAAAGTGGATTAAATATCCATTTAGGAACCGATGGACTTAGCTCAAATATTTCATTGTCCTTGCTAGATGAAATGCGTGCAAATTTGCTTATACATAAGAATTTTGATTTATTAGAGTTAGCCTCTAAACTTTTGCAAATGGCAACGCTTTATCCTGCAAGGGCTTTAAATTTAAATTTAGGAGAGCTTAAAAAAGGTAAAATTGCTGATTTTAGCGTATTTGAGCTAGGAGAATGTGATAAAAAGCAAGCTCCTTTGCAGTTTATTTTAAATGCTAAGGAAGTAGATAAATTATTTATAAAAGGAAAAGAATGCAAATTTTAAAATCATTTTTTAAGGCTTTAGGATGCGGTATAAAATTTATCAATACTTATTTTAAAACCTTTGTTTTATTGTTGATTGTTATATGGATTTTAATGCCTAGTGCAAATTCAAGCTCCAATCTTGCAAATTTAGAACGCATTGATTTAAAGGGTGAAATTTTTGATAGCTCTGCGGTTTTGGAAAAAATTATCAATGCTAAAAATGATAGCAATATCAAAGGAGTGCTTTTTGTTATAGACTCTCCTGGTGGAGCTTTTGCTCCTAGTATGGAACTAGCTCTAGCTATAAAGGATTTAAAAATTAAAAAGCCTGTGCTTGTCTATGCAAGCGGAACTATGGCAAGTGGAAGTTATTTAGCAGGAGTTGGAGCAAATAAAATTTTAGCCAATCCGGCAAGTTTTATAGGCTCTATCGGTGTGATTATGCAAGGAGCTGATTTAAGCGGATTGGCTAATAAACTCGGTATTAAAGAACAAACTATTCAAGCAGGTGAATTTAAAAGTGCTGGAACTTTTGCAAGAGCTTGGAATGAGAATGAAAGAAATTTTTTACAGGGTTTAATAGATCAAAGTTATGATCTTTTTACAGGTTTTGTTGCCAAGGAAAGAGCATTAGATCTTAATAAAAAAGATCAATGGGCAAATGCAAGAGTATTTTTAGCTGCCAAAGCTAAGGAGCTTGGTCTTATAGATGAGCTTAGTAATTATGAAAATGCTAAAAAGGAGCTTGAAAAACTTGCTAATGTTTCAAATCCTGTTTGGAAAGAAGAAGATAAGATTGATAAATTTCTTAATCGCCTAGAAGGACAAACATCAAGCTTGATAAGTAAAAGCTTAATCGAAATCGCTTATAAGACTAATAGCAGTTTTATAAACGCTAGATAAAATATATAAATATTTTTATTTAATTTTTGTAATATTTTTATGCAATAATTATTTATATCTTAGATAAGGAGTAAAATAATGAAAAAAAATATTGTTTTTTTCGAAGTTAAAGGTGGGAGTGATAAAGGTGAAGATGGTTATAGAAAAGATACTATGCCTATGGTAAATGCCTTAAAAGCTAAGGGTTGGAATGCTGAGGTGATTTTTTTTGAAGTGGGTAAAAAAGATGAAATTTACAAATATGTAAAAGAAAATTTTGATGGTTATGTTTCTCGCATCAATCCTGGCAATCTTAAAGAAGAAAATGAGTATTTTGATATGTTAAGAAAACTTTGTGCCGATAAGCTTGTAGGCATGCCTCATCCTGATGCTATGATAGGTTATGGCGCTAAAGATGCACTTACAAAATTAGCAGATACTGATCTTGTTCCAAGCGATACTTATGCTTACTATGATATTAAGACTTTTAAAGAAAATTTTCCAAAAAGTTTGGCTAAAGGTGAAAGGGTTTTAAAACAAAATCGTGGCTCTACAGGAGAGGGAATTTGGCGTGTGAGTGTAGAGGGTAATGTTAGTGGAGATAGTTTGCCTTTAAATACAAAAATCAAATGCACAGAAGCTAAGGATAATCATGTAGAACATAGAGAGCTTGGGGAATTTATGGATTTTTGTGAGCAATATATCATAGGTGATAATGGTATGCTTGTGGATATGACTTTTTTACCGCGCATTAAAGAAGGTGAAATCAGACTTTTAATGCTTTATAACACCCCTGTAAATGTAGTGCATAAAAAACCAGCTGAAGATGCTGATGCTTTTTCTGCTACACTTTTTAGTGGGGCAAAATATCGCTATGATAAGCCAGAAGATTGGAAAACTTTGGTGGATATGTTTTTAGGCGAGCTTCCTAAGGTAAGGGAAAAATTAGGCAATTACGACTTACCATTGATTTGGACGGCTGATTTTATTTTAGATACTGATGAAAAGGGCAATGATAAATATGTTTTAGGTGAGATTAATTGTTCTTGTGTAGGTTTTACTTCTCATTTAGAACTTGCTGATGAAGTAGCTTCAAATATTATTAATATTGTAAGTAAAACTAAGGCTTAGTCTTTAAGTTTAATGTCCATTTTATTATTGCAAAATGGACATTCTTTTTCTATTGTTTTTAAGTTTGAGCTATATTCTATCGGGAAAAAATTTTCACAAAATGAGCATTTTGTATCTTTGGTTAGTATAGGATAGGAATAGTCAAATTTATCCAAAATAAAATATTTTATTTTTTTATCCATTAAATTTCCTTCTTTGTCTAACTTATACTTTATTTATTATTTTAACGCATAAATAGTTAATTAGAAATTTTCTGAATATTTTTTATAAAACTGTATGGCTTCTTTGCATTTTTTACATTTGAATTTTACGCCCTTAAGTTGAATTTTTTGATGAATTCCAAAAGGTACATCATGCATTTGTCCCACACACTCACATGTATAAAGATAAACTGCATTTTCATCATCTTTTTCTTCTTTAACTTCTTCAAAGCTTACTTCCCCATCATCTTCAGAAGCTAAAGAAGATCTTCTGTATTGTTCAACTTTCATATCTTCATAGAGTATATGTTCTAAAAGCCATTTTTTAGAAACTGTGTAAAGCTTCTCTTTTAAATCATTAGTGGACTTTATATTTTTAATAAGATCTATCATGGATTGAATGATTTCTTTATGAATTCTTTTATGTTCTTCTAAGTCAGGATATCCTATAAGTTTCATGTATTTTTCTTCATCATTAAAATGATCTTTCATGTAGTTAAAAAATTCAGCCAATAAAGCTTTTACATCATCCTTGTAAACAGGTTTATCAAACATAAACTCTACTTTACCTGCAAGTTCAAAAAGTTTTTTGTGCTGTTCATCTATTTTTGCATTATGAACGCTATAGCTATCATCCCATTTTGGAAACATTTTTAATCCTTTAACTCACTTTTAACGTAGAATAAATTTTTTTGACATTTTTTACATCTTAATTGTTTTTTATGACAGAGAATGTCAAGGTGTTCTGTATATGAAAGTATGTGATTTGTTCTACAAGGGCAAGAATAGATAAATTCATATTCTTTATGTTTTACCTGTTTGGCGGTAGGGGTTGTTGGAGTGTTTTCGTATAATATTTCTTCATTGATTTTTTCAAGCTCTTCTTCTTGTTTGCTTAAAATTTGATCCGAAAGCCAATTTCCTATCATAACATCATGATGTAATATATGTTCTAAAAGCCACTCTGACATTATAGTATAAAGTTTTTCTTTTAAATCATTAGTGGTTTTTATGTTTTGTATAAGATAAGACATATCATGAATGATATTTTTATGCATGATTTTGTGTTCATTTAAATAAGGATAATGAATTTCTTGCATGTATTGTTCTTCATTGTTAAAATGTTCTTTCATGTAGTTAAAAAGTTCTGTTAAAATTTCTTTGAGTTCTTCTCGTTTTACAAATTTATAAACAGCACTTTCAACCTTGCCTGCAAGTTCAAAAAGTTTTTGGTGTTGAATGTCAATCATTGTGTCATGAATACTGTATTTTTCATTCCAAGTTGGAATTAATTTATCCAAAAGCACCTTCTTTAATTTTTGTATTTAAAATTAATTTAATATATTTGAGTGAAATATTACATTATATTTTATTAAAATATTATTAATTAGAAATTATTTATTTTATTTATATTTGTATAGTATAAAAAATATATATAATTAATATTAAAAATTAAGACTTACTGATTCTAGTATAGAATCAGTAAATAATAATATGTGCAATTTGTGGCCCATGAACACCAAAAACAGTGATAAGTTCTATATCTGCTGTTCTTGAAGGCCCTGCTATAAATAAGATATTAGTAGGTAAAATTTCATTTTCTTTTTTTACTAAATTTAAAGCTTCGCTAAGACTTTTAACAACATTTTCTTTTTTAAGTAATACTATGCAAAGTTTAGGTGCAAGGCTTAGCATTCTAGGTTGGGTTTTACTTGAAGGTATAAGTGCAACTCCATGAGAGCTTACTCCTGCTCTTGCGTGAATGATGGAAAAATCACTATGAAAAACTTCAGATCTTAGATTTTCGATTTCTTTATCAAAGCAAATCTTCTTTTCTGCCTTGATTTGTTCTAAATCTAAATTTAAATCCGCCCCATAAATCATACTTTTAAAGCCATATCTTGCGACAATTTCATTGATTTTTTCTTCTAAGGTATCTTTAGTCGCATTTTCAACGATGTATTTGTTATCGCTCATTTTTTGCTTCATTTCTGCAAGCATATCTTGGGTGGTTTGGATATGTTCTACAGGATCTATACTTTCAATACGCGTAAAGTCTGTTTCTTTGTAAGCTTTTTTAAGATGTTCTAAAATACTTGCTTTACTTTTGCTTGAAATTTCATCGATTTTACTCATAGCTTACTCCTTCTAGTTTTTGCACTTCTTTATAAAGATCCATTTTAATTTGAGGTAATTCTTTAAAAGCGTACCATTTTTTAATCACAGGCAAAACGCTTGCGAAATTTTGCACTGCCCAGTTGAAATAATGTGCTTTTGAAAGTGAAAAACGCCATTTATCGCCATTGGTTGCGATATTTTTAAATTGTTTAAAAGCAAAGGCTTCTAGGGCATTGTGATGAACTTTGTTTGCTCCTAAAGGTGGATTTTTACCTTGTCCTATTTTATCGCATCTTAATTTGCGAATAAGATCAGCCAAAGGAATTTGCACTGGACAAACTTCAGAACAACGCCCACAAAGTGAACAGAAATTCAAAATATCTCCTGTATGATTTATGCCAAAAATATTAGGACTGATTACTTCTCCTATAGGTCCTGGATAAGTGGTTTGATAGGCATGTCCGCCGATTTGATCATAAACAGGGCAAAAATTCATACAAGCCCCGCATCGAATACAACGCAAAGCTTCGTAATAATCCTCATGAGCTAGCATTTTAGAACGATTGTGATCAAATAAAATCACATGTACTTCTTTAGGGCCATCTAAATCCCCATTTTTTCTAGGGCCTGTAATGATATTGTTATAAGTTGGTATAAATTGTCCTGTGGCTGAAGGAGTGAGTAAAGAAACCATAGTAGCCGCATCTTCAAAGCTTTCCATGACTTTTTCTATGCCACAAAGTGCGATATGAATATCAGGTGCTGTAGTGCACATTCTACCGTTTCCTTCATTTTCTATAAGCCAAAAAGCTCCTTCTCTTGACATGGCAAAATTGACCCCACTAAGTCCAAGTTTTAAGCCTTCAAAATCTTTTCTTAAATGTTCTCTAGCTACCGCATTTAAACTTTCAGGTTCATCGTTTTCTAAATTTGCTCCTAATTTTTCTTTGAAAATTTCTCCGATTTCATGGCGGTTTCTATGTATAGCAGGTACAACTATATGTAAAGGAGGCTCTTCATTAAGCTGTAAAATAAGCTCTCCAAGATCGGTTTCTATAGCTTTTAAACCTTTTTTTTCTAGGTAGTGATTTAGGCCTATTTCTTCGCTTGCCATAGATTTACCTTTTAAAAGCTTGGTAATATTTTTTTCTTTCATGATTTCATAGACGATTTCACAGGCATCTTCATCACTACTTGCCCAATGCACTTTAATGCCATTTTTTGTAGCATTTTTTTCAAATTCTAAAAGCCTTTCTTCTAAACTCATTAAGGCATTGTTTTTAGCTTGTTTAGCTTTAGCTCTTAAACCCTGCCAGTCTTTAAATCTAGCATCAATAACATTGAGTCTATTTTTTTGTAAAGTATGCATGGCAGTCATTAAATTTTCTTGCATTTGTTTGTCATTGAGTTTAATTTGAACGATTTGTTCGTGAGGAATTTTTTGACTCATAGTCTTTCTCCTTCTAAGCGTTTAAGTAAAAAGTCATATAAATGTATGCCTTTTATATCTAAACCCATTCTTTTCATTGTACCATCTATATTTAAAAGACAACCTCCATCGCCACTGATAAGATATTTTGCACCGCTATTTTGTATATCTTTAATTTTACTTCTTACCATAGCATTTGAAATTTCAGGCTCTTTTACTGAAAAAGTTCCGCCAAAACCACAACATTCTTCTTCGTATTGAAGTTCTACTAATTCTACATTTTTTAGTTTTTTGATAAGATTCTTGCTTGCTTGTATGCTTTTTTGCACTCTTAAAGCATGGCAATTAGAATGCCAAGTTACTTTTATAGGTGCACCTTTATCTTCATAATCTACTTTTAAAACTTCATCAAGGTATTGTGAAAGTTCTATAACCCTAGAGCTAAAATCTTTTATTTTGGAAAATTCGGGTCTGTTTTTAAAAAGTTCTTTATAGTCATGACTCATCATACCCGCACAAGAACCACTTGGCACAACGATGGGATAATCTTTATCAAATAAATCTACATTATATAAAGCAATCTCACGACTTTCATCGAAATAACCTGAGTTAAAAGAAGGTTGAGCACAACAGGTTTGATTTTTCTTAAAAATCACTTCAATACCTTCACGCCTTAAAAGTTTTATTGCATTTAAAACGCTTTGTTGCATAGCAGCAGTTCCTAAGCATGTGGCGTAAAAATACACCTTTTTCATCATCTCTCCTTTTGGGATAATTTAGGATAAATATTCTAATCCTGTAAAAATAAAAGCAAAGTAAAATTTCCAACAAATATTCTAAAAACGAATATTTGTTGAAATAAAACTTAAATTTTTAATTATTTTACTATAACTTCAGGGATGATTCCTTGTAAGAAAAAAGCTATAATGCAAGTCCAAATTCCTATTAAAACAATAAAAGCTACAGAATATTTTAATGTGAATTTGAAAAGATCAGATTCTTTTCCTACAAGTCCAACCGCCGCGCAAGCTATAGCAATGCTTTGCGGACTGATCATCTTTCCAACGACTCCACCTACTGAATTAGCCGCTAAAAATAAAGATTCACTAATACCTAGTTTTTGAGCGCTTACTTGTTGCAAGGTTCCAAAAAGTAAATTAGCACTTGTATCAGAGCCTGTTAAAAATACCCCTATCCAACCAATGATTGGTGAAAAGAAAGAAAAAGCATTACCTGTGTGTGCAAAAGCAAGCCCTAAGGTAGTGCTCATACCGCTATTTTTAGAAATAAAAGCAAAAGCCACAACCAAACCTATGGTGATACAAGGTATGGCCATTTCTTTTAAAGTAGCCCAAAAGCATTCTGCTGCATCTTCGGCTTTGATTTTTAAAATAGCTATAGTCAAAAAAGCTGCAAGTAAAATCGCCGTTCCTGCTTGAGCTACGGTTTTTCCATTGATCAAATCTACACCTAAGGCCAAAGATAAAGGTTTAGCTTCTCCTATGCCTGTGATAGAAGGACTTAAAATTCCAGCTGTGATATTGCTAAATTGTAAAGTAATACTTGTATAGCTTAAAATTCCGTCCTTATCAAAGAGAGCTTTAAACCAAGGTTGTGTCCAAATGATAATGCAAACAATGAGTAAAATAAAAGGCGACCAAGCTTTTAGAATTTGATTAAAGTTTAGTGTGTTATCTTGAGTGAAATTGCTTTCATTGTCAAATCTAAAAATATTTTTTGGTTTCCAAAATTTTAAAAATATAGTTGTAACCGCTAAAGAAACTACAGCTGAAATAATATCAGGCAATTCTGCTCCTAAGTGATTTGAGCTTAAAAATTGAGTAGTTGTAAAACTTAGCGCCGCAACTAAAATAGCTGGAAAAGTTTCTTTAACGCCTTTAAATCCATCCATTAAAAAAACTATGAAAAAAGGTATAGTAAGGCTTAAAGGAACTAGCATTCTACCTACCATGGCAGAAACTGAATGCTGTTCTATGCCGACAAGATTTGCCATAGCAATAATAGGAATTCCCACCGCACCAAAAGCGACAGGAGCAGTATTTGCGATAAGACAAAGCCCTGCAGCTTGCAAAGGACGTAAACCAAGTCCTACTAAAAGTGCAGCAGTTATAGCCACAGGACCGCCAAAACCTATAGCACCCTCTAAAAATGAACCAAAACAAAAACCTATTAAAATCACTTGAATTCTATGATCTGGAGTAATACTCATCACGCTTTTTTTAATGATTTCAAAAGAACCTGACTTGATAGAAAGTTTGTAAAGAAAGATTGCCGCGATGATAATCCAAGCTATAGGCCACATACCATTTGTAAAGCCTTGAATAAAACTTGCACCCACTAAATTCCAAGGCATTTTATAGGCAAATAAAGCTACCAAAGTAGCAAGTATAACAGTTAAAAAACCTGCTTGGTAGCCTTTAAGTTTTAAAACAACCAAACAAACTAAAAAACATAGTATAGGTAAAAATGCTACTAAAGCACTTAGCCAAATGTTTGAAAAAGGGTCATAAATTTGTTGCCATGTTAAAATTTGCTCCAATTTTTCCTCCTTGATAATTATTATGTATAAATTTATTGTAACAAAAAATTAAATTAAAATAAAAAAATTATAGAGTAAAGTAAATTACATTGTATTGTTATTAATTATTTTGTGTATTTTAGTAATATCATAAATATTAAATAAATATAAAAATAGAACAAGATAAAAATCTTATTCTAAAGGGGTAGCAGCTGTTAAAGGTGGGGTTATAATCATTAGTTCATTTACTTCAGCAAAAAAATTAGGATCTAGGGTGCAAGGGGCTATTCCAAAGCGTTTTTGTATAGGAATATTTGGATTAAAAAAAGTTACTATACATTCATCAGATTCCAAAACTAAAGAACGAATTTGCACAGCTGAAGTTGTTGTTGGCATTATAGAAAATACAGTTTCTAATTTACCATCTTTTAGATCATCTTGACAAGATTTTGCTCCAAAGGTTCCATCTTCTAAGATAGCCAAACAAAGATCGCTTTCCTTTGGATTTGTAAATTGCACATAACCAAAAGGAAGTTCATCAGCTAATTTATCTTTTTGTTTTAACTCGTCGCTTAAAACAATTTCTTTAATATTCCAATTTTGATCAATAGGATCTTTTGAGGTATCTCTAAAAGCGCTTAAAAAAATTCCCGTTTCTAAGCTTCTTATAGAAACCATTTCGGTAAAATCTTTCAAATCTCCAGTAGGAGTTGCAAAGGCTAAAGTTATAAACATAAAAAACAAAGTAATAATTTTTTTCATATTAAATGTCCTAAAATTTTCTAAAATTTACTGGAAAATGATCTGAAACTATATGAGATCTTAAACTTGCAAGCATTAAAATCGCAGCTAAAAGCGGTGGAGTATAGGTTTGTTGTCTATTTGAATTTCCTGTAATTGCATAATCAAGAGTCCCTCCGCTTGCTTGAGTTGCGCTAGTTGGAAAAACCACTCTAATTCTATTTGCTAATTCTCTATCCACTGTACTTGTTATAGTAGAAGGATCACGGTTAAAATCCCCTGCTATCATCCAGTTAACTTGAGGCATATTTGCAAAATGTGCATCTACGGCTGTGATAATTGCCCCTACATCTGTTCCTCCATTAGCTAAAGCATGGATATTGAAAAAAGCATCATTTCCATTGCGAATTCCTATAATGGGTCTTGAAACTGTAGTAGGTGGAGGTAAAACAATCACTTCTTCAGCTTGCATTCTTGAAACTATAGCTAAATTTACACGATTAGCCCCTACATCAACGCGAGAATAATAAATAAAAACCCTATCAGGCCTTGAAAGAGTTCCCAAATTCCACTCATATTCATCAATAGGTGTTCCACCTTGTTGCACATGGCGTCCTGTTGGAGTGGCTGTTCTTGGTAAAGTTCCTGCTTCTTGTATCATTAAGATATCTAAGGGGTTTGCTCCACTTACAAGTTGTCTTACGCTAACACTCCATTTGCTTTCTGTGGCTGCGGATGAGCCTTGCAAATTCCAAGTGCCAACATTAAAATTTTCTAAATTTGCAAAAGCAAGGTTAAAAGATAAAAATAAACATATAATTTTTTTCATCGTACCTCTCCTTGGCGATATAAAGGTTTTGCGGTAAAAGGTGGAGTAGTTAAGAACCATTGTTGATCAAAATTATCTTTTTTTGCACACTCTACGGTAAAAATTTTAAAAACCTTGTGAAAATCACCATAAAGATTTGTAATAGGTGCTTGTATGCATTTTCCATTTCCTAAATTTTTAATTTGAACCGCTGTATTGCTCATAGGGATAAGTTTCCACATTTGTGCGTGATTGCTTGCATCGCAAGGATAATGGACAATTCCATTACCATAAGCATTAAGACAAGTATTGGTTTTGGCATTTTTAATCATTGCAAAATCATTAGGATAAAGCAAAAGTTGCCAAACTCTAGCATCGCCAAATCCTTTACTATCGATTAAAGTATAACCCCAAATCCAATTTCCTTGTGCTAAAGCCCAAACCGTTAAAGCTGCTCCGCTAGGGCCTAAAATGGTTAAAAAATCAGAAACCGCAGGGCGATTTTCAAAAATTAAAACATCATTAAAAGCTTCATCTTTAAAGCGAGGATTGATCCCATTTACTGCATTATTGTTGGCACTATTGCTTGTTCTAGTTAAAGGTGGGGTAATAGGAGTAATAGGTACTAAATCAGCACCGCTAATTAAACTTGGAATTTCTTGATTGGTAGGAAAAGTAGGTTCAAGTCCTAGTTTTAAAGGATCAGTATCTTCAAATTCTCCAAATGAACGCCCCAAAGGATTTACATTTTCAAATTTAGAAGAACATGCATAAAGAAAAAAAGTCATAAAACAACATAAAATAAAAACTATAATTTTTTGCATTAAAAACCTTGATATGTATTTAAATTTTTAAGAAAATAATAACATAAATTTCATTATAATTTTCCGCTTTTTAAAAATGTTTTATTTTGTTGTTTTTAAAGGTAGAATTATCATGTATCTTAAACACTTATATTTTAGCATCTCTCAAATTTTTAATTTTTACAAAGAAGGTTTTAAAAATTTAACTCTTGGAAAGACCCTTTGGAAAATTATCTTTATCAAACTTTTTGTTATGTTTGTGATTTTAAAACTTTTTGTTTTTGATGTAAATTTTAATTCTATTTTTAAAAGCGACAAAGAAAAAAGCACTTTTGTACTCAAAAATCTTACACTCGAAGGAAAATAAATGAACGAACTTAGTAGCGTTGATTGGTCAAGAGCGCAGTTTGCCTTAACTGCACTTTATCATTTTTTGTTTGTGCCTTTAACCTTAGGCTTGTCTTTTATGATTGCTATCATGGAAACCATCTATGTGAAAACTAAAAATGAAAGATGGAAAAAAATCACCAAATTTTGGCTTTCATTATTTGCCATAAATTTTGCTATCGGTGTAGCTACAGGTATTATAATGGAATTTGAATTTGGAACAAACTGGGCAAATTATAGCTGGTTTGTGGGCGATATTTTTGGTGCACCTTTGGCGGTTGAAGGTATTATGGCATTTTTCTTAGAGGCTACTTTTTTTGCAGTTATGTTTTTTGGCTGGGATAAAGTAAGTAAGGGTTTTCACTTACTTTCAACTTGGTGTGTGGCTATAGGAAGCAATCTTTCTGCTTTTTGGATTTTAGTGGCAAATGGTTGGATGCAATATCCTGTAGGAATGAGCTTTAACCCTGATACAGCAAGAAATGAAATGCAAAACTTTTTTGAAGTAGCGCTTTCTCCTGTAGCTATTTCAAAATTTTTACATACCATAGGCAGTGGTTATGTGATTTCAGCTTTATTTGTAATGGGAATTTCAGCTTGGTTTATGTTAAAGGGACGCCATATTATCGAGGCTAAAAAAAGCTTAGTTGTAGGAGCTAGTTTTGGTTTGGTTTGTTCAATCTTTTTATTTTTCAGTGGAGATGAAAGTGCTTATCGTGTAACTCAAACTCAACCTATGAAACTTGCAGCTATGGAAGGGGTTTATCAAGGTGAACATCGTGCAGGGCTTGTGCCTTTTGGAATTTTAAATCCTAAAAAAACCATAGATAATAACGAAAGTGTGTTTTTATTTGACATTACTATACCTTACGCTCTTTCTATATTAGGAAACCGTGATCCAAATTCTTTTGTTCCAGGAATTGAAGATTTGATCTATGGAAATGAAAGCAAAGGTATAGAACCTATGCAAAATCGTATCGATAGAGGAAAAATCGCTATACAAGCTCTAAAAGACTATAAACTTGCTAAAGAAAACAATGATACAATAGCTATGGCAAATCACAAATCCATTTTAGAAACTCATTTTAAAGATTTTGGTTATGGATATTTAGAAAAACCAAGTGATACTATTCCGCCTGTGGCTTTAACTTTTTATAGCTTTCATATCATGGTTGCTTTAGGAAGTTTTTTCTTTTTACTTTTCATCGTTACACTTTATCTTACTATGGCAAATGATATTGAGAAATTTAGAAAAGTACTTTGGGTGTGTTTGTTATCCATTCCATTGGGTTATATCGCCGCTGAAGCAGGCTGGATTGTTGCTGAAGTAGGCAGACAACCTTGGGCAATTCAAGACTTACTCCCTGTACATATCGCAGCAACGCAACTTGGAAAAATCAACGTTCAAATTTCATTTTGGATTTTTGCAGTACTTTTTACAGCTTTATTGATTGCAGAAGTTAAAATCATACTTACTCAGATTAAAAAAGGTTTTGATGCACATGCAGGACATACTCCACTTATGGGCAAAGGAGAAAAATAATGTTTTTTGGTTTAGAACTTGAAGGTTTGCAAATTTATTGGTGGTTGATTTTAAGTTTGCTCGGCGGACTTTTAGTTTTTATGTTTTTTGTCCAAGGTGGACAGACTTTAATCGATGAGCTTAGCAAGGATGAGCTTGAAAAAACCATGCTAGTCAATTCTTTAGGGCGTAAATGGGAGCTTGGTTTTACAACTCTCGTGCTTTTTGGCGGAGCAGCTTTTGCAGCTTTTCCACTTTTTTATAGTACAAGTTTTGGCGGAGCTTATTGGGCTTGGCTTTGTATTTTATTTTGTTTTATTTTACAAGCTGTGGCTTATGAGTATCGTAAAAAAGAAAATAATGTTTATGGCTCTAAAACCTATGAAATTTTTCTTAAAATCAATGGTTATTTAGGTGTATTTTTAATCGGAGTTGCAGTAAGTAGCTTTTTTAGCGGTTCTGAATTTATCTTAAATGAGCATAATTTTGTTTCTTGGCAAAACCCTTTGCACGGCTTAGAACTTTTACTCAATCCTTTTAATTATCTCTTAGGCTTAGCTTTAGTATTTTTAGCAAGACTTTTAGGCGCAGCGTATTTTATGAACAATATCAATGATGAGAATATCAAAATAAGAGCTATGAAAAAACTTATGATCAATAGTATTTTATTTTTACCTTTTTTCTTAGGTTTTTTAGCGTGGATTTTTTTAAAAGATGGTTTTAGCGTAGATGCCAATGGAGTTGTAAGCATGAGTGCGAATTTGTATTTATATAATTTCTTAAATCAAATGATTTTTGCTATCTTGCTTGCTATCGGTGTGATTTTAGTGCTTTTAGGTATGGTTCAAGGAGCAAAAGGTTGCTCTAAAGCTATTTTTACCCTAGGACTTGGAACGGTTTTAACGGTTTTTGCTTTATTATCAAGCATTGGTTTAGGTCAAAGTGCTTTTTACCCATCTTTAAATGATTTACAAAGTTCTTTAACTTTAAAAAATGCAAGTTCAAGCTATTATACTCTAAGCGTCATGGCTTATGTATCTTTACTTGTACCTTTTGTTTTAGCTTATATTATCTATGTTTGGAATGCAATGGATAAAGTAAAAATCACACGCGAAGAAATCGCAAACGATGATCACGCATATTAAGGAGAAAAAATGTTACATGCTTTGTTTTTATTGGCTTGGCCTTTAGTAATTTATCTAAGCTATAAATTTATAATGCTAAATATCAATCAATTAGAAAAAGATAGCAAACTATAAAGCAAGATAAGATTTAAACCGATATAAGTATAAATCTTTTCAAAATATTGCAATTTGCCCATTTTTGGGCATCTTTTAATCATAAATCTTTTAAAATTATAATTTCTTTACGATTTTGTTGAATAAAACCTTCTTTTTGCATCGTTTTAATAATTCTTGAGATAACCTCTCTTGAACTGCCCAAATGTAAAGCAATTTCTTCATGCGAAAGGCTAATTATTTTATTTTTAGCCTTTGCTTTTAAAAACTCATTTAATCTTACACTAAGCGGAGTAAAAAGGGCTTGTTCTAAAATATTTACTAAAGCGTTAAAACGCATAGCCATAAGCTTTAAGACATAATCATAAATTTTAGGATACTTATCTTTTAACATAGTAAAAAGCTCTTTTGGTATTATTAAAATTTCACATTCTTGGGTGCTTTGAATAAAAATATTATAAGCAATTTTTTCAAAAACACAATCTTGGCACATCATACAAGCATCATCTTTATTTAATTCAAAAATAGTAATCTCTTTAGCCGTATTTGACATAATAAAGGCTCTAAAATTTCCACTTAAAACAATCACAAAGCCCAAACATTCATCTGCTAAGACATTTACATCTTTAGGAAGCTTTTTAAAATACGCTTGTTGTATTATTAAATTTAAATCTTCTTGATTTAAGTTATAATCTTTAAAAAAATTGCTAATAATTTCTTTTTTATCCATAAAAACTCCTAAAATTTCTTAAGTGACTTTATCACTGAAATAAATTTTTATTTTTATTATACTTCTTTTACAATTTAAAACAAAGGAAGAAAAATGTCAAATTTAGAAAGAAGTTTAAGAATTATTATAGCATTACTTATTTTTGCTGCGGGAATTTATTATTCATCATTTTTTGCATTAATAGGACTTATCCCATTGCTTACGGGTATATTTAAAGTTTGTCCTATTAGGGTTTTAACAGGCAAACAAGCTTGCCCGCTAGGAGTTTGCCCTATATCAAAAAAGAAAAATTAATCTTTTAAAGCTTCATTAGCAGCATCAAGGGCGTGAATAAGGCTTGTGTCAAAAATTTTAATATTTGTATCATTTTTGGATATTAATAAACCAATTTCAGTGCAAGCTAAAAGCACTCCCTTTGCCCCTTTTTCTTGTAGTTTATTTATAATATTTAAATATTTTTCTTTAGAATCTTGCTTGATTTCACCTTTGCAAAGCTCATTAAAAATAATATCATTAACGATTTTTATATCTTCATCACTAGGAGTAATAACGCTAATATTTTCTTCAATCAGCATTTTTTTATAAAAATCCTGAGTCATTGTGTATTTAGTACCCAATAAACCAATTTTTTGTATGTTTTCCTGTTTTAAAGCCTTAGCAGAGCTTTTTGCAATATGCAAAATAGGGATATTTATGTTTTGTTGAATTTCATCAAAAACCTTATGCATAGTATTAGTTGCAATTATTATAAAACTAGCCCCTGCAAGTTCTAATTTTTTAGCACATTGAGTCAAAATTTGTGCAGCTTCTTGCCATTTATCTTGGCTTTGTAAATTTTCTATTTCTTCAAAATTAACACTGTAAAGTAAAATTTTTGCAGAATTTAAAGATTTTAATTTATCATTTATAGCTTGATTTATTGTTTTATAATAAGTAATAGTGCTTTCAAAACTCATTCCGCCTATAATACCAATGGTTTTCATTTTTCTCCTTAAGAATTAATTTTTGAGTTATTTTATTACAATATATTTCATAGAAATATGATTTATTTTTAAATAAATAAATATATTTTAATATTTTTATTAAAATTTAAAATAATTTTTTAAACTATTTTCCAATCTATAGGAATTTTACCAACTTTTTTTAAAAATTCATTAGCCTTTGAAAAATGCTTACAACCTAAAAATCCTGTTCTAGCTAAAGGGCTTGGGTGGGCTGCTTTTAAAATCAAATGCTTAGTATTATCAATCAAAATCTCCTTGCTTTTTGCGTAATTTCCCCAAAGCATAAAAACAAGCCCTGATTTTTCATTGCTTAATTTATGTATTATAGCATCACTAAATTCTTGCCAACCCCACGAACTATGGCTAGCTGCTTTATTTGCTTCAACGCTAAGAATAGAATTTAAGAGCAAAACTCCTTGTTTTGCCCAAGAGCTTAAATCTCCGCTTTTTGCTGGGGTGATGTTTAAATCATTTTGCAATTCTTTAAAAACATTATTAAGACTTGGTGGGATTTTTACATTTTTTGGAACCGAAAAACTAAGCCCCATTGCTTGATTTGGTTGATGATAAGGATCTTGTCCTAGGATAATAATTTTAATTTCTTTTAAAGGACATAAATTAAAAGCATTAAAGATTAAATTTGCAGGTGGATAAATAATTATATTTTGATTAATCGCATTTAGGTATTGTTTTTTGATTTCTAGAAAATATTTTTTTTGAAATTCGTCTCTTAAAAATTCTTTCCAGTCATCATTTATTTTAATCTTATCTATGTTTATTGTAATTTCTTCCATATTATCCCTAATTATTTAAATTATTAAAAATTTTATTCTAACAAAAAAGCTTGCAAAAATATATTAATTTTTTTTGAAGTAAATAAAATTTTTTATATTAATAAAAATTAAATATAAAGACATAATAGGATATAAAAATACTTAATTTATTGTATTTGAAAGTAGTTTTATTATTAACCAATTATTAACTAAAAATGCAATATCATTATTTTATGATTTAAATCAAAAATTTTTGATTTTAAATTAAAATACTTTTATGAAAGGTTCAAAATGGGAACAAGAAAAGAACATGATTTTATTGGGGAATTAGAAATCTCTGATGAGGTTTATTATGGAGTGCAAACTTTTAGAGCTGTTGAAAATTTTGATATTTCTCATGATAGATTAAAAGATTTTCCTCGCTTTGTTAGAGCTTTGGCTAGAGTAAAAAAAGCTGCAGCTATGGCAAATCATGAATTAGGTCTTTTAGATAAAAATATCCAAGATGCGATTATTAAAGCGTGCGATAAAATTTTAGAAGGCGGGTATTATGATCAATTTGTAGTAGATATGATCCAAGGAGGTGCTGGAACAAGTACAAATATGAATGCTAATGAAGTTATAGCGAACATAGGACTTGAACTTATGGGTCATAAAAAAGGTGAATACCAATATCTTCATCCAAATGATCATGTTAATTTAAGTCAAAGTACTAATGATGCTTATCCTACAGCTTTACACCTTGCCTTGCATGATTATTTAAGTGATTTGGCAAAAGCTATGGAACATCTAAAAAAAGCTTATGAGAGAAAAGCTGAAGAATTTAAAGATGTTCTTAAAATGGGTAGAACCCAACTGCAAGATGCTGTACCTATGACTTTAGGTCGTGAATTTAAAACTTTTGCTGTAATGATAGGCGAAGATATACAAAGAGTATTAGAAGCTAGAAAATTAATTTTAGAGATCAATTTGGGTGGAACTGCTATTGGAACGGGAATTAATTCTCATCCTGATTATCCGAAGGTTGTAGAAAGAAAAATAAGAGAAGTGACAGGTTTTGAATATACTGTGGCTGAGGATTTGATCGAGGCGACTCAAGATACGGGAGCTTATGTACAAATTTCAGGTGTTTTAAAACGTGTTGCAACAAAACTTTCTAAAGTATGTAATGACTTAAGACTTTTAAGCAGTGGTCCAAAATGTGGTCTTAATGAGATTAATCTTCCAAAAATGCAACCAGGTAGTTCTATCATGCCAGGTAAGGTAAATCCTGTTATTCCTGAAGTAGTTAATCAAGTTTGTTATTTTGTTATTGGAGCAGATGTAACTGTAACTTTTGCTTGTGAGGGTGGACAATTACAACTTAATGTTTTTGAACCAGTTGCAGCGTATAGCTTATTTAATTCTATTGTAATGCTAGAAAAAGCAATGTATACTTTAGCTGATAAATGTATAGATGGTATTACTGCAAATGAAAAAATTTGTTCAGACTTCGTCTATAATTCAGTAGGTATAGTAACAGCTTTAAATCCTTATATTGGTTATGAAAATTCAGCTTCTATAGCTAAAGAGGCAATGAACACTGGAAAAAGAGTGGCTGATATTGCGCTTGAAAGAGGGCTTTTAAGTAAAGAACAAATTGATGAAATTTTAACTCCATCAAATATGCTAAATCCTCACATGGAAGCTAAAAAATAGCATTTTAGGATTTTAATATGGATATAATGATAATTTTGCAAGTAATCGTCCTTCTTGGGGCGATTTTTATCGGTATTCGCCTAGGCGGTATTGCTATAGGTTATGCTGGAGGATTAGGTGTAGTTATACTAGGACTTGTTTTAGGTATGAAACCTGGTAATATTCCTTGGGATGTTATTTTAATTATTGCTGCAGCTATTGCAGCAATTTCTGCTATGCAACAAGCTGGTGGACTTGATTATATGGTAAGGGTGACAGAAAAAATTTTAAGATCAAGCCCTAAATTTATAAATTATTTAGCTCCAGCTTGTGGGTGGTTGCTTACAATCTTAGCAGGAACAGGAAATGCAGTATTTTCTTTAATGCCTGTTGTAGTTGATGTTGCAAAATCTCAAAATATAAAACCTAGTGTTCCACTTTCATTAATGGTTGTTTCTTCGCAAATTGGAATCACTGCTTCTCCTGTGAGTGCAGCTGTGGTTTATATGAGCGGCGTTTTAGAGCCACTTGGATGGAATTATCCAACTTTAATTGGAATTTGGATCAGTACAACTTTTATAGCTTGTATGCTTACAGCTTTTATAGTGAGTTTAATCACTCCTATGGATTTAAGCAAAGATAGCGTTTATCAAGAACGCTTAAAAGCAGGACTTGTTAAAGATGCAGGAGCTATTTTACATGGTGAAGATAAACCAGGTGCTAAACTTTCAGTAGGAATTTTCTTGATCACTGTTTTGGCAGTTGTGCTTTATGCAACCGCAATTTCAAGCAATATTAAATGGATTGATCCTGTTGTGGTTCCAAGAGATGCAGCTATTATGAGCTTTTTACTTACTGCAGCAACTTTGATCACTTGGCTTTGTAAAGTTGAACCAGGTAAAATTCTTGATACCAGTGTATTTAAAAGTGGTATGACTGCTTGTGTTTGCGTTTTTGGTGTAGCATGGCTTGGAAATACTTTTGTTGCAGGACACGAAGCTTCTATTAAAGAAGTAGCAGGCGACTGGGTTAAACAAACCCCTGCTATGTTAGCAGTTGCATTTTTCTTTGCAAGTATGCTTTTATATTCTCAAGCAGCAACCGCAAAGGCCATTGTACCTGTAATTATCACTGCTTTAGGAATTTCAGCAGCAAATCCGCATGATTCTTATATGCTTGTAGCTTGTTTTGCAGCAGTTTCGGCACTTTTTGTGCTTCCAACTTATCCAACCTTACTTGGTGCTGTGCAAATGGATGATACAGGAACGACTAGAATTGGTAAATTTATATTTAATCACTCTTTCTTTATACCAGGAGTTTTAGCTATTGCAATTGCTGTAGCATTAGGCTTTGTATTAGCTCCTATGCTTATTTAAATCAAACCCTAGGTTTTTCTCTCCTAGGGTTAAAATTTTTTCATTAGTTTTTAAGTATATACTACGCTATAATATTCATTTTTAATTTTCTTTAAGAAAGGAATTTAATGAAGATAAAAGTTGGGTTGATTTTTTCAGGTATTGTTTGCCTTTTTTTAACAGCTTGTGTTAATCAAGTTAAACAAAATACAACATTTGAAAATGCTTTAACACAAAAATATTGTGGTGATGATTTTTTCAATCAAAATTTAGAAAAAATTAAAAAAAATGATGATGCCATTTATACAGGATTAAATGCAGGTTTGATTGCTAGAAATTGTGGTGATTTTAACAAAAGTAATGTATTTTTTGATGCTGCGGAAGAATCTTATAAATATGATGTGGATTTAGAAAATGTAGGCTCTAAAGCAGCTAAATTTGTTGGTACAACCTTGATTAATGATACTATAGTTGATTATGATGGTTCTTTATATGAAAGAATTATGGTTAATATATATAAAGCTCTAAACTATATGGAAGAAGATGATTATGAAAATGCAAGAGTTGAGTTTAATCGTGCTTTAATGCGTCAAGATAAGGCAAAAGAATATTTTGCTAAAGAAATTGAAAAAAATCGTGCTGATTTAGATAAGGCAAAAGAAGATAAAAATTATGATAAAAATATGAATGAAAATTCAAAAGTTATAGAAGAGCAATATGACAACTTATTTAAAGAATTTGATACAACAAAAAATTTCATAAATCCTTATGCGACTTATCTTGCTTCAATATTTTTCTTTATGGATAAAGATTATAGAAAAGCTGCAGATTTATTTAGAGAAGTAGCTATTATTTATCCAAAAAATAAAACTATCAAAAAAGAGGCTAAAATTTTTAAAGAATATGCCACAAAAATAAAAGTCAAAAAAGCTAAAAAATATGTTTTTGTAGTTTATGAAAATGGATTTGGTGTAGTTAAGGATGAATTTGCTTTAACCTTACCTTTTATAGTGGATAAAAAAATTATTAGCACAAATATTGCTTTACAAACCTTGAAAAAAAGGGAAGCTTCTTTTGCAAATTTAAATATAAATGGTCAAAATACAAATGATTTTGTAGATTTAGACAATATTGTCGCTACTGAATTTAAAATAAATATGCCTGCAATGATTGCTAAAGCCTTAGCTCAAACTATAATTAAAACCACTTTAAATGTAGCTGTTGCAAATAATGACTCTACGGGTGGATGGCTAAGTCTTGCAACAGCAGTAGCAACTGCTGCAACCAACAAAGCTGATGTGCGTTCTTGGAGAGGTTTACCAAAAAGTATTGCCATAGCAACAATAGAAAACGACGGAAATTTAGAAATCAAAGATCCACAAGGCAATATTTTGTTTCAAAAATCATTGGATAAAAATAAAAATGCTCTTGTGATAGTGCGTTCTTTTGCTCCGTATTTACCTGCAAGTGTTGCTATCATGGAAAAATAAGGCTAAAAGATGAAAAAAATTATTTTATTTATTTTAATGTTTTTACTTGGTGCTTGTACACCAAGTTATCAAATAGTATCAAATCAAAATACTGTAATTTTAGGTTCAAATTTACCAAAAAGTTTAGTAAAACAATTTCAAAAGCGTATAAATAGCAATGGTTATTTAGAATTTGAAGTGATTTTACGCAGTACTTTTGCTAAAGATGTAATTTATAAAGTGGATTGGTTAGATAAAGATGGTTTTGTGCTAAGAGATGTTTTAAATGAGGACTATCAAGCCCTTAGAATTCCAGCAGGACAAGAGGTGATTCTTCGTAAACTTGCATCTGATATAAGAGCGAAGGATTTTAGATTAGAAATTAAAGCAAAAAATTAATCTCATTTTAGGAAGGATAAATCATGAAAAAAACAAAAATTTTAGGAACAGCTCTTATTGGAGTTTTGCTTTTTAGTGGTTGTGCGCAAACAGCTTATACAGATGGAAAGGCAAGTCAGGTGAAAAAAGGGGATGCTTTAACCTTGGGTCTTGATAGACAAGATTTTGAAAGTGCAGCTGAAACTATGATAAATAGTATGTTAAGCGATCCTGCTTTTGCAAATATTAAACCAGGTACAAGAAAGGTTATTGCTATTGGTAGGGTTGTGAATGATACCCCGCAAAGAATCGATACTGAAAAACTTACCGCAAAAATCACTTCTGCATTAAGAAAATCAGGTAAATTTGTTCTAACTTCAGCAGTTGCTGCAGGCGGAGCACTTGATAGCATGAGTGAAGATGTAAGAGAATTAAGAGATAATGATGAGTTTAATCAAAAAACCATAGCAAAAAAAGGGACATTGGTATCGCCTGATTTTTCTCTTGCGGGTAAAATTAGACAAGATAATGTAAAACTTAGCAATGGTAAAACTCAAGTAGAATACTTTTTCTTACTAAGACTTACTGATTTAACATCAGGTTTAGTTTATTGGGAAGATGAACAAACTATCGATAAAACCGGTTCTAGTAAATCAGTTACTTGGTAAAATAAAAATTAATTTATGAATAAAATTTTTAGCTCAAGTGTTTAGCTTGAGCTTTTTTTTATGATTTTTAAAAGGATATGAAATGAAAAAAATATTATTTATCGGCTCTTTAGTTATGGCAAGTTTACTTTATGCACAAGGTTCCCAGCCTGTGGAGATTACACAAGAAGATATTAAAGCGCAAAATGAAATTTCAACTATTAAAGAAGAAAAAACAATTCAAAACAAAGATGTCAAAGAATATTTTGATGAATTTTCAGAAGCAAATGGTATTACTTATGGCGAAACCATAGAGGGAAAAACTTTTTACAATGGTTATGCAGATATAACAGATAAATCTGATTTAGCACGAGGTGGGAGCATAGCCTTTCAAAAAGCTATGTTAAATATTCAAGCAGAGTTTATTAAGGATGCTTTTGGAAGATTGGCAAACCAAAGAATTACAAAATATTTAAGCGATGATTCAAGCAATGCAAGAGAATTTGAAGATTTGCCAAAAGGTGGCACACTTTCGCAAATTATGGATAAAGTTACCCAACTTGCGGGTGCAAAACTTGATAAAGCTTTGCAAGATTTAGGTATTAATGTCCAAGGCTTGAGTGAAGAAAGAAAAAAAGAACTTTTTAAAGATGAATTTTTAACCAAAACTTTGGTACAAGCTTATGGAGCAATGAGTGGTTTAGTTCCAGTTCAAACTTTTGTAACGACAACAAAACGTGGTAATTATAGAATAGGAGTTATTGCTGTAATGTCTGATAAAACTAGAATGTTTGCTGATGATATTCAAAAAAATCGTGCACCTAGTATAAAAGGAGGCGGAAAAGCCCTTAAAGAGTTTTTACCAAAAACAGAAAAAGGTTTCATAAGCGAATATGGAATTCGTATGGTTTATGATGAAAAAGGACAGCCTATGATAATTAGTTATGGAATTTGGGGTTATGGTAAAAATTCAACTGATTCTAGAATTTTAGATCGTCTAGAAAGTAGAGCACAAGAACAAGCCTCAATTCAAGCTGATGTAGCTATCAGAGAATTTGTAACTACTCAAATTAATTTAAGAGATGAGTCTCAAATCGGAGATGTTTTAAAACAAAACATAAAACAATCCACAAATATAAATGATGGTGCAAAAGAAATTACTGAAGATATAATAAGTGAGATTGTTGATAAATCCATGAAAACAATAAGCACCTCCACCAAGGGCAATATTAGAGGTATTCGCACTGTAAAAAGATGGAGCTATACTGATGAAAATGGACAAGAATATGTTGGTGCTGTACGCGTATATTCTTATACAAATTATGTCAATACAACACAAGCTGTATCTCCAATAAAACAACAGCAAAATACCAACACGAATACTATTAAAAAATCTTCTTCGATCGGGGACAGAAAATCTCAAATGGTAAACAGCTTAGATGATTTTTAAGGACAAAAGATGAAAATAATTAAAATTCTTTTTTTAGGATTATTTTTAAGCCTAAGTCTTAATGCTAAAGTTGTGACTACAACTTCAACAAAATCAAGCACAGGCGAAGGCACAGGCTTGACTAGGGAAGATGCGATAAACAATGCCATTATAGAAGCTATAGGAAAAATGAGTGGAGTAAGCATCAATTCTCTTAAGAAATCTAACACTAGCGTTTCAACTGATAATTCAGGTTCAAATATACAAGATAATTACAGCGAGCAAATTTCAAAAGCCACCAAAGGTAGAGCTGATACTTATGAAATCAATAGTGTTGAACAAGATGCAAATGGTAAATATACAGCCAATGTAACGATTTTTAAAACCACAACAACAAAAAAGTATCAAGCTCCAGGTTTAAGCGCAGATAATAGAAGAAGTATTACTGTTTTTGATTCTACTCCAGATGCTGCAAAAAGAGGTATAGGCTCAGCTTTGCAACAAAAAATCATTTCTGATTTATTGCAAAGTCGTAAATTTAATGTTTTAGACCGTGATTCTAGTGGCTATTATGAAATGGAAAAAGCTTTAATCAAAAGTGGCGACGCAGCTAGCGATGAAGTTTATAAACTTAAAAATGTGTTAGCAACAGATTATATTTTATTGTTTTCTATTTCAGGACTTGAAGGTAAACAAAAAACAAGCAATTTAACAGAAAAAAGCAAAACTGAAATTGAAGTTATCGTAGATTATCGTGTGCTTTTATTTGCTACAAGACAAATTAAATTTTCTAATACTTTAAGTATGAAAGTCAATCTTAAAGACAATAGTCTTAGTGCCAATGAAGCTGCACTCAAACAAATTGCAAATCGTATTGCAGGAGATATTTTAAATGCAATTTATCCTTTGAAAGTTGCAAGCGTTGAAAACAATGAAGTAGTATTTTCTCAAAGCTTAAATCAAGGTGATGTTTATGAATGTTTTGCTCTTGGCAAGGCTATAAAAGATACTTATACAAAAGAAAATATAGGAAGAGTAGAAAGCAAAACAGGAAGTATTGAAATCACTCGCACAAGCCCTAAACTTTCTTATGCAAAAATCACAGAAGGTAGTGTAAAAGTGGGCGATATTTGTAGACCTTTAATTGGTAGTAATAGTGGAAATGGCTACACTATAGGTCGTGATGCAAATTATCAAACCGAAGAAGGTGGCGGAGTAAATCTGGGATTTTAAATTTTTAGAGTTTGATTTTTCTCAAACTCTAAATCCTTTCTTAAATTCATCAAAAATTAAAGAAAAATTTTGTAAAATCGAAATTTTATTAAACCACTAAAGCTTTTAAATCCGTTATCGCGGTGCTTTATGGTACTACCAATTTATAAGGAAAAGCAATGTATGCTATTATCAAACACAGCGGAAAGCAATACAAAGTAAGTGTTGGCGATGAGCTAAAACTAGATCACTTTGAAGCTGAAAACAAAGCAAGTATTGAAGTAAGCGAAGTTCTTGCTATCAATGATAAAGAATTAAAGGTAGGTGCGCCTTTCGTAGCAGGTGCAAAAGTTGTTTTGGAAGTGATCAATCACGGAAAAGATAAAAAAGTTGTGATTTACAAAAAAAGACGCAGAAAAGATTCTAAACTCAAACGCGGTTTTAGAAGACAATTTACTCGCGTTGTAGTAAAAGATATCAAAGCTTAAGGAGTAAAGAATGGCACACAAGAAAGGTCAAGGTTCAACTCAAAATAACCGCGATTCTATAGGTCGTCGTTTAGGTGTTAAAAAATTTGGTGGCGAGTTTGTTAGAGCTGGAAATATCATCATCCGCCAAAGAGGAACTGCAACTCATGCAGGTAACAATGTAGGTATGGGAAAAGATCATACTATCTTTGCTTTGATTGATGGTTTTGTAAAATTCGAAAGAAAAGATAAAGATAGAAAAAAAGTTTCTGTATATCCTGCATAAGTTTTTAGGACGCTTTTTTAGCGTCTTGAAAACTTTAAATTTATAAATTTAACTTCTTTTATTTACTCAAATTTAGCTTTATAAATTTAAAGTCAAAGGCAATTTAAATGTTTATTGATAGTGTTAAAATTACTTTAGCTTCAGGCGATGGTGGTAAAGGTGCTGTAAGTTTTCGCCGTGAAAAACATGTTCCACTTGGTGGCCCTGATGGAGGAGATGGTGGAAATGGTGGCGATATTATTTTCGTATGTGATAATAATACCCACACTCTTGTAAATTTCAAAGGCAAAAGAGAATTACGCGCACAAAATGGTGCTGGTGGAATGGGACGCAATAAAGATGGCAAAAAGGGTGAAAATTTAGAACTCATAGTGCCTGAAGGAACGCAAGTTATTGATGCACAAACCAATGAAATTTTACTCGATCTTACCAAAGAAGGACAAAGAGAGCTTTTTTTAAAAGGTGGAAAAGGTGGGCTTGGCAACACTCATTTTAAACATGCTACCAATCAACGTCCTGATTACGCACAACCTGGTATAAAAGGAGAAAGTCGCTTAGTCAGACTTGAGCTTAAACTTATTGCCGATGTAGGGCTTGTAGGCTTTCCAAATGTGGGAAAATCTACTCTTATAAGCGTTGTTTCAAATGCAAAACCTGAAATTGCAAATTATGAATTTACCACCCTTACTCCAAAACTTGGACTCGTAGATGTAGATGAGTATAATTCCTTTGTTATGGCTGATATTCCAGGGATTATCGAAGGAGCAAGTGGGGGTAAAGGCTTAGGACTTGCCTTTTTAAAGCACATAGAAAGAACGAGCTTTTTACTTTTCGTGCTAGATCCTATGAGAGAAATGCCTTTAAAAGAACAATTTATAGTACTAAGAAAAGAACTTGAAAAATTTTCCAGTGAACTTTTTGGGCGTAAATTTGGTATCATGATTTCAAAAAGTGATAGTGTTAATTTAGGAGAAGAATTTGCCGAGCAAATTACTTTAAACATTAATGAGTTAGAAAATTATCTCAAAGAAATAAATAACCCACAAAGCTTTTTAATCAAAGTTTCAAGCCTTGAAAAAACAGGACTTAAAGAACTTAAATTCATGCTTTTAGAAGAAATTAAAACTTTAAGAAATAACAAATAAAAATTTTAACAATCTAGGAAGTGTTTTATATTAAAAATTTCAAACACTCCCTATTTTTTCAAAAAATAACTAGTTTATATGAAATTTTGGCTAAAATTATAAAAATTTTTTAAGGAATAAGCATGAAAAGAATAGTTGTTAAAGTGGGTTCTCATGTGATTAGCGAAGAAAACACTTTAAGTTTTGAGCGTCTTAAAAATTTAGTCGCATTTTTAGCTAAACTCATGGAAAAATATGAAGTGATTTTAGTAACTTCAGCGGCTATTTCAGCAGGACACACCAAACTAGATATCGATAGAAAAAATCTCATCAATAAACAAGTTTTAGCCGCTATTGGACAACCTTTTTTAATCAGTGTTTATAATGAGCTTTTAGCCAAATTTAATAAACTAGGTGGACAAATTTTACTTACAGGTAAGGATTTTGACTCTAGAAAAGCTACCAAACACGCAAAAAATGCTATCGATATGATGATAAATTTAGGAATTTTACCTATTATCAATGAAAATGACGCTACAGCTATAGAAGAAATTGTCTTTGGTGATAATGACAGCTTAAGTGCTTATGCTACGCATTTTTTTGATGCGGATTTGCTTGTGATTTTAAGCGATATTGATGGATTTTATGATAAAAATCCTAGTGAATTTAGTGATGCAAAGCGTTTAGAAAAAATCACTCATATTAAAGAAGAATGGCTACAAGCAACCATAAAAACAGGTAGTGAGCACGGAACGGGTGGTATAGTAACCAAACTTAAGGCAGCTAAATTTTTACTTGAACACAATAAAAAAATGTTTTTAGCAAGTGGCTTTGATTTAAGTGTGACAAAGACATTTTTATTAGAAGATAAACAAATAGGTGGAACTTTGTTTGAGTGATTAATTTATTAAATTCTCTTTTAAAATCAAATAAGTTATAATTAAAACTTTTAATTTCACACAAAGCGAAAAAATGAAAAAAATTATTTTTATGGGTACTCCATCTTACGCAACTTGTATTTTAAAAGCACTAGTAGAAAATGAAAATTTTAAACTCGTAGCACTTTTTACTCAGCCTGATAAAGCTGTAGGTAGAAAGCAAATTTTAACTCCAAGTGATACTAAGGCTTTTTTAAGTCAAAATTATCCTAGTATTCCTATTTTTACTCCAAGTTCTTTAAAAGATGAAAATATTATAAGAGAGATTAAGGATTTAAATCCTGATTTTATCGTGGTTGCTGCCTATGGAAAAATTTTACCTAAAGCCATTTTGGATTTAGCACCTTGTGTGAATTTGCATGCTTCTTTACTTCCAAAATACCGTGGTGCCAGTCCGATCCAAAGTGCGATTTTAAGCAAAGATGAAAAAAGTGGAGTTTGCACCATGCTCATGGAAGAAGGGCTTGACACAGGTGCTATACTTGAAAGCTTAGAATGTGATATAAAAGATAAAAATTCAAGTGAAGTTTTTGAACTTTTAGCAGATTTGGCCGCTAAGCTCATCCTCTCTACTCTTTTAAATTTCGATAAAATCACCCCTAAAAAACAAGAGGAAAGTCTAGCAACACTTTGTAGAAAAATCAAAAAAGAAGATGGGCTTATAAATTTGCAAAATGCAAGAGAACTTTATCAAAAATATCTAGCTTTTACCCCTTGGCCTGGAGTTTTCTTGGAAAATGGACTTAAATTCTTAGAACTTGAACTTGTGGATGAATTAAAACAAAATGCTAGGATGGGTGAAATTTTAGAATTAGAAAAAGAAAGTTTTTTGCTTGCTTGCAAACAAGGAGTTTTGCGTATTAAAAAACTTCAAGAAAGTGGAAAAAAAGCTCTTGATGGTAGGACTTATTTAAATGGAAAAAGGCTTAAAAGTGAAGATAGTTTGTGTTGAAAGTATAGACTCAACTCATCTTTTTTTATGCGAGCAAATACGCAATGGAAAGATTGATGGAAATTTTGCTATTTATGCTTTAGAACAAACAAATGGAGTTGGAAGTAGGGAAAATTCTTGGCAAAGCTCCAAAGGAAATTTACATCTTTCTTTTTGTATTAAAGAAGAAGATTTGCCAAAAGATTTGCCTTTGGCTTCTGTAAGTATTTATTTTGCTTATTTACTTAAAGAACTTTTACAAGAAAAAGGTTCTAAAATTTGGCTTAAATGGCCTAATGATTTATATTTAGATGATAAAAAAGCTGGAGGAGTTATAAGTGCTAAAATTTCAAATTTTATCATAGGCGGTATGGGTTTAAATCTTAAATTTGCACCCCAAAATACAGCTTTATGTGATATAGAAATTTCGCTTAAAGATTTAGTGAGTGAGTTTTTGCAAAAAGTAGAAAAAAAAATTTTATGGAAGAATATTTTTAGCAAGTATATGTTAGAATTTGAAAAATCAAGAAAATTTAGCGTCCATCATGAAGGTAAAGTTTTTTCACTTGAAAATTCTTTTTTGTATGAAGATGGTTCAATTTTACTAGGTGATAAAAGGGTGTATAGTTTAAGATGAGCGAAATTATTACAATAGCAAACCAAAAAGGTGGGGTAGGAAAGACTACAACAGCAGTAAATTTAGCCGCTTCTTTAGCTGTGGCTGAAAAAAAAGTACTTTTGATTGATGTTGATCCGCAAGCTAATGCGACTACAGGACTTGGTTTTAATCGTAATAATTATGAGTATAATATTTACCATGTTTTTATAGGAAGAAAAAAGCTTTCAGATATTATTTTAAAAACAGAATTACCACAACTTCATTTAGCTCCTTCAAATATAGGTCTTGTAGGTATAGAACAAGAGCTTGCTAAAGGTGAAAATAATGAGAAAAAAATGCTTCTTAAAAATCAAATTCAAGAAGTGATTGATGAGTATGATTTTATTATTATTGATTCTCCACCTGCTCTTGGAAGTATTACTATAAATGCTTTTGCAGCAAGCGATAGTGTAATTATCCCTATACAGTGTGAATTTTATGCGCTTGAGGGTGTAGCTATGGTTTTAAATACAATTAAAATTATCAAAAAAACTATTAATTCTAAACTCAGGGTTCGTGGATTTTTACCGACAATGTATAGCTCTCAAAATAATCTTTCTAAAGATGTTGTAGATGATTTGAAACAAAATTTTAAAAAACAACTTTTTACTATTAATGGAAACGAAGATGACTTTATTGTGATCCCTCGCAATGTAAAACTTGCAGAAAGTCCAAGTTTTGGAAAGCCTATAATTCTTTATGATATTAAATCGCCAGGTTCTGTTGCTTATCAAAATTTGGCGTATTCTATATTAGGATAATTATAATGGGGTTAAATAAAGATAGGGGTTTAAGTAGTTTAATCAGTGATATGGATACTGTTTATAGTAAAGAATTGGGTTTTGATAAAAATCAAAGCACTATGATAGAAATTGATCAAATTTCACCCAATCCATTTCAGCCAAGAAAGAATTTTGATCAAGAAGCTTTAGATGAGCTTGCTAATTCTATCAAAGAATTTGGACTTATTCAGCCTATTATTGTATTTAAAAAAAATAATAAATTTATTTTAATTGCTGGAGAACGTCGCTTAAGAGCAGTGAAAGCATTAGGAAAAAAAGAAATTCTAGCTTTTATTGCTGATATTGATGAGAATAAGCTTAGAGAATTGGCTCTTATTGAAAATATACAAAGAGAGAATTTAAACCCTATTGAGCTTGCTAATTCTTATAAGGATTTAATGCAAGTTCATAAAATTACTCAAGAGAATTTAGCAGAACTTATTCATAAGTCTCGTACTCAAATAACAAATACTTTAAGACTTCTGAATTTAGATATTAGAACTCAAGAGTTGATTGCTTCTGGAAAAATTTCTCAGGGTCATGCTAAAGTTTTGGTTGGTTTAGATCAAAAAGATGAAAAAATGTTGGTTGATAGCATAATAGGTCAAAAACTTAATGTTAGAGATACTGAAAAAATAGTTAAAAAAATAAAAAATAATGAAAGCTTACCTAATCAAGAATTTGAAGATGAAATAAAAAAATTAAAACAAATACTAAATCGCTTTGGATTTGACTGCAAAAATAAAAATAATGATTTTGTAATTCATTTAGAAAATATTGATAAAATTAAAAAATTAATCAAAATGCTTGAAAAGCTTTAACCAAAATCTTAGCTTTTTTATGGTAAAATAGTCCTTCGAAAATTCTAACCAAGGAGAATTATGTTTGAAGATATGCATCCTTCCATAATGCTTGCTACTATGGCTATTTTTTTAGCTATGATAGTTATTTTAAATAGTATGCTGTATAAGCCGCTTTTAAAATTTATGGATGAAAGAAATGATTCTATAAAAAATGATGAGAATAAAGTAAAAGAAAATTCTCAAGAAGTTTTAGGTGTGAATGATGAATTAGAAGCTATTCATATTAACACTAGAGAAGAAATTCAAAAAATTAAACAAAGTGCTATAGCTGCTGCTAAAGAAGAGGCAGAGCAAATTCTTAGAAGCAAGAAAGAAGAATTAGAAAGAAAAATGGCCAGTTTTTATGCAGATTTAGCCGTTCAAAAAAAAGAGTTGCAAGAACATTTAAACATACATTTACCTGAGCTTAAGCAAGCTTTGCAAAATAACATAAAGAAAATTTAAGAGGAGAGAAATGAGTAAGTTATTCTTTATTATATTTTTGCTACCTTTGTATGCTTTTGGTGCATCAAACGGTAGTGGAGAATATGATATTATTCCAAGGACTATTAATTTTCTAATTTTTGTGGCTATACTGTATTATTTTGTTGCGACTCCATTTAAAAATTTTTACAAAAACCGTATTGTAAAAATTTCTTCTAAACTTGATGAAATTCAAAAAAAACTTTTAGAAAGTAAAGCTAAGAAATTAGACACGATGAAAAAACTTGAAGAAGCTAAAGCAAGTGCTGCTGCCGCTTTAATCACAGCAAAAAAAGAAGCTGAAATTTTAGTTCAAAATATTAAGAAAGAGACTCAAGATGAGTTAGATTTACTTCAAAAACATTTTGAGGAACAAAAAGATTATGAATTTAGAAAAATGGAAAAAGAATTAGTATCAAATACTTTAAATGAAATTTTTTCTGATCCAAATATGACATTAAAACAGAGTGAAATAATAGAACTTATGATGAAGAAGGTATCTTAAATATGGAAAATATAATTGCAAGAAGATATGCAAAAGCGATAGCTTCAAGAGCTGATATAAATGATTTTTATCAGAATTTGTGTATTTTAAATTCTGCTTTTGTTTTGCCAAAATTTAAAAATATTATAGAATCTAATGAGATTAAAAAAGAAAGAAAAATGGAATTTCTTGATTCTTTTTTTGATATTAAAAATTCTAGTTTTCAAAATTTTTTAAGACTTTTGATTGAAAATTCAAGATTAGAATGCATTCCTCAAATAGTTAAAGAACTTGAAAGACAAAAAGCTTTTAAAGAAAATATTTTTGTTGGTATTGTATATTCTAAAGAAAAATTAAGTCAAGAAAATCTTAAAGATCTTGAAGTCAAACTTAACAAAAAATTTGATGCAAATATTAAACTAAATAATAAAATCAGTCAAGATGATAGTGTTAAAATAGAATTAGAAGAATTAGGTTATGAACTTTCTTTTTCTATGAAAGCTCTTCAAAATAAGCTAAACGAATATATATTGAAAATTATCTAAGGAGAAAAAGTAAATGAAATTTAAAGCTGATGAGATCAGTTCAATAATCAAAGAAAGAATTGAAAATTTTGATTTAAATCTTGAAATTGAAGAAACAGGAAAAATTATTTCTGTAGCTGATGGTGTTGCTAAGGTATATGGACTTAAGAATATTATGGCTGGAGAAATGGTAGAATTTGAAAATGGTGATAAAGGAATGGCCTTAAACCTTGAAGAGTCGAGTGTAGGTATTGTTATACTTGGAAAAGGAGAAGGTTTAAAAGAAGGTGCTTCTGTAAAAAGACTTAAGAAATTACTTAAAGTTCCAGTAGGTGAGGCTTTGATTGGCCGTGTTGTAAATGCTTTAGGTGAGCCAATTGATGCTAAAGGTGTGATCAATGCTAATGAATATCGTTTTGTTGAAGAAAAAGCAAAAGGTATTATGGCGAGAAAAAGTGTTCATGAGCCTTTACATACAGGAATTAAAGCTATTGATGCACTTGTGCCAATTGGTCGTGGTCAAAGAGAGCTTATCATAGGCGATAGACAAACAGGTAAAACTACTGTTGCTGTTGATACTATTATATCTCAAAGAGGTCAAGGAGTTATCTGTATATATGTTGCAATTGGTCAAAAGCAAAGTACAGTGGCACAAGTGGTTAAAAGACTAGAAGAACATGGTGCTATGGAATATACTATTGTTGTAAATGCTGGTGCTTCAGATCCTGCGGCTTTACAGTACTTAGCTCCATATACTGGTGTAACCATGGGTGAATTTTTTAGAGACAACGCAAAACATGCTTTAATTGTTTATGATGATTTGAGCAAGCATGCTGTAGCTTATCGCGAAATGTCTTTGATTTTACGTCGTCCTCCAGGTCGTGAAGCTTATCCAGGCGATGTTTTTTACCTTCATTCAAGATTGCTTGAAAGAGCAAGCAAGCTAAATGATGAATTAGGTGCTGGTTCTTTGACGGCATTGCCGATAATTGAAACACAAGCAGGAGATGTTTCTGCTTATATTCCAACTAATGTTATTTCAATTACAGATGGACAAATTTTCTTAGAAACTGATTTATTTAACTCAGGAATTCGTCCTGCAATTAATGTTGGTTTATCAGTATCTCGTGTAGGTGGGGCTGCTCAAATTAAAGCTACAAAACAAGTTTCAGGCACATTAAGACTTGACCTTGCTCAATATAGAGAGCTTCAAGCTTTTGCACAATTTGCTAGCGATTTAGATGAGGCAAGTAGAAAACAACTTGAACGTGGACAAAGAATGGTTGAACTCTTAAAACAACCACCTTATTCTCCGCTTAGCGTTGAAAAACAAGTAGTTTTAATTTTTGCAGGAACCAAAGGTTTCTTAGATGATATTCCTGTTTCTAGAATTAAGGAATTTGAAGATGGAATTTATCCTTTTATTGAGGCAAAATATCCAGATATTTTTGAGCAAATTCGCTCTAAAAAAGCTTTAGATTCTGATTTGGAAGAAAAACTAGCTAAAGCCATTAATGAGTTTAAAGCAAATCATTTATAAGGTCTTTTATGTCTAATTTAAAAGAAATTAAAAGAAAAATTAAAAGTGTTCATAACACTCAAAAGACTACAAATGCTATGAAGCTAGTTTCTACTGCTAAGTTAAAAAAAGCAGAAGAAGCAGCTAAAAGATCAAAAATTTATGCACAAAAAATCGATGAAATTTTGAGTGAAATTTCATTTCAGATCAATAAAATTGTTCACAATGAAGATGATGTGCGTTTATCTTTGTTTCATAAAAAAGAACAAATTAAAACCGTAGATTTAATATTTATCACTGCAGATAAAGGCTTATGCGGTGGTTTTAATATTAAGACTTTAAAAACAGTAAGTGAAATGCTAAAAGAATATGAAGCAAAAAATATTAATATTCGTCTTAGAGCTATAGGTAAAACTGGGATTGAATATTTTAATTTTCAAAAAATAGAATTGTTAGAGAAATATTTCCATCTTAGTTCTAGTCCTGATTATGAGAAAGCATGTGAAGTAATTCATGCTGCTGTAGATGATTTTTTAAATGGAAATACAGATGAAGTGATTTTAGTTCATAATGGTTATAAAAATATGATTACCCAAGAACTTAAAATTAATCATCTTATTCCAGTTGAACCAAAGAGTATTGAACAGACTCATAATTCTCTTTTAGAGCTTGAACCAGAAGGAACTGAGCTTTTAGAAGATTTAATGAAAACATATTTCGAGTATAATATGTATTATGCATTAATCGATTCTTTGGCAGCAGAGCATAGTGCAAGAATGCAAGCTATGGATAATGCAACTAATAACGCAAAGGCAAGAGTGAAACAACTAAATTTAGCTTATAACAAAGCAAGACAAGAATCTATTACCACTGAGCTTATAGAAATTATCAGTGGTGTTGAATCAATGAAATAGTAAATTTTAAGGAGAAGATAAATAATGCAAGGATTTATTTCACAGGTATTAGGTCCGGTTGTTGATGTAGATTTTAACGACTATTTACCTCAAATTAATGAAGCAATTGTTGTAAATTTTGAAAGCGAAGGAAAAAAACATAAACTTGTTTTAGAAGTAGCAGCTCATTTAGGAGATAATAGAGTTAGAACTATTGCTATGGATATGACAGATGGTTTGGTAAGGGGCTTAAAAGCTGAGGCTTTAGGTGCTCCTATTAGTGTTCCTGTTGGTGAGAAAGTTTTAGGAAGAATTTTCAATGTTACTGGAGATTTGATCGATGAAGGTGAAGAAATTTCTTTTGATAAAAAATGGGCAATTCATAGAGATCCACCAGCTTTTGAAGATCAAAGCACAAAAAGTGAGATTTTTGAAACAGGGATTAAAGTTGTAGATTTACTTGCTCCTTATGCAAAAGGTGGTAAAGTAGGTCTTTTTGGTGGTGCAGGTGTTGGTAAAACTGTTATTATTATGGAGCTTATTCACAATGTTGCATTTAAGCATAGCGGCTATTCTGTATTTGCAGGTGTGGGTGAGAGAACTCGTGAAGGAAATGACCTTTATAATGAAATGAAAGAAAGTAATGTTTTAGACAAAGTTGCTCTATGTTATGGACAAATGAATGAACCACCAGGGGCAAGAAATCGTATTGCTTTAACAGGTTTAACAATGGCTGAGTATTTTAGAGATGAAATGGGTCTTGATGTGCTTATGTTTATTGATAATATCTTTAGATTTTCACAATCAGGTTCTGAAATGTCAGCACTTTTAGGAAGAATTCCATCAGCTGTCGGTTATCAACCAACCTTAGCAAGTGAAATGGGTAAATTCCAAGAAAGAATTACTTCAACTAAAAAAGGCTCAATCACTTCAGTTCAAGCTGTTTACGTTCCAGCTGATGACTTAACCGACCCAGCTCCAGCGACTGTTTTTGCTCACTTAGATGCTACAACGGTTTTAAATAGAGCTATTGCTGAAAAGGGTATTTATCCTGCAGTTGACCCACTTGACTCAACTTCAAGAATGCTTGACCCAAATATCATTGGAGAAGAACATTATAAAGTTGCTCGTGGTGTTCAATCAGTGCTTCAAAAATACAAAGATTTACAAGATATCATCGCCATTTTAGGTATGGATGAGCTTAGCGAAGAGGATAAACTTGTAGTTGAAAGAGCAAGAAAGATTGAAAAATTCTTATCACAACCATTTTTCGTTGCAGAAGTTTTCACAGGTAGCCCAGGAAAATATATAAGCCTTGAAGATACAATAGCAGGATTTAAGGGAATTTTAGAAGGTAAATATGATCATTTACCAGAAAATGCTTTCTATATGGTTGGAAATATAGATGAAGCTATTGCAAAAGCGGATAAATTAAAAGGTTAATTTATGAACGATTTGATTAATTTCGAGATAGTTACGCCTTTGGGTGTAATCTATCAAGGAGAAGTAAAATCTGTTACTTTACCAGGTAGTGAAGGAGAATTTGGCGTGCTTAAAGGACATGCTGCTTTGGTTTCTTCTTTAAAATCTGGAGTAATTGATATTGAAAAAGCTGATTTAAACCATGAATTAATCGCTATTGATGCTGGACATGCAAAGGTAGATGAAGATAAGATTTGCGTGTTAGCAAAGGGTGCGGTTTGGGTTTGTGGAAGTGATGAAAGTGAGATTGAAAAAAATCTTGCTCAAGCAAAAGATTTGATTAAATCTATGAGTTCTGATAATGCAGCTTTAGCAGCAACTTTTTCAAAACTTGATAATGCAAGGATGCATTAATGAATTTTGAAGCTATATTTCATTTTTTCAATAGTTCAAGTATTATTACTTATATAGTTTTATTATGGCTTTCTTTATATTTTATTTTAGCATTTAGTATTTTGTTTGCTAGATTGACTTATTTGGCTACATGGAGAAATAAAGAAAAAGAAAGTTTAGAAACTTTGCTCTTGGGTGAGAAGGATTTAAGTCGTACTGATTCGATTTTAAGAAAATGCAATGATACAACTTCAAATCATTTAGAAATCTATAAAAATTTAGCAAGTCGCCGCGCTTCTGCTGGACTTACTTGGCTTAGTATTATTGCTTCAACTTCACCTTTTATAGGTCTTTTTGGGACAGTTATTTCTATACTTGAAACTTTTGGTGGGCTTGGAACTCAAAATTCTTTAAGTATTATAGCTCCTAAAATCAGTGAGGCTTTAGTTGCTACAGGTTGTGGTATTTTAGTAGCAATTCCTGCTTATACATTTCATCTCATCATTAAAAGAAAAGCTTTCGAACTTTTAAGCATTATTGATAGCGAGATTAAAGTTATAAGTTCGAGTAAATAAGGTTAAAAATGCCATTTGATGATGAAAAACCTGAGCTTAATATCACACCTTTAGTAGATATTATGCTTGTATTGCTTGCGATTTTAATGGTAACAGCTCCAAGCATTACTTATGAAGAAAAAATTAATCTCCCACAAGGTAGTCAAAAAAATACTAGTGCTCCAACTGTTAAGAGTTTAATTATTAGTATTAATGCAAAAAAAGAAATTTTTTTAAATCAAGAAAAATACGATTTTATAAGTTTTGCTGACAATCTTGCTCAAAGAAAAACACAATTTAATACCGAAGATCCGGTTTTTATACGCGCTGATAAAAGCTTAAAATATGACGATGTTATTTCAGTCTTAAGAAGTGTAAAAAATTTAGGATTTAATAAAGTTGCTTTACAGACTGAATAATCATGAAAAATTATGGTTTGAGTAATTTAAATTCGTTTTTACTTGCTTTAGCAATATATATTAGTATAGTAATTCTTGTTTTTTTTAGACTTGTAAGCGAGGTTGAACCTGCTATACAATATACTGATATAAAAGATAGTTTTGTAGATATTGAACTTGCTGAACCATCAAAACAAGTTATTACTCAGAGCAACACTCCTAAAGAAATACAAAAACCAACAGAGCAAATTGATATAGAAAAGCTTTTTGCTCAGACTACAAATAAAACAGTTAAAACCGAAGATATTGACCAAAAGGCAAGTAATTTTAATGAGCTTTTTGGAAATATCAAAGAAATACAAGAAGAAAAGACTACAAAAATTCAATCAAGTGCTAAATCAGGAGCTTCTAGTGCCCCAAAACCTCAAGCTTCCGAACTTGTAAAACAACTTAATGATAGTTTACTTCAAGAAGAAAGTTCAACGCAAGGCGAAAGCACAAAGGCGCAAAAGATTGGAATTTATGATGAATTTTTAGGGAAAGTTGTGCGTATTATCACTCAAAGATGGACTCAGTATTATCCAAATAGTGAAAAAATTTCTGTTAAGGTAAAAATTTTTATTGATGAAAATGGAAAATTTGGCTATACTTCAGTTGAAAAAAGTGGGAATCCTTTATATGATGCTAAAGTGGCTGAATTTTTAGAAAGTCAAAAAGGTAAATTTATTACTTATCCTCCGCAAAATAAAAATATAAGCATTACCATGAATTTAAGAGATGAAGCAAAAGTTAAAAATGATTAGGAGAAAAAAATGAAAAAAATTGTAGCAATTTTTTTAGTCTTTTTAGGAAGTCTTTGGGCAGAAGATCCAGTGATTGATGTTGTTAATTCTGGTGTAGTTTTACCAAAGATTATTGTTAAAGATAATTCAAATTTAAGTGATGAGAATTTAAAGAAAAGCTTTTATAATATCATTGTGAACGATTTGAAAGTAAGTTCAAATTTTGAAGTTGTTGCTAATGCAACTGAGACAAGTAATTATACTTTTGAATACGCTTTAAATAAAAATGGTAACACTTTGAGTTTAAATGTAAAAATAAAAGCTGGCGGTTCTGATAAGTCAGAGCAAACTTATACTTTAAATGGTTTAGGGCAATATCCATTTTTGGCACATAAAAGCGTCAAAGCTTCTGTAAATGCGTTAGGACTTGCACCTGTTGATTGGATGGATCATAAAATTTTGATCGCGAGAAATTCTAGCTCTAAAAAAAGTCAAATTATTATGGCTGATTATACTTTAACTTATCAAAAAGTTATTGTTGATGGTGGGCTTAATTTATTTCCAAAATGGGGAAATAAAGAACAAACTCTATTTTATTATACAGCTTATGATCATGATAAGCCAACTTTATACCGTTATGATTTAAATACCAATAAAGCTAGTAAAATTTTATCAAGTGGCGGTATGGTTGTAGCAAGTGATGTGAGTGTAGATGGAAGTAAACTACTTGTTACCATGGCTCCAAAAGATCAGCCTGATGTTTATTTATATGACTTAAATACCAAAAATCTAACACAATTAACTAATTATTCTGGTATTGATGTTAATGGAAATTTTATTGGCTCAGATGATAGTAAAGTGGTATTTGTAAGCGATCGTTTGGGATATCCTAATATTTTTATGCAAGATTTAAATAGTAATAGTGCTGAACAAGTTGTTTTTCATGGTAGAAACAATTCGGCTGTTTCGACTTATAAAGATTTTTTGGTTTATTCAAGTCGTGAACCAAATCAAGCAGGTGTTTTTAATATTTATTTGATGTCAATTAATAGTGATTATATTCGTCAACTTACAGCAAATGGAAAAAATTTATTCCCAAGATTTTCTAGTGACGGTGGAAGTATAGTATTTATCAAATATTTAGGTGCGCAAAGTGCTTTAGGTGTTATTCGTGTAAATGCAAATAAGACTTTTTATTTTCCTCTTAGGGTTGGAAAAATTCAATCAATTGATTGGTAAAAATTTCAATTTTAGGTTAAAATTAATTAAAAATTAGATATAATAGTAAGAATTTATTAACTTTGAAAGGTCGTAAATGAAAAAAATTCTTTTTACTTCAATTGCAGCTCTTGCAGTTGTTATTAGTGGTTGTAGCACAAAAAGCACTAGTGTAAGCGGTGATAGTAGTGTTGATTCAAATCGTGGTTCAGGTGGAAGTGATGGTTGGGATATTGATTCAAAAATTTCTCAACTTAATGATACTTTAAATAAAGTATATTTTGATTTTGATAAATTCAACATTCGTCCTGATATGCAAAATGTTGTAAGCACGAATGCTAATATCTTTAACACTGAAGTAAGCGGTGTAAGTATTACTGTTGAAGGAAACTGCGATGAGTGGGGAACCGATGAATATAACCAAGCTCTAGGTTTAAAAAGAGCAAAAGCTGTAAAAGAAGCTTTAATCGCTAAAGGTGTAAATGCTGATAGAATTGCTGTTAAAAGCTATGGAGAAACAAATCCTGTGTGCACTGAAAAAACTAAAGCTTGCGATGCGCAAAACAGACGTGCTGAATTTAAATTATCAAGATAATTAATGAAAAAAATATTCACAGTAGCTCTTCTTGGAGCTACTTTACTTTATGCAGAAAGCTCAGCTTTTGGTGCAGGAGATATAACAAGCAATTCTTCTTATGGTTTAACTTCAAATGAAAAATTATTTAAAGAAAAGTTAGATAATTTAAATAATGAAAATATACAAACAAATGCTAGAATTAATGAAATTAACGAAAGAATCGAGGGTTTACAAAGTACTTTAGAAGGTATAAATTCTCAATATGCTAAATCAAATTCTAGATTAAGTCAAGTTGAAGAGAATAATCAAAATATTGAAAATAATTTTACTAGTGAAATTCAAAAATTAAAGGCTTATGTTGAAGAAAGTAGAAAAATTCAAGAAGCTAATAATAAGCAAGTAAAAAAAGTTTTAGCCGAACTTAGTTCTTTAGTAGATGCCATTAATGCAAATTATGTTTCTAAAAACGAATTAAATGATGCAAATTTAAGCGTTAAAACTATTACACCTAGTGTTGTTGTTTCAACTACAGATTCAAATAGTACTATTGAAAACAATAATACTCAAAATACCCAAGATGATAAAGCAAAACAAATTGATGAATCTTGGAAAAAGAAAAAAAATAATGAAATTTTAGAATTAGCGATAAAAGATGTTGATAAAAATGCTTTTGAAGATTCCAAAGCAAAATTAAATTTTCTCATAACAAAGCAGTATAAACCTGCAAGAGCAAATTTTTGGTTAGGGGAGATCGAGTATAAACAAAAAAATTATAACAATGCTATTGTTTATTATAAAAAAAGTTCTTCTTTGAGTACAAAAGGGGATTATTTCCCAAAACTTTTATATCATACTGCCATTTCATTGGATAAAACAGGTGATACAAAAACAGCAAATGGTTTTTATAAAGCTTTAAAAACTAATTATCCAAATTCACCCGAAGCAAAAGCTTCACCTAATAGAAAATAATTAAGGAGATAAAATGGCTATAGAAAAAAATAGTGTAGTTTCAATGTTTTATGAGTTAAAAGACGCAAATACAAATGAAGTTTTAGAATCAAATTTATACTCTCAACCTATTTCTTTTATTTTGGGCAAAGGTCAGATTTTAGAAAGCTTAGAAGAAGAAGTGATGAAGCTTGATTGCCCTAGCAATGCTGATGTGGTAATTAAAAAAGAAAAAGGTTTAGGCGAATACGATGAAAATGCTGTTCAAACTTTACCAAAAGAGCAATTTGCAGGTATTGATTTAAAAGTAGGTATGGAGCTTTTTGGCGAAGGTGAAAATGGCGAAACCGTTCGTGTAACTGTAAAAGAGATTGGCGAAAATGATGTGACAATTGATTATAATCATCCTTATGCGGGTCGTGATTTGCTTTTTTCTTTAAATATCGTAGATGCTAGAGCTGCGAGTGAAGATGAAATTCTTACAGGTATTATCGCAGGAAGTCATAGTTGTGGTTGTGGAAGCGGACATGGGCACGATCATCATCACGGACACGGACACGGTGGCGGCGGTTGCTGTGGTGGTGGCGGTTGCGGTTGTCATTAATGAAGACTGCGTTTATATTTCCAGGTCAAGGCTCACAAAGTCTTGGCATGGGAAAAGATTTTTATGAAAACTCTATAAAAGCCAAAGAACTCCTTCAAAACGCAAGTGATTTTTGTAAGATTGATTTTAAACATTTGCTTTTTGAAGAAAACGAAAAACTCAATCAAAGTGAATTTACTCAACCCGCCATCGTTTTAAATTCCTTAATGGCTTATAGTGTTTTACTTGAAAAAAAACCTGATTTAAGTTCGAAATTTGCTTTAGGGCATTCTTTGGGAGAATTTTCAGCCTTAGCTGTCAATGGTGCTTTTGATTTTTTAGAGGCTCTTTCTTTGGTCAATAAAAGAGGGCTTTTTATGCAAGAAGATTGTGCAAAAGTTGAAGCAGGTATGATGGTGGTTTTGGGGCTTGATGATGAAAAGGTTGAAGAGCTTTGTCAAAAAGCACAAAAAGAAAACAAGCAAATTTTCGCTGCAAATTATAACTGCGATGGACAAATCGTTGTAGCAGGTTTAAAACCTGATTTAGCAAGTTATGAAAGTGTATTTAAAGAAGCAGGAGCTAAAAGAGCTATGCTTTTAAATATGAGCGTGGCAAGTCATTGTCCTCTTTTGGAAAATGCTTCAGCTAAGCTTTGTGTGGAGCTTGAAAAGGTGTTAAAACCAAATTTTAAAGCCGTGCTTTCTAATGCAAATGCTAAAATTTACACATGTAAAGAAGAAGCCCTTGAACTTTTAAAAGCACAACTTATCTCACCTGTGCTTTATAAACAAAGCATTAAGGCATGTGAAAATGAAGTAGATTATTTCATAGAATTTGGTGCAAGCGTGCTTAAGGGTTTGAATAAAAAAATCACTTCAAAAGAAACTTATGCTTTAACAAATATGAATGATATTGATGAATTTTTAAAGGTTATATGATGAAAATAGCAATTTTAGGAGCCATGAGTGAAGAAATCACTCCTTTGCTTGAAGCACTTAAAGATTATACAAAAATAGAACACGCTAACAATACTTATTATTTTGCAAAGTATAAAAATCATGAACTTGTTTTAGCGTATTCTAAAATCGGCAAGGTAAATTCTACTCTTAGTGCTAGTGTGATGATAGAAAAATTTGGCGCACAAGTGTTGCTTTTTACGGGTGTTGCAGGTGCTTTTAATCCTGAGCTTGAAATTGGTGATTTGCTTTATGCAACAAAATTAGCCCAATACGATCTTGATATTACCGCTTTTGGGCATCCTTTGGGTTTTGTTCCAGGTAATGAAATTTTTATCAAAACCGATGAGAAATTAAACAATCTTGCTTTAGAAGTTGCTAAGGAATTAAATATCAAACTGCGTGCAGGCATTATTGCAACGGGTGATGAGTTTATTTGCGATGAAGCAAAAAAAGCAAAAATCAGAGAAATTTTCAATGCTGATGCTTGTGAAATGGAAGGCGCAAGTGTGGCTTTGGTTTGTGATGCTTTAAAGGTGCCTTGTTTTATCTTAAGAGCTATGAGTGATAAAGCAGGGGAAAAGGCTGAATTTGATTTTGATGAATTTGTGATCAATTCAGCTAAAATTTCAGCCAATTTTGTGCTTAAAATGTGCGAGAAATTATGATAAATCTTAGCAAAAAACTCATACGCCAAGTTGCACAAGCTAATGCTAAATTTGGACTTATTAAAGATGGAGATAGGGTTCTTTTAGGGCTTAGCGGCGGAAAAGATTCTTTGGCTTTAGCCCATCTTTTAAATCGTATGCAAGCTCACGCTCCTTTTAAATTTGAACTTGAAGCGGTAACTTTGAGTTATGGCATGGGCGAGGATTATTCTCATCTTCATGCACATTGTGAAGAACACGGCATTAAACATAGCGTGCTTGATTCAAATATTTATGAAGTTTCAGGCGATACCATAAGAGAAAATTCAAGTTTTTGTAGTTATTTTTCGAGAATGCGTCGTGGAGCTTTATATACTTACGCTCTTGAAAAAGGTTTTAACAAGCTTGCTATAGCTCATCATTTAGATGATGCAGCAGAAAGCTTTTTTATGAATTTTATTCATAATGGAGCTTTAAGAACCTTAGCGCCTATTTATCAAAGCAAACGCGGTGTAACTGTGATACGCCCTTTGATTTTTGTGCGAGAAAGACAGCTTAGGGATAATGCTACGCAAAATGAACTTAGCGTGATAGGAAATGAATTTTGTCCTGGTATGAAACTCAGTGAAAAAAATGTAAAATTTCCACACGCTAGAGAAGAAGCTAAACAGCTTTTAGCAAATTTAGAAAAAGATCATCCTAAGCTTTTTACAAGTTTAAAAACCGCTTTTGCCAATTTACACACGGAGAGTTTTTGGCTTCAAAAGGCATAAAAGCATGAAAAAAGCTTTTGTTTTAGTGGATTATCAAAATGATTTTATTGATGGAAGTTTAGGTTTTGATAAGGCTTTAAAAATCAAAGAAAATATTCTTAAAGCCTTAAATCAAATCGATTTTAATAACACGCATTTGCTTTTAACCTATGATACGCATGATGAGCATTATCTACAAAGCAAAGAAGGTTTAAATTTACCTGTAAAACATTGCATTAAAGAGAGTTTAGGTTGGCAAATGCCAAAGGAATTTGAACCTTTTTTACAAAAAGCTCATAAAATTTTTTATAAAAATACTTTTGGTAGCTTAGAATTAGCTAATTTCATACAAAAAAGCGATTATGAAGAACTTCATTTTGCAGGGCTTGTTTCTCATATTTGTGTGTTTTGTAATATCATTCTAGCTTTTGGTGCTAAGCCTAATGCAAGGATAATTTTACACCAAAATTTAAGTGCAAGTTTTGATGAAAATTTAGAAAAATCCGCTTTTGATATACTTAGGGCTTATGGTATTGAAATTGTTTAATGCAAGGCTTTATACTTCATACTCAAAAAGTTAAAGATGAGGATTTGATCGTTTATATTTTAAGTCCTAAAATGCTTATCAAGGCTTATCGTTTTTATGGACTTAGACATTCTAGTATTTTAAGCGGCTATAAAATCGACTTTGCTTTAGAAGAAAATCCTAGTTTTTTACCAAGACTTAAAGATGTATTGCATTTGGGATTTTTATGGATTATGCAAAGGGATAAAATGCTTATTTGGCAAGAATTTATCCGTCTTTTATATAGACACTTAAAAGATGTGGAAGAGCTTGATAGTTTTTATTTTGATTTACTTGATGAGTGTGTGAAAAGGTTTGAAAAACAAAATCCAAAGCGTGTTATTGTTGATGCTTATTTAAAAATTTTGGAATTTGAAGGAAGATTACATAAAGATTTTTTTTGTTTTGCCTGTGATGAGAAAATTCAAAGTTCCATTACACTGCTAAGGGCTTTTTTACCTTCGCATTCTCAATGTGCTTTAGGATTTGAGTTTGAAGAGAAAAAACTAAAACAATTTTATAGCAGTAAAAATTGTGCGATTTTTGATGATGAAGAAATAGAAAATTTATATCATTTGATTAAGGAAGGTTTATGATATTAAGTGATGAAAAATGTGATTTTTTAGAATCTATAGCAAGTTTTTTAAGTCCTAAAGATGTGGAGCTTGTCTTTGTGGATAGTAAAGAAATGCAAGAAATTAACTTAGAGCAAAGAAAACAAGATAAAACCACTGATGTACTTTCTTTTCCGCTTGAAAATATCGATGAGAGTTTGCCTTTGGGTTCTGTTGTGATTAATGTGGATTTGGCAAAAGAAAAGGCTAAAGAGTTAGGGCATAGCTATGAAGAAGAAATAAGCTTGCTTTTTATCCACGCTATGCTTCATTTACTAGGTTTTGATCATGAAAATGATAATGGAGAAATGAGAGAAAAAGAGAAAGAACTTATAGAGTATTTTAATTTGCCTAAAAGTTTGATTGTAAGGACTTTGGGATAACTCCACCCCAAAACGGAACAGATTTTGCTTGTATTATTTATAAAATATATTTAGATTGAAGGCAAAAAATCTAAATCAAG
>NZ_RYYK01000009.1:0-33201 GCF_004379055.1 Campylobacter sp. US42a
ATCTTAATAAACATAAAAGGAAAAATTTGAATTTATCATTTAAAACCTTTGATATTTCAAATAATGAAAGATTAAAAGCTAAAAAAATACAGGGTAAAAAATATGAAATTTTTCTTAATGAAAATGAGCAAAGTCTTATAACTCCTAAAGTATCTTTTAGAGAAATTTTGAGGTATTATTATCTTTACCCAAAAAATGCCATTCCTTCTTTTAAATTACCTTTTTTTAAGCCTGATTTGAGTGATTTTAGCACTCCGCATATTACTTGGCTTGGCCATTCTTCGCTTTTTGCAAGTTTTAAAGAATATAAAATTTTGATTGATCCTATTTTAACACTCATGCTTCGCCCATTTCTTTTATCAACAAGGCTTTTAAAAATGCTCCTGTTTATAATATAAATGATTTTAATGAAATTTTTGCTGTGATTATCACGCATTCGCATTTTGATCATTTAGATGCTAAGAGTGTAAAAGTTTTAAAAGAAAAAGCACGATTTTTTATCACACCTTTAAAACTGGGAAATTATCTAAAAAGCTATGGGGTGAGTGAGAAAAAAATCATAGAGCTTGATTGGTGGAATGGAATAGAATTTGATGATTTAAAAATCATTGCAACACCTGCATAGCACAGTTCAAGTAGAGGAGATGGTAAAAACAAAACCCTTTGGGCTTCTTTTGTGATGAAATTTTTAAGTGTAGATAAGAGAGTGTTTTTTAGTGCAGATGGAGGATATTTTACACATTTTAAAAAATAGGTGAATATTTTGGAAGTTTTGATCTAGCTTGTCTTGAAAGCGGACAGTTTAATATCGCTTGGCCATATTCACACTCTTTTCCTGAGCAAATTTTAAAAGAAGCGAAAGATCTTAATGCAAAAGCTGTTATGCCTATACATTGGGGGAGATTTTTAGCAGGAACTCATGCGTGGAATGAGGTGGTAAAATTTCTTTATGAAAATTTAGATTTACCCCTTATCACACCAAAAATGGGTGAGGCTTATGAAATAGGGGTTAAGTTTAAACAGGATTTTTGGTGGAAAGAAGGATAAATTAACACAAGTTTATAATTTATATTTTGGTTTTTGTTATAGTTTTATAAAACTAAAAAAGGAGATTTTGTGAAAATCATTCAATGGAATAGGGCGGAATTTAGCCCAAAAGAAGTGAAAATCAATGTTTTAATTGACAATGAAAAAGGTAAAGAAATTCAAATTTTATTAGCTAAAGATAGTGTGATGAAAGAGCATAAAGCTCCTTTTGCTATACATGTTCAAGTTTTAAGTGGTAAAATTTGGTTTGAAGTGGAAAAGGAAAAATTTGAATTAAATGCTTTAGATATGATAAGCCTAGAGGCAAATGTAGCGCATTCTTTAGGTGGATTAGAAAATTCTATAATAAGATTGAGTTTAAATAAATCAGATAGTGTTCAAAGGGTAAATGCTGTGCTTAAAAAGCCTTGATTTTATAAGGTTTTAATTTGCCTAAATAATTCTAGGCTTTAACCTAGAATTATTTATAGTTTTTAATGAAATTTGCTATTCTTTCTAAACCTTTTTTGATAAGCTCATCGCTTGTGGCATAAGAAAGTCTGAAGTATCCATCCATTCCAAAACCTATACCTGGAACAACGGCAACTTTTTCTTGTTCAAGCAATTTTTGGCAAAATTTCATAGAATCTTTTTCTATTTTTTGTATATTTACAAAAAGATAAAAAGCACCTTCTGGTTTATAAACACTGATATTTGGGATTTGTTTAAGCATATTTAAAGCTAAATCACGACGTTTTTCAAAAGCTTGACGCATTTTTTCTATATCTTTATCACATTCTCCATTTAAAGCAGGAATGGCTGCATGTTGAGTGATAGAGCAAATATTTGAAGTGCTTTGTCCTTGAAGTCTTTTAACGGCTGAAATTAGGGCTTTATTTTTACTTGCCATATAGCCAAAACGCCATCCTGGCATAGCTCCGCATTTACTAAGCCCGTTAATGGTCACAGTGCGTTTTAAAGCATCTTCGCTTACACTTGCAAAAGCTACAAAATCAAAACCATCATAGCGAAGTTTTTCATACATTTCATCACTTAAAACAGTGATTTGTGTTCCTTCTAAAACTTTTGCAATTTGAGTTAATTCTTCTTTAGAATAAATTGATCCCACAGGATTTGAAGGAGAATTTAACATCAAAACCTTGGTTTTAGCTGTGATAGCTTTTTTTAGTTGTTCAGCGGTAATTTTAAAGCCATTTTCTTCCAAGCCTTCTATAAATACAGGTTTTCCACCTGCAAATTTTACCATTTCAGGATAGCTTACCCAGTAAGGACTAGGGATAATGACTTCATCATCTTTTTCTACCAAACATTCTATACATTCAAAAAGAGAGTGTTTTGCGCCTACATTGGTGATAATTTCGCTTGTTTCATAATCAAGATTATTATCTTTTTTAAATTTGATTTGAATAGCTTTTAATACTTCAGGAATTCCCGCAACAGCAGTGTATTTTCCACATCCTTTTTCAATAGCACTTATGGCGGCATTTTTGATAGTTTGTGGTGTGTCAAAATCAGGTTCGCCTGCTGAAAAACTAATGATATCTTCGCCTTTGGCTTTAAGTTCATTAGCAAGTGCAGTGATGGCTAAAGTGATAGATTCTTCTAAAACTTGAGATCTTTTTGTAAGCATTTTTCAATCCTTAATAATTTTTGTTTAATTTTAGCAGAAAATTGCATTTTTACAATAAATTTAATTTAAAAATGAGTTATAAATTTCAATAAATGTGAAAATTTGTATTAATTTTTAGGAAAAATTAATACGCATAATAATACATATAATTTTATGTATTATAAAAAATTATTATTTTTGTGATTCAGGTTGTTTTAATATAAGATTTTCAAGTTCTAAAATTTTCTTTTCTAACTTTTCTAGTTTGTCATCGCAATTTGCATCTATGGCTCTAATGTTTTTATTTTTACGCTCTTCGATAATATAAGCAGGAATTCCAACGGCAGTTAAATTTGCACCTACATCTTTAACCACTACAGCATTTGAGCCTATTTTGGCATTTTCTCCTATGGTGATATTGCCAAGTACTTTTGCGCCTGAGCCTATGATCACTCCTTTTTTTATGGTTGGATGGCGTTTAGTACCTTTTTCTAGGCTTGTTCCACCTAAAGTAACGCCTTGATAAATTAAAACATCATCTTCTATAATTGCTGTTTGACCTATAACCACTCCATTGGCATGATCTATAAAAACACGTCTTCCAAGTTCTGCGCCAGGGTGTAAATCTACCCCAGTTAAGAATTGTGAAATTCCACTAATCATTCTAGCAATGCGTTTAAAATTTCTTATATAAAAAAAATGTGCAAAGCGGTAATTTACTACAGCCCACACTCCAGGGTAATTAAAAAAAAGTTCTATACAAGAATTAAAAGCTGGATCTTGTGCCTTTGGCTGAGAAAAATCTTCTTTTATAATACCCCAAAAATTCATCTAAACTCCTATGCTTTTTAAATAACCATTATCATTTAAGAAAAGATAAAGTTCCCCTAAAATATGCTTTTTTTGCTTGTCATTTACAAGCTTAGAATTACTTATGCGTTCATTAAGTATATCCATGATAGCGTGTATATCATAGTCTAAATCTTCTAAGGCATCAAGTATGGATTGTGCTTCTATAATCCCCTCAACTTCATAGCCTTTTTCATTGATACTTATAATAGCTTCAGTGGGATGAGTAAAAAGATTGTGTTTCATTCCAAGTACTTCTTGATAGGCACCTACAAGAAAAAACCCTAGAAAATAATTTTCTTTTTCTACATCTACATCGTGTAAAAATAAAGGTTTATCTTTAGAGTATGAAATTTCTCCATCACTATCGCAGGTTATATCCCAAATGCTTGCACTTCGAGTCGGTTCTTCATCTAAGCGATCAAGGGGCATGATAGGGAAATTTTGTTCTAAACCCCAAAAATCAGGTATGCTTTGAAAGAGTGAAAAATTTACCAAATACCTTTCTTGCACTTCATCTTGTATGGCAAGTAAATCCGCAGGATTTTGCTTATCACCTAAAAGCAAGATGGCTTTTTTTGTAATCAAATGAGTTAAAATTTCAGCATTGGAACGATCTTGCAAATCGACATAGCCCAAATCAAAAAGAGTTAAAATACTTTCTAGATGATCTATGCTATCGTGCAAGTATTCTAAAGCATTGGAAGGTTTTATGCTTTTATAAAGATCGTAAAGCTCATCGATAAGTTTTGGATTTTGTTTTTTAAGTATGAGTTTGTTTTCTGCGTATTCTTGAGAAAAAAGTTCTAATACAGGAGCGATTAAAACAGCGTGATTGGCTGCTACAAAACGCCCACTTTCTATGAAAATATCAGGCTCTAAATCTTTTTTTTGTTCGGCTATGTTTTTTAGGATAAAAACTACATCGTTAGCGTATTCTCTTAGGGTGTAATTTCTACTTTTTTCATTTTTAAATTGTGAGTATTCCACAGCTAAACCACCACCAAGATTGATAGCTTTTAGATTTTTAGCTCCCATTTTTCTAAGTTCTGTATAAATATTTCCTGCTTCATTTAAGGCTTTTTTCAAGGGATGAATCTCGGTAATTTGTGAGCCTAGATGAAAGTGAATCATGGTAAATTGTTCTAAAAGTTTGTTTTCTTTGAGTAAATTTACCGCTTCTATGAGTTCAGTGGATGTAAGTCCAAATTTAGAATTAATCCCACCACTTTTTGCCCAAATTCCAACTCCAGCAGAATGCAAACGCACGCGTAAGCCTATATTTGGTTTAGGTTTAAAGCGTTCTTTGGCTATGTCTATGATAGCTTCAAGTTCATTAAGTCCTTCTATGGTTAAAGTGATATTATGTCCCATTTCAGCTGCGATAAAGCCTATATTGATAAGTTCTCTATCTTTAAAGCCATTTACGGTAATAGGTGCACCTTCGTTATTATAAGCCATAGCGAGTAAAAGCTCTGCTTTAGAACCTGCTTCAAGTCCGTAGTTATAGTCTTTTCCAAGCTTTACAAGATTTTTTACAAAACCAGGGTATTGATTTACCTTTAAAGGATAAACAGCGTTAAATCCTCCTTTATAGCCAAATTCTTTTCTTGCCTTGTTGAAATTTCCGTAAATATTTTCAATTTGTTTTTGGATAAGATGAGGAAATCTTAAAAGTAAAGGACCCTTATATCCATCATCTCTTAATTCTTTAACTATATCAATAATAGCGGGCTTTTTTTCGTGATTGATACAAACTTTACCATTTTTGATAATAAAATTTTCATTTCCCCAAATATCAATACCATAATCCATCATAAAACATTCTCCAAATCTACAATTTTAATCAATTTTTCATCCTTGTTTTCCAAATTTTTATAAAACAAACTTTCATTTTGTGCTTCATTTTCTCCCATGCAAAGAAAAATTTCAGCATTATTTTTATCCGCGTTTTCAAGATGTTTAGCTAGTTTTCTTGCTTCATAGCTTAAAAGCACTTTATATTCTTTTCTTAAATTTGTAGCGATATGCAAAAGTTTTTGGATATAAATTTCATCCATAGTACAAAGATAAATTCCTTCTCTTTGGACTTTTTCTTCTTTTTGTTCTAAAATAGCTATAATTCTTTCTATACCCATGGCAAAACCTACACCAAAACCACTTTTTCCATCAAGGTATTCAATAAGTCTATCATATCTTCCGCCCCCAGCAATAGCAGCTTTTGCACCAATTTCATCGCTAATGAATTCAAAAGCCGTTTTAGAGTAGTAATCAAGCCCTCTAACAAGCTTAGAATCCACTTCAAAATCCACTCCATTTTCTTTTAAAACGTTTTGTAAAATTTCAAAGTCTTTTTGGCAAGATGAGCATAAATTTTGATTTAAAAGCGGAACATCGTTAAGTAGGCTTTGACAATGTTCATTTTTACAGTCTAAAACACGAATGGGATTTAAGTTTTTTCTACGCAAACAATCCTCGCAAAAACCTTCTTTGCTGTCTAAAAAATGTATTAAATTTTCACGATATTTTGGCATACATTCTAAACAACCTAAAGAGTTAATCAGTAGTTTAAATTTAATATCTAAGCGTGAAAAAATTTCTACTAACATTAAAATAATACTTGCATCTTCATAAACGCTTGCGTTTCCAAAACTTTCAACGCCAAATTGATGAAATTCTCTTAAGCGTCCCTTTTGGGGTCTTTCATAGCGAAACATGGAACCATGATAAAACCATCTTTTCACACTAGTGTTTTTATCGAGTTTTTTTTCTATATAGGCACGCACCACCCCAGCAGTTCCTTCAGGACGCATGCAAACATGATTTTCGCCTTTATCGATAAATTCATACATTTCTTTACCTACTATATCAGAACTTTCTCCTACGCTTCTTTTAAAAAGGGTGCAAAGTTCTAAATGCGGTGTGTTGATAAAAGTAAAGCCATAGTTTTTAGCTACTTCTTCACAGATTTTAATCACTTTTTCATAATAATATGCATCTTTATCTAATAAATCTTTCATTCCTTTTAAAGCGTTAATCATTGTAAAAATTCCTTTATTTGTTGGTGTAATTTTTCTTTACTTTCTTTTGCGTCAAGTGTTAAAATTTCTATAGAAATTTTTTCTTTTAAAAAATAAAGCACTTTTTCGAGTTTATCTTGTACGCTTAAAAAATACTCAATGCCACGTTTTTCTATGCTATCTAGTTCTTTTTGACTGAGGCGTTCTTGGATAAGGTTTGCATCTCCTTTTAAAAAGATAATTTTTTGTGGAAAAAAATTTTCTAAAGCAAAACTATTTAAAGCAAAAAGCAAATCGTTTTCAAAATCTTTGGCATAAGCCATGCCTGAAATAAAACTTCTATCGCTAATAATGAGTTTGTTTTGATTGGTTTTTAAGATTTCTTCAAAATGTTGAGCACGATCAGCTAAAAAAAGCAAGAGTTCAGCTCTTTTACTAATAGGGTGAGTTTTATTAAGTAAAATTTCTCTTAAATGTTTTCCAAGTTCTGTTCCACCAGGTTCGAGTGTGAAAATGGCGTCTTTATAAATTTCTTTTAAAAGTGAAATTTGTGTACTTTTTCCTACGCAGTCAATGCCTTCAAAAACTACATACAAGATTGATCCTTTAAAAAAGGTAGAATTTCTTTTGGAACAAGAGAACTTACATCACCCCCATGTGCTACTATAGAACGCACAATAGAACTTGAAATAAAAGCATGTTTTAGACTTGGCATAAGATAAATGGTTTCCATATCTTCCCAAAGTGCGTGATTTGCATAGCCAATTTGCAATTCGTATTCAAAATCACTCACTGCCCTAAGTCCACGGATTATAGTATTAACTTTTAATTCTTTGGCTAAATCTACAAGTAAATTATTAAAAGCAATGATTTTAACATTTTTTAAATTTTGTGTTGCAAGCAGGGCTAGTTCTTTGCGTTTTTCTAAATCATAGCAAGGTTTTTTATGTTCACTTTTTGCTATGGCAACGATGACTTCATCAAAAATTTTTAAAGCCCGTTTTATAACATCTAAATGCCCGTTGGTAATAGGATCAAAAGTCCCAGGATATAAACAAGTCATTTTTGCTCCAATTTTTTTTAAAAATATAACAAATTTAAACTAAAAATTTTGCCATTTTTCATATAAATTGTGTTTTATTTCTAAAAGATCTAGCCATTTACCTACGATAAAATTTTCCATTTGCTCTAGATTGTTTGCTTTAGAATAACTTGCGATAATAGGAGGTGCGATGATAACTCCCATTTGGCTAAGTTTTAACATATGTTCTAAATTTAAAGTAGAAAAAGGCATTTCGCGTACACCTAAGATGAGTTTTTTTCTTTCTTTTAGGGCTACTGCTGCAGCACGCATTAAAAGAGTGTCTGCAAAACCAGCGTGAATTTTTGCTAAACTTGAAATCGAACAAGGAGCAATGATAGTTTTTTCTATTCCAAAAGATCCACTTGCTACACTTAGACTTAAATTTTTATCATCTAAAAAATGAGTATATTTAAAATTTTCTTGACAAATTTCTTCTAAATTTGCTTGATTTTCGGCTTTGAAGCTAAGTTTAGCACCTTGAGTTAAAATACAATAAAGTTCGCATTGATTTTCTAAATTTTTTAATAATTTTAAGCCTAAATTGACACTGCTTGAACCAGAAATTCCTAATAAAACCTTCATTGTATAATCATCCTATTTTTACCCACTACGATGCCTTGCATAACTTTACCTTCTTTGTTTTTTGCACGAATCCTTTCGCCCATATTTGCACTTTGCAAAGCCACAAGTTCGATTAAAACATCAACATTTGCTTCGCTTAAAACCCCGATTATAGGATCATTTCGGCGTATTAAAGCTGTGGTTTTAAACATATTTGCTCTTAAAATGGCGTTTTTGTTAATATTGCTTTTAGCTACAAGATTATCCACATCATCTAAGGTTAAGGCATTTAAAGGAACTTTATCAAAATCAATCAATACGCTTTTATAGTCAAAAGCTCCAAGTTTATCTCCTCTTTTTATAGCGCGTTCGCTTTTCAAAACTTCTAAATTTGCTTGAATGAAATATCTAAAAAATACATTTTTTTGTATATTTTGCGGAGTTTTAAATTCAGCCCTTAAAAAGCCTTGTGCTTGATTAAAACGTCCATTAGCGATTCTTAGAAATTCATATTGATCAAAATCTTTAGGCAGTGATGTTATTTTTAAATCAATTTGAGAAATTATAATTTTAGGAAAATTATTTCTAAATTCTTTAGCTAGTGCTGTTTTGATTTCTTCTAAACTAGCTGCTTGGATATAATTTATCACAATAAAAAAAGTTAAAAAAATAATTTTCATTTTTATCCTAAGAATTATAATGCAATAAATAGTATTTTAGCTTTTATAAGTTTAACAAAGCCTTTAGAAGGCTTTGTATAGAGTTAAAAAGTAGGGATAACAGAGCCTTTATATTTTTCTATGATAAAATTTTTAATTTTATCGCTTGTTAAAATTTCTTTAATAACAAGACTTTTTTGACTTGTTTCTTCACCTTTTCTTGTAGCTAAAACAATAGCATATAAACTATCTTTATCTTCCATAAAAATACCATCTTTAAAAGGGTTTAAACCTGCTCCAAGAGCATAGTTTGTGGTAATAACAGCCAAATCAGTATCATTTAGGGCTCTTGGAAGTTGAGCGGCTTTAAGCTCTATAAATTTAAGTTTTTTTGGATTTTTACTTATGTCAATAGGGGTTTTAAGGGTGCTTTGACTTTTAAACTCTATTAAATTTGCTTTAGCTAGTAAATCAAGAGCTCTGCTTTCATTGGTAGCATCATTAGGTATAGCGATTTTAGCACCATTAGGAATATCTTTTATATCTTTTATGGAGTTAGAATATATAGCCATAGGAACTAAAACAATAGCACCTAAAGAACTTAAATTTGTTCCTTTGTGGGTATTAAAATCATCTAAAAAAGGTTTATGCTGATATAAATTTGCATCTAAATCTTTTTCATTTAAAGCGATATTAGGTATATTATAGTCATTAAATTCCTTAACTATTAACTTCCAACCTTTTTCTTGAAATAAGGGTTTGGAGAAATTTAAAATTTCAGCATAAGGCGTTGGTGTTGCACCTATGATTATGGTTTTATCTGCTCCAAAACTAAGGCTAATTGTAAATAAAACACTTAAAAATATTTTTTTAATATTCATGCTATACTCCTAAAAAGCTGGGATTAATATATCTTTATAATGTTCATTAATGATGGCTTTAAATTTATCGCTTCTTAAAATTTCATCAATTACTTTGGTCTTTTCGCTATTTTTATCTTCTGAGCGTACCACAACATAATTTACATAAGGGCTATTTTTATCTTCCCTAAAAATAGTATCTTTACTTGGATTCAGACCGGCTCCAAGTGCGAAATTAGAATTAATTATAGCAATATCAACATCATCTAAAGCTCTCGGAAGTTGTGCGGCTTTAAGCTCTATAAATTTAAGTTTTTTTGGATTTTTGTTTATGTCCAATGGGGTTTTTAGAGTATTTTTGTTAAGCTCTATTAATTTTGCTTTCTCTAAAAGCTCTAAAGCTCTACTTTCATTGGTGGCATCATTAGGTATAGCAACTCTAGCACCTTCTTTAAGATTTTCTAAATTTTTGATTTTTTTACTATAAACTCCTACTGGAGCTATAAGTACAGGCGTTGTTGCAATTAAATTTGAACCTTTCTTTAGGTTGTATTCTTCTAAAAAAGGTTTGTGTTGATATAAATTTGCATCAAGTTCTTTTTCCTCTAATGCACGATTGGGCAAAATATAGTCTGAAAATTCTACTATTTTAAGCTCATACCCTTTGTTTTTAAAATCATCTTTCATTAGTTCTAGTAAGCTACCAAAAGGATTTGGAGTGGCTCCTATAGTAATGTTTTGTGCAAATAGACTAGATAAATTTAGAATGCAAGCGAGTATAATAATTTTAAATAAATTCATAAAAACTCCTTTGTATTTAAGAAAAAAGTCCCTAGGCAAGGGACAAAATTAAAAAGCAGGTAAAACAGATCCGTTGTATTTTTCTATGATAAATTGTTTGATTTTATCACTTTGTAGAGCTTGGATTAAGGCTTTGATTTTTGGATCGTTTTCATGTCCTACTCTTACAACAAGAATGTTTGCATACGGGCTTTCTTTATCTTCGATAAATACGCTATCTTTTGCAGGATTTAGATTTGCAGAGAGAGCGTAGTTGGAATTAATTACAGCAAAATCAACATCATCTAAAGCTCTTGGAAGTTGTGCGGGCTTTAATTCTACAAATTTAATTTTTTTAGGATTGTCTATAATATCAAGAGGTGTTTTTAAAGCCTTATCTTTAAATTTTACCAAACCTTTTTTTGCAATAATATCTAAAGCTCTACTTTCATTGGTTGGATCATTTGGAATGGCGATTTTAACCCCTTCTTTAATATCATCTAGACTTTTATATTTTTTGGAGTAAACAGCCATAGGTTCTATGTGTATGGCAGCTACTTTGATAAGTTTGGTGCCTTTGTTTTTATTAAATTCTTCCAAATAAGGAGTATGTTGGAAAAAATTTGCATCGGCTTCTCCGTTATCAACAGCTAGATTAGGTAAAACATAATCCGTAAATTCTTTGATTTCAAGTTTATAGCCTTGTTTTTCTAAATCAGGTTTTACTTGCTCTAGGATTTCAGCATGAGGGACGGGAGTTGCTGCAACTGTGATGGTTTCTAATGCATTTGCATTAAGACTTAATGTTAAAATACTTGCTATAAATAAAGATTTGATTTTCATTTTTTTCCTTTTTAGTCATTTTGTGCTTGCTTTAATCTTAATAAATTCACTCTGACTATCAGGAAGAAGCATATAAAAACTTGTTGATAGTCAGATTAACGCATCTGATACATCATTTTAATTCCTTTAATTTTTTGTTTAAATTTTACTTAAAAAAACTTATACTTATCTTAAAAGGAGATATAATCTCCTTATTTTTTGAAACCTTTATAAAGCAAACTTCCTAAAAATAAGATAAAAACAATTGCTTGCCAAAAGAAATTTTCATCATTGTTTATATTGATAACTATGCTAATTCCAAGTAAAATCAATAGAGTGGCGATGATATATGTAGTTTTACTATTTTTAGCCCAAGTATAAAATAAATTACCTAGAATTTGAACTAACTGAACTAATATAAGTAAAATAACTACAGTTTGAATCATAACTTCTTTGTTAAATCTTTCATAACCATAGCGAATAGCGACATCTCCCAAACCTCCACCACCGACAGTTCCAGCAAGAGCAGAAAAACCAATGGTAAAGATTAAAGTTAGGGTAATTCCGCTAATTATAGCAGGAAGAGCCTCACTAAAGATAACCTTGAAGATAATTTGAATATTGCTAGCACCATAACTTTTTGCAGCTTCTATGATTCCTTTGTCTATTTCTTTAAAAGCGCTTTCAAGCATCTTTGCCAAATAAGGAGCTATTCCGATAGCTAAAGGAACTATGGCAGCATTTGTACCTATGCTTGTCCCTACTATGATTTTAGAAAGTGGTAAAAGAACAACTATAAGAATTAAAAATGGAAAGGCGCGTAATATATTTGTAATAAAATCTAAAATACTATAAGCGATTTTATTTTCTTTAATTCCATTTTTATCCCAAATAGCAAGTAAAATTCCAGGAATGATAGCCAATAAAAATCCAAATAGTACAGCCATTAAACTCATATAAATTGTTTCATTAAGCGCAGGTTTTAAAATGTTTTCATAATTTTCACTGAAACTTGTAATAGAACTTAAACTCACTTCTTTAATATCCTGCCAAGAAAATTCATTAAAAAATTGAGAAATTCTACTAAAAAAAGCACTGATGATAGAGATGTTTTCTTCATTCATGATGCCACCTCCCATAATACTCCACTTTTTTCTATGTAATCAAGAACCTTGTCTTTATCCTTTTCATTTATATTTATAACTAAATTTCCCAAGGCTTTTCCATTAAGTTTTTCTATTTTACCCCAAACTATGTTAAAGTCTATATTTAGAGTTCTTGTCATATGAGTGATGACGCTATTTTGGGCAACTTCTTTTGGAAAGTAAAGTTTGATATTAAGTCCGTGCTCAGGCAAGAAGTCACTTTCTCCTAAAAATTCTTTCATTTTGGCATTAGGCCTTAAAAAAAGCTCATCAATTGCTCCACTTCCTATGATTTGCCCATGTTCAAGTAATAAAGCTTTTTGAGCTATGTCTTTTACTACATCCATTTCGTGAGTTACTAAAACAACAGTAATCCCAAATTCAGCATTGATTTTAGATATAAGCTCTAAAATATTTTTTGTAGTGTTTGGATCAAGAGCCGAAGTAGCTTCGTCACTAAGTAAAATTTTTGGGTTTAAAGCTAAGGCTCTAGCAATAGCAACGCGTTGTTTTTGTCCCCCACTCAGTTCTCTTGGATAGGATTTGTTTTTATGATCAAGTCCTACGATTTCAAGTAAGGAATTGACTTTTTGGGCAATTTCTTTTTCGCTCATGTATTCTTTATTAAAAAGCTTGGCATGAAATTTACACTGAGTATAGTGTGTTCTTAAAGGCATAGCAACATTTTCAAATACATTTTTGCGCTCCATTAGGGCAAAATTTTGAAAAATCATCCCTATATCTTTTCTAAGCACTCTTAGCTCTTTTGATTTTTTTTGACTTAAATCTTTAATTTCCTGATCAAAGACTTTTAAGCTTCCTTCTTGATAATTCTCAAGTCCATTGATACATCTTAAAAGAGTGGATTTTCCAGCTCCACTATGACCTACTATGGCGTAAATTTCACCCTTTTTAATCTCCAAAGAAACATCGTTTATCACGAGTTCCTTGCCATAATATTTTTTTAAATTTTTTATTTTTATCAAATTTTTAACCTTTTAGATTTTGAAGTTCAACTGATATTTTTTCAAGTTGAATTTTTAAATTTTCTAGAGCTTCTTTATTTTGCTCAACCACCTCTTTAGGTGCGTTAGCGATGAATTTTTCATTACAGAGCATAGAATTAAGCTTAGCACTTTCTTTTTCAAGCTTATTTTTTTGATTTTCAAGTCTTGTTAAAATACCACTTAAATCAACATTTTCAAGCGTAATAAAAATTTCTAAATTCTCGCTAACATCACATATTGCCTTTGGTAATTTTTCTTCACTAAATTCTATTTGCTCGCACTTTGCGAGCATCATGATAAAATTCATATAAGCTTTGATTTCATCTTTGATTTTTTTATCGTTAAATTTGATATAAACTTTTTCTATTTTAGAATTTCCAAGATCGATTAAACTTTTAGCACGGCGGATACCAACTATGCTTTCTATGAGCAAAGAAAAGATTTTTTCTATATTTTTATCTTGTTCTTTAAATTTTGGATATTTGCTTATCATAATAGAAGGGCTTGTTTTAAGTTCTGTATCGCTTAGTTTATGATACAAATATTCACTGATAAAAGGCATAAAAGGATTTAAGAGTTTTAAAGCTTCTTTGAAAATACTACCAAGTTCTTTAACGCTCGATTTTTCTGCTTTGCTAAGCTCTATACCCCAATCGCAAAAATCATCCCAAAAGAATTTATATAGAGTATTGGCTGCATCATTAAAGCGATAATTGTCTAAATTTTCTCTTACATCCTTAACACAAGTTTGAAATTTGGTATAGATATATTTTGCTAATTCTGAATGAAGTGTGATATTTTCCAAATCTTCAAATTTACTTTCATTTAAAAGCAGATAATTTGTAGCATTATAAATTTTATTTGTAAAATTTCTAACTTGTAAAAGTTTATCATTGCTAAGTTTAATATCGCGTCCTTGTATAGCAAGAAGTGCTAAAGTAAAGCGTAAAATATCAGCACTATATTCTTTAATACTTTCATTTGGATCGATGACATTTCCAAGACTTTTACTCATTTTTCTACCTTGCTCATCTTTCACAAGAGCATGTAAATAAATATCTTTAAAAGGAAGTTGATGTAAGGCATTGGTGCTTTGAAACATCATTCTAGCCACCCAGAAAAATAAAATATCAAAACCTGTAATGAGTAAAGAATTAGGATAAAAATCTTTTAAATCCTTTTCAGACCAAATTTTATCTTTACCCCAATTTTCATTCCCCCAGCCTAAAGTGCTCATAGCCCAAAGTCCTGAAGAAAACCAAGTATCAAGCACATCTTCATCTTGTTTGAAATTTTGACTTTGACATTTTGGACAAGTTTTAGGCGTATGTTGGCTTGCCCATTCATGAGAGCATTCGCAATAATAAACAGGAATTTGATGCCCCCACCAAAGTTGTCTTGAAATGCACCAATCTCTTAAATCTTTCATCCAAGCATTAAAGCTATTTATCCAGTGATTTGGATAAAATTTGCTTTCGCCAAGTGCAACTTTTTCTATACTTTCTTGGGCGATTTCTTTTTTTACAAACCATTGCTTGGAGATATAAGGTTCAACTACATTGTTGCAACGATAACAATATCCTATTTGATTGTTATGTTCTTCTATTTTTTCTATAAAGCCAAGATTTTCAAGTTTGGCTACGATTTTTTCTCTTGCTTCTAAGCGTTCTAAACCTTGAAACTCTAAACAATGTTCGTTTAAAATTCCTTTTTCATTAAAAACGCTTATAAATTCTAAATTATGTCTAAGTCCTACTTCATAGTCATTCATGTCATGAGCGGGAGTAACTTTTACAACTCCTGTTCCAAATTCTTTTTCTACATGCTCATCAGCTATGATTTTAATGGCTTTTTTGCTTATAGGCAAAATCACTTCTTTGCCCACAAATTTAGTATAGCGTTCATCATCGGGATGTACCATAACTGCAGTATCGCCAAAAAAAGTTTCAGGACGCGTTGTGGCTACTACTAAAAATTCATCGCTGTCTTTTAAAAAGTATTTAATATGATAAAGTTTTCCTTTGTTTTCTTTGTATTCAACTTCTATATCACTTAAAGCGCCATCGTGAGTACACCAATTTATCATGTAGTTTCCACGTACAATAAGTCTTTTATCATAAAGTTCCACAAAGGCTTTTTTTACGGCATTAACCAAACCTTCATCCATAGTAAAACGCAAGCGACTCCATGCAGGAGTGATGCCTAGTGTTCTCATTTGGTCTAAAATTTTTCCACCGCTTTGCTCTTTCCATTCCCAGACTTTTTCTATAAATTTTTCTCTACCTAGCTCTTCTTTTTTAATGCCTTGAGCAAGGAGTTGTTTTTCTACAACATTTTGAGTGGCAATACCTGCGTGATCAAGTCCTGGTTGATAAAGAACCTTATAACCGTCCATTCTTTTATAACGCGTCATAATGTCTTGCAGAGTAAAAGTTAAAGCATGTCCTATGTGTAAAACTCCCGTGACATTAGGAGGAGGCATCATAATGCAGAAATTTTTATCTTTTTCTTGTATGGTTTTATTGCCATCGATCTCAAAATATCCGCGTTCTTCGCAAATTTGATAATACTCTTTTTCTAAATTTTTATCATACATTATTTGCCTTTATTGTTTTAGCTTATTTAATAGAGCTAATTTCTATAATTTCACAAAACGGGAAGAAATATTGTGCTGTATTAAGTCCAGTTTTCAAACTTTTGATATGTTTAGAAAAATCACTTCCTTTGCCGTCTTTTTTAATTTGAAGTTTAAGTCTTTCTAAAATTTCTTCACGTGCTACATGTTCATTTAATTCTTTTGGATTGTTTAAATATGGGCTTAATCTATCTAAACTAATATATTTATAAGCTTTTTTCATATCTGAAAAGATAATTTCTTTGTTATAGATAGTTAATTTCATTTCCCCTTTTGGTAGCATTTTAACAAAAATACTTAGATAATAATCTTTTGCATTATCTTGTATAACGCTTAGCATATCTTTTAACAGATTGATTCTGTATTGGCTTAAAAATTTTCCATCTAAAATGTAAACTTTCATATTTTCTGTGCTAAGCTCAGGTTCTAAACGACTGTTTTTTCCTATGCTTAGATATTCTCTAGCGGTATTTAGATATTTATTTTTGTTTGATTTGTTTGATTGAAGTTCTTTTTTTACAGCTCTTTCTCTTTCTAAGATCTTTTGTTGTTTGCTGATTTCTTTTTTAAGAGCTTCTATTTTGGCTTGTTTATTTTCTTGTTTTAATTTTCCTTTATCCGTATCTAAAATTTGCTTATTTTCATTTGTATTAATATTATTACTTGTATTGGTATCATTATTTAAGCTTTGATTGTTTTCGCTTATTGATGTATTAAATGTATCGTTATTTAAGCTTTGATTTTCATCTAATAGGTTTGTTTCTTGCTTTTGGATGGTATTGTTATTAATATTTATATCTGATGAACTATTGTTGGTTTGGATCGAGGGTGAAATCGAGGGTGAATAGGAATTATCGTAGTTATTGGTATACGATTTTTGTTCGGTGTAAGTGTTGGTATTTAAGGTGTAATTCTTTGGTTTTGAATATTCAAAAAGATAATAATATGCCCCACCTAATATCACAATAACAGCAATTAATATGCCAACAATAATAGAAAAAATTTTCAAATTCATTTGCTATCCCTTAAAAACAGAAAGTTAAATAATTTTAGCATTGTACTATAATCTAATATAAAGTAATTTTAAATTTTTATATTTTTAAGTAAATTTTTTTTATAATTTTAACTTTTATAAGGAAAATAATGCCACTTTCAAAATTAAATAATGAACAATATCTTGCTGCTACTGCTGATTTTGGACACAATCTTGTTATTGCAAGTGCAGGGACGGGAAAAACTTCTACTATTGTTGCAAGAATTTCTTATCTTTTAAGCAAGGGAGTGGCACCGCAAAAAATCATGCTTTTAACTTTCACAAACAAAGCCAGCAAAGAAATGATAGGGCGTTTAGGGAAATTTTTTGATAAAAATATTACCAGTAAAATACTTGCAGGAACTTTTCATAGTACGGCTTATACCTTACTTAGAAATGCGGATAAAAATATAGCCTTAAAACAAGCAAGCGAACTAAAAACTTTACTTAAAAGTGTCTATGAAAAAAGAACTTTTAGACATTTAAGTGATATAAAACCTTATCAATCAAGTTATTTATATGATCTTTATTCTTTGTTTCAAAACAAAGCGCACAATCAAGATTTTTATACTTGGTTTTGCCAAAACTACGAAGATCAAAGTATTTATGCTGAAATTTATGAAGATATTTTAAAAGAATATGATAATGAAAAAAAGCGTTTTAATTATGTAGATTTTAATGACTTGCTTATCAATCTAAAAGATCTTTTAAAAGAAGAAAAATATGAATTTGATGAAATTTTAGTAGATGAATATCAAGACACAAATACTTTGCAAAGTTCCTTAATAGAGGCTTTTCATAGTAAAAGTTTGTTTTGCGTAGGGGATTATGATCAAAGTATTTATGCTTTTAATGGAGCGGATATTAATATCATAGGTGGGTTTAAAGATCGTTTTAAAGATGCAAAAATTTTTTCTTTAAATAAAAACTACCGTTCATCAAGAAGTATTTTAGCTTTGGCTAATAAAGTGATTTTAAATAACGAAAGATTATATCCAAAAGAACTTATTGTTACAAGAAATGATGAGTTTAAAGCCCCATCTTTGCTTACTTTTGAAGAATTATTTGATCAGTATCAAAATATAGCCAAAATGATACTTACAAGCGGAGTAAGTTTGGAAGAAATTGCTGTGATTTTTCGCAACAACTCAAGTGCTGATGGGGTTGAAGTAGCTTTAAGGGAGCAGGGCATTGCAAGTGTGAGAAAGGGAAGTGGAAGTTTTTTTGAAAGTTTGGAAGTTAAAGCTTTTAGTGCTATGCTTGCGCTTGTGGTAAATCCTAAGGATATTATGGCTTTTATTCATTTGGTTCAATATACCAAAGGTGTGGGTGGAGTTTTAGCAAAAGAAATTTTTGACGCACTTTTAAAATTAGGGCATGGAAATTTAATAAAAGGTTTTTTAGATCCTGATAAAAATGTAAATTTGCAAAATCATCAAAAAAGAAATTATCAACTTGGGCTTTTTGCAGATTTGGAAGAATTAGCCAGCGAAACTCGTTTTAAATTTGAGAGTGAATTTGATGCACATCCTATTTTAAGACTTTCAAAAATCAATGATTTGTGCGCTAGAAATTTGGAAAAAATCTATCTTTTTTTAAAAAAAGCTATGGAAATAAAACACTCTTTGGCTTTGGTAAATTTAATTTGCGAAAATTCTTTTTATAGAGAAATTTGTGAAGAACTTGCAACCAAAAGAGCGACAAATAAAGCAGGGCAGGTGGATTTATTAAGAAAGAGTGAAAATTTAGAAAAAATAGAAACAAAATTCAATGTCTTAAAAGAGCTTACAAAAAATTATAGCGATATTTACAAGTATTATAATTTTCTAACTTTAGGTGCAAGCGAAATGAGTAGTGGCAAAGGAGTTAATTTGCTTAGTGTGCATGCGAGTAAAGGCTTGGAATTTGATCTTGTTTTTGTGATTGATCTTGCGCAAGGTCGCTTTCCTAATCAAAAGCTTATGGGAATGGGTGGAAGCTTAGAAGAAGAAAGAAGACTTTTTTATGTTGCGGTAACTAGGGCAAAAAATATACTTTATTTAAGTTATGCTAAATATGATAAAAACAAAAAAACTTCTTTTGCTCCTTCTCGTTTTCTTATAGAAGCAGGGCTTTGCAAGGGAGAGTTAACTATAGATTGATAAAATTTCCTTTCAAGTAAGTTATATTATTAAAGAAAGGTTTATTTTATGAAAAAAATATTAATTTTAAGTTTAGTAGCAGCAAGTTTTTTAAATGCTGAAATTTTAGTTTATGGTCCAGGTGGTCCTGCTCCTGTACTAAAAGAGCTTGCTTTAAAATTTGAAGAAAAAACAAAAGAAAAGGTGATTGTAACCGCAGGTCCAACTCCAGCTTGGATAGATAAAGCAAAAGAAAATGCAGATTTGATTTTTTCAGGCAATACTTCAATGATGGATGATTTTGCTAAAAAAATTTCAAGTTTAAGTTTGGAAAATTTAAGCGTTTTAAATGTGCGTCCATCAGGTATTATCGTGCGTCCAAATAATCCAAAAAATATTAAAAATTTTGAAGACATTTTAAAAGATGGCGTAAATGTTATGGTGGTTGATGGTGCAGGACAAGTTGGACTTTATGAAGATATGGCTTTAAAAAGTGCAAAAAGAGAAAATTTGGTAAAATTACGTAAAAATATAAAAATTTATGCTAAAAATTCCAAAGCTGCTGTAGATGAGTGGAATAACAATCCAAATATTGATGCTTTAATCATTTGGTCTCATTGGGCAAAGGCTTTAGGCGATGATAAAGCTTTATTTATCAAAGATAAAAATGCGGTGATTTATCGTGCAGCTGAAATAGCTCCTACAAAAAAAGGTTTAGAAAACAAAAAAGCTTTAGAATTTGTAGATTTTATTAAGAGTAAGGAAGCTCAAAAAGTGTGGAAAAAATATACTTGGAAAGAAGTAAAATAATTTTCAGTGAAATTAAAAATAATTAATATTTATAGGATATAATCACTCCTAAAACATTAATTGTAATAATGTTTAAAATATCAAAAAAGGAAATTAAATGAGTACAGTAAATTTTAAAGGAAATCCTGTAAAACTTAAAGGAAATTCGGTAGAAGTTGGAGCAGATGCTCCTAAGGTAAATCTTAAAGCTAAAGATTTAAGCGTGATTGAAATCGGTGCAGCGGGTAAAACTCAAATCATTTTAAGTGTTCCAAGCTTAGATACACCAGTTTGTGCTACAGAGGCTAGAGAATTTAATAAAAAAGTAGCCAGTTACAATGGTGCTGAAGTGATTGTAGTAAGTATGGACTTGCCTTTTGCTATGGGAAGATTTTGCAGTACAGAAGGTATTGAAAATTTAAGTGTTGCAAGTGATTTTGTAGCAAAAGAATTTGGTGAAAAATATGGTGTTTTGATAAATGAAGGTGCTTTAGAAGGGCTTTTAGCTCGTGCCGTATTTGTGATTAAAGAGGGTAAAGTGGCATATAAAGAACTTGTAAATGAAATCACAGAAATGCCAGATATTGCAAAACTTGATGCATTTTTTGGTGGTTCTAGCTGCTGCGGTGGTTGTGGTTGCCATTAATTTTGATTAAGCCCATTCTTAGGGCTTAATTTTTACATCTTCATTTTTTTATTATTTTAAGTTGATTATATTTTAATTGTTAAGTTGATTATTTTTAATATTTATTTTGTGTAAGAAAAATATAAAAAGGACAATAAAACTCCTATAAAATAGAGCTTTAAAATTATTATTTTTATTAAAATTTCAAGAGATTTTTATACTCCATTTTTTATAATAAGATGATTTTTTTATTTTGGAGGAATAAGGATGAATAGAAGGGATTTTATTAAAAATACCGCTATTGCAAGTGCTGCTAGTGTTGCAGGACTTAGTGTTCCAAGCTCTATGCTTGGTGCACAAGAAGAAGATTGGAAATGGGATAAAGCTGTTTGTAGATTTTGTGGAACTGGCTGTGGAATTATGATAGCCAGAAAAGATGGCAAAATCGTAGCAACAAAAGGTGATCCTGCAGCACCCGTAAATCGTGGACTTAATTGTATCAAAGGTTATTTTAATGCTAAAATCATGTATGGTGAAGATCGTCTTGTTATGCCTTTACTTCGCATGAATGAAAAAGGCGAATTTGATAAAAAAGGCAAATTTCAACAAGTTTCTTGGCAAAGAGCCTTTGATGAAATGGAAAAACAATTTAAAAAAGCCTACAATGAACTCGGCGTTACAGGTATAGGGATTTTTGGTAGTGGGCAATACACTATCCAAGAAGGTTATGCTGCTTTAAAACTTGCAAAAGCGGGTTTTAGAACAAATAATATCGATCCAAATGCAAGACATTGTATGGCCTCTGCAGTGGTTGGTTTTATGCAAACTTTTGGTGTAGATGAACCATCAGGCTGTTATGATGATATAGAGCTTACAGATACTATCATCACTTGGGGAGCTAATATGGCTGAAATGCACCCAATCCTTTGGTCAAGAGTAAGTGATAGAAAACTAAGCAATCTTGATAAGGTCAAAGTTGTTAATCTAAGCACTTTTTCTAACCGTACTTCAAATATTGCTGATATTGAAATTATTTTTAAACCAAATACAGATTTGGCTATTTGGAACTACATAGCAAGAGAGATTGTTTATAATCATCCAGAGGCTATGGATATGAAATTTATCAAAGATCACTGCGTATTTGCAACTGGTTATGCTGATATTGGTTATGGTATGAGAAATAATCCAAATCATCCAAAATTTAAAGAAAGTGAAAAAGATACAGTTGAAAAAGAAAATGTAATCACTTTAGACGATGAAGAGGCTGCTTCTTTATCTTATCTTGGCGTTAAAGCGGGTGATAAATTTGAAATGAAACATCAAGGTGTGGCTGATAAAAACTGGGAAATTTCTTTTGAAGAATTTAAAAAAGGTTTAGCTCCTTATACTTTGGAATACACTGCAAAAGTAGCCAAAGGTGATGATAATGAGTCTTTGGAAGATTTTAAGAAAAAACTTCAAGAGTTAGCTAATCTTTACATAGAGAAAAATCGCAAAGTCGTAAGTTTTTGGACTATGGGCTTTAATCAACACACAAGAGGTTCTTGGGTAAATGAACAAGCTTATATGGTGCATTTTTTACTAGGAAAGCAAGCTAAACCAGGTAGTGGAGCCTTTTCTTTAACAGGACAGCCAAGTGCCTGTGGAACAGCTAGGGAAGTAGGAACTTTCTCGCATCGTTTGCCTGCAGATATGGTTGTAGCCAATCCAAAACACAGAGAAATTTCTGAAAAAATTTGGAAAGTTCCTGCAAAGACCATCAACCCAAAACCAGGCTCTCCTTATCTTAATATCATGAGAGATTTGGAAGATGGAAAAATTAAATTTGCATGGGTGCAAGTGAATAATCCATGGCAAAACACTGCAAATGCAAATCACTGGATCGCAGCAGCAAGAGAAATGGATAATTTTATTGTTGTAAGTGATTGTTATCCTGGAATTTCAGCAAAAGTAGCTGATCTTATTTTACCAAGTGCTATGATTTATGAAAAATGGGGTGCTTATGGTAATGCTGAAAGAAGAACTCAACATTGGAAACAACAAGTTTTACCTGTAGGTGCTGCCATGAGTGATACTTGGCAAATTTTAGAATTTGCAAAACGCTTTAAGCTTAAAGAAGTTTGGAAAGAGCAAAAAGTGGATAATAAGCTTACCTTGCCAAGTGTTTTAGAAGAGGCAAAAGCTATGGGTTATAGTGAAGATGATACACTTTTTGATGCGCTATTTGCCAATAAAGAAGCAAAAAGCTTTAATCCAAACGATGCTATCGCAAAAGGCTTTGATAATACTGATGTTAAAGGCGATGAGAGAAAAATTCAAGGCAGTGATGGAAAAGAATTTACAGGTTATGGCTTTTTCGTTCAAAAATACCTTTGGGAAGAATATCGTAAATTTGGCTTAGGACACGGACATGATTTAGCGGATTTTGATACCTATCATAAAGTAAGGGGTTTAAGATGGCCCGTGGTTAATGGCAAGGAAACACAATGGAGATTTAATACTAAATTTGATTATTATGCTAAAAAAGCGGCTCCAAATTCAGATTTTGCTTTTTATGGTGATTTTAACAAAATGCTTACAAATGGGGATTTAATAGCTCCTAAAGATGAAAAAGAGCACAGTATTAAAAATAAGGTTAAAATTTTCTTTAGGCCATTTATGAAAGCACCTGAAAGACCAAGTAAAGAGTATCCATTCTGGCTTGCAACAGGAAGGGTTTTAGAGCATTGGCATAGTGGAACTATGACTATGCGTGTGCCTGAGCTTTACCGTGCTGTGCCTGAAGCACTTTGCTATATGAGTGAGAAAGATGGAGAGAAATTAGGCTTAAATCAAGGTGATTTAGTTTGGGTGGAATCTCGTCGTGGTAAAGTAAAAGCAAGAGTAGATATGCGTGGAAGAAACAAACCGCCTGTAGGACTTGTATATGTGCCGTGGTTTGATGAGAATGTATATATCAATAAAGTTACTTTGGATGCGACTTGTCCGCTTTCAAAACAAACTGACTTTAAAAAATGTGCTGTAAAAATTTACAAGGCTTAATTTAGGGTTTTGATTAAATGAAAGGTAGAAGAGAATTTTTCGTTAGTGCCTTTAAGGCTGCATGTTTATGTACAGGAGGTGGATTTTTGGCTAATTTGGCTTTAAAAGCCGATGATAATTATGCTTTGCGTCCTCCTGGGGCTGAAGATGAAGCTAGGTTTTTAAGCAAATGTATTCGTTGTGGGCTTTGCGTAAAAGCCTGTCCTTATGATACTTTAAAGCTTGCTAGCTTGTTAGATAGTCCAAAAAATGGTACACCTTTTTTTAAGGCAAGAGAAATTCCTTGTTATCTTTGCAAGGATATTCCTTGCATTAGAGAATGTCCAACTGATGCTTTAGATAAAAAGCATTTAGAACAGGGTATAGAATCTTTGAAAATGGGTATTGCTATTGTTGATAGTGCTTCTTGTGTGGCACACTGGGGAATTCAATGTGATGCTTGTTATAGAGCTTGTCCTTTGATAGATAGGGCTTTAAAACTTGAGCTTAAACGCAATGAACGCACCGCCAAGCATGCTTTTTTACTACCTAGCGTGGATCATGAAGTGTGTGTAGGTTGTGGGCTTTGTGAACTTGCTTGTATTACTGAAAAACCAGCCATTCGTGTTTTGCCAAGGGGGTATGTATTGGGAAAAGCAGGATCTCATTATGTAAAAGGCTGGGATGAAAAAGATGAAGGTCGTATAAAAAATGCAGATACTTCAAAACATTTTGATGCTAAAAAAGCAACCAATTATTTAAATGATGGAGAACTGTGATGAAGTATTTAATTGCTAGACGCATCATTCAGCTTGGAATTTTAGCGCTTTTTAGTTTTAAAGCTACAGATTTTATATTGCAGGGAAATTTAAGTTCTTCTAGACTTTTTAATACCATACCTTTAAGCGATCCTTTTGCGGTTTTGCAAATCATTTTAGCAAGCTGGAGTATAGATTTAATGGCTTTAATAGGAGCTTTGATTATATTTTTTATCTATGGTTTGCTTTTAGGAAGGGTTTTTTGCTCTTGGGTTTGTCCTGTTAATTTAATCACAGATTTTGCTGCTTTTGTGCGAAATAAATTAACCCTTAATAATAAATTTTTAATTTTGCCTAAAAATTTACGCTATTTTGTGTTGGTCTTGGTTTTAGTCCTTTCTTTTGTATTTTCATTGCCTGTGTTTGAAAGTTTTTCTTATATAGGAATGATACATAGAGGGATTATTTTTGCTACAAGTTCTTGGATTTTTGTAGCCTTTATACTTTTTTGTATCGATACTTTTTTAAGTCCTAGGGCAATTTGTTCACATTTTTGTCCACTAGGAGCTTTTTATGCTTTTATTTCTCGTTTTGCTTTGCTTAAAATAAAGCATGATAGTGATAAATGCACTAAATGTTATGAATGTATCCGTATTTGTCCTGAAAAACAGGTTTTGTGGATGGTTGGAAAAGAAAGTACTAGTGTGAAATCAGGAGAGTGTATAAGGTGTGCAAGATGTATAGAAGTTTGTAATGATGATGCTTTGAATTTTAATATTTTTGATTTAAGGAATAAATAATGAAGAAGAAATTGGTTTTATTAGGAAGTGCCGCAGTGGTATTTTTTGCCGCTTGTGCAATGAATAGTGGGGTAAGTTCGGAACAAATTGGACTTAGAAAAGCAAGTTTAGAAAATGAAAATAAAGTAAATTTAGTGGAAGCAAATTTCACAACTTTACAACCTGGGGAATCTACTCGTTTTGAGCGTTCTTATGAAAATGCACCACCATTAATTCCGCATGCTATTGAAGATTTGTTACCTATAACTAAAGATAACAATATGTGCTTAAGCTGCCATGATAAGGCTATAGCAGCAGATGCTGGTGCAACTCCACTTCCTGCTAGTCATTATTATGATTTTAGACACAATAAAACCACAGGAGATATGATTAGCGATAGTCGTTTTAATTGTACTCAGTGTCATGTTCCACAAAGCGATGCAAAACCTTTAGTGGGAAATAGCTTTAAACCTGAATTTAAAAATGAACAATTAAAAAGTCGTTCAAATTTAATTGATGTGATTAATGAGGGTGTAAAGTAAATAAATGAAAAAATTTCTTTTTATTTTGAGTCTTTTTTGTGTTTTGTCTTATGCTTATGAGCTGAAATTAAATGCCAATATAACAGCTTTAAAGCTTGATAAGCAAAACTTATATATAGGCACTGATAAAGGTGAAATTTTACAATATAACATTAAAGATAAAAGTTTAAAAGAACTTTTATCTTTGCCAAAGATTAAAAATTATTATGGTGATGATTTTGCTAAAATTTACAACATTGATGTTTTTAAACATACACTTTTAATACTTAGCGAGGGTGATTTTGGTGCTAAAAATTTAAGTTTTTATAAGGAAAATTTACAAATCAAAAAGCTCGAAGAAAATAGCATAATAAAAGCATTTTTTATCAATGAAAATACTTATCTTTTGATTTCTATTGGTTCTGAAATAGAATTGATTGATAAAAGTTTAAAAAATATAAAAAAATTTAATTTTTCCCATTCTAGTCTTAATGATGCAGTTTTAAATGAAGATAAGAGTAGACTAGTTGCAGGTTTTGAGAGTGGCGAAGTAGAACTTTTTGATTTGAAAAATTGGAAGATGTTAAAAAACTATGATAAAATGCATAAAGATAATATCTATCAAGTAGATTTTAAAAATAATGTTATTTTAAGTTGTGGAACGGATAGGCGTATAGGAGTTGTAAAAAATGAAGAGCAAAATTTTTTACAAAAAGATTTTTTGATATATACTTGCGCTTTAAGTCCTAATGGAGAATTCGCTGTTTATAGTGATAATGAAGCTGGAGTTAGTGAAGTTTTTAGTACAAGTGATTTTAAGCCTGTTAAAACTTTTAATAATGAAAATTTGATGAGTGAGTTTATTATTTTTTTAAACAATAAAGATTTTATCATTTCAGGCTTTGGTGATAGTATAATGTTTAGGAGTATTGATGAATAATCTTTCTAGTGTTTTGATTTTAGCAAAAGAAGAATATATAAATGATTTAAAAAAGGCTATATCTGAAATTCCTTTTTGTTCTGTAGAACTTTGTGAAAATGAAAAGATTATAGTTGTGATTGAAAGTGAAAATTTAGAAGATGAGTTAAACTCTTATAAAATGCTTGAGAAATTGCCAAATATTATCAGTATTAATATGGTTTTTTCTTATCAAGATTTAAATGATGATATCCAAAAAGCAATCAATAGTGGCGCAATAGAAACGATAGAAAAAAATGAAAATGCTGAGAATATTCGCTACTATGGTAGTGTGTTTAATCAATTTTCTTAAAGTGTAAAGATGGTATTTTTAATCCCATTGCTTATTATAATTGGTATTATTTTTGGAATTGATTATGTGTATTTTAAAAATCAAGATTTAAAAGCGCAAGTTAAAAAAGAACAAAAAGAATTAAATTCTAGTTTAGAGAAAGAAAAAAAAGAATATATAGAAAAATTGTTTAAAACAAAATAGACATTAAAAATCATTTTATTTTCTTAAAGATAAATTAAAAAGCTTTTTGCTAGAATTAAAGAAAAATTTTAGGAAACAGTGATGAAAAATACAGTCACTGAAGCTTCTATCTATGAGGCTCAAGGGTTAAAAGATGAAGCTTTAGAAATTTATAAAAATATCTTAAAAGAAGATCCGGATAACCAAAACGCTATCGATGCGGTTCGTCGTCTTAGTGGTTTTAGATCCAAGCATAAAGACTTAAACACTCAAATGTTGGATTTTTTTATTAATATGAAAAGCGATGAAGAAATTAATGAATTTAAAAGGTGGTTGATAAAAATATGAATTTGGAAGATTTAGCTAAAAAAACCATTAGCGAAGTTAGCTCTATCATGGAAGAGCAAAGAAGACAAAATGAAATTTTAAAAGAACAAGAATTAAATAGAAAAACTGAAATAAAAGATGAATTACCACCTATGGAGTTTGTATGCGAAGAGCTTGATACTCCGCAAGACTTAGAAGATAAAATTTCTATGGCAAAATTTGAAGAAGAGCAAAAAATACAAAATAATATTGAAATTTCTACTCAGGAAAATAAAGAGTTTAAAAAAGAAGAGCCTTTTTTACAAAGTGAAATTTTAAATCCTAGTGTTATGACAGAGGTTCAAACGCTTAATGAGGATATTTTTTTAAAACATCTTAGAGAGAGAATTTTAGTTCTTTTTGAAGGTTTAAATAGCATAAAAAAAGATGATCTTGAAAATAGGTTAAACTTGACCATAAATTTTTTAGAGTTTCTGCTTGCAAATATCGAAGATAAGCTTAAAAAATAATCCCGATTTACAGTTTATTGCTGAGTTTTTAAAGCCTTATACCAAACGAGTGTATTTGGTTGGAGGTAGCGTTAGGGATTTGTTTTTAGGCTTAAAAATTTGTGACTATGATATAGAGCTTTATGATATAAAACCTAAAGATTTTGAAAAGATTATGCAAAAATTGGGCGCACAAGGCTTTGGAAAAAGTTTTTTTGTGTATAAGTTTAAAAATTATGATTTAGCTCTTGCTAGAACCGAAAATAAAATAAGCTATGGACATAAAGGTTTTGAAGTTCAAATTTGCAATGATGAAAAACTTGGCGCCAAAAGACGCGATTTTACCATAAATTCTATGATGATTAATCTTTTTAACGATGAGTTTTTAGATTTTTACGGAGGATTAAAAGATCTAGAAGCAGGCTTTTTAAGGCATATTGATAAACAAAGCTTTCAAGAGGATAGTTTAAGAGTATTAAGAGCGGTAGTATTTGCTTCAAGATTTAACTTTAAGATAACTAGCGAAAGCTTGAAATTGATGCAAAGTATGGATATAACTGATCTTAGCAAAGATAGGATCAATGCAGAGCTTTATAAATTCTTTAAAAGCCCTAGACTTGATGTCGGCTATAGATATTTACAAGAACTTGGCTTAGAGAAACAGGTTTTCGGCTTTGAGAGTGTTTTTAAGAGTTTGGAATTTCAAAATTTACTCAGACAAAGTAGAGAATTTGTAAAAAGCGATGCTTTATTCTTGTATTTGTATTTGAATTTTTTTAATTTAGAAAAAGATATATTTTTTAAAAGAACTAAACTTAAAAAAGAATACCTAAAATACGCAAATCAAGCTTTTTATCTTGATGATATAAGTGATTTTAAACTAGCAAAAATTGCTTTTGAAATGCCTTTGAAGGAATGGCTTGGACTTTGGAGTAAAAAGCGTATTGAGCAAGCTAAAAGATTAGGGCTTTATGGGAATAAGTTTGAAAGTAAAATTTTAGCAAAAGATTTCATAAATGCTGGATTTTGTGGTAAAATTCTTGGTTTAAAGCTTCAAGAAGCAAGAGAGAATGAATTAAAAGAATATATAAAAGGTTTAGCTAAATGATTTCTGTATTAAAAATTTGCACCAAAGATCAAAAAGGTTTAATTTATAGAATTTCTGATGTTATTTTTAAATATCATATCAATATAGTAAAAAACGATGAATTTGTAGGCGAAGGAATGTTTTTTTTTCGTGCTCTTTTAGAAGGTGAGTTTGATAAAGAAGCTTTTATAGGAACGCTTGAGGCTATGCTTGGACAAGAAGCCTTGATAGAGCTTTGCGAGAAGAGAAAAAAAGATATTGTTGTTTTTGCTACTAAAGAAAGTCATTGTTTGGGAGATTTGCTAATAAAGCATTATAGCAACGAACTTGAAGCAAATATCAAAGCTGTGATTTCAAATCACAACTCTTTAAAGGATTTAGTTGAGAAATTTGAAATTCCTTATCATTTTATCAGCGCTGAAAATTTAGATCGAAAAGAGCAAGAAAATCAGATTTTAAAATGTCTTGAACAATATAAATTTGATTATTTGGTTTTGGCAAAATATATGCGAATTTTATCTCCTGATTTTGTTAGGCATTTTGAAGGTAAGATTATAAATATTCACCATTCTTTCTTACCTGCATTTATAGGAGCAAATCCTTATAAACAAGCCTTTGAAAGAGGGGTTAAAATAATTGGAGCTACGGCACATTTTGTAAATAATAATCTTGATGAAGGTCCTATTATCACTCAAGCTGTTTTACCTGTAAACCATGAATTTACTTGGCAAGATATGCAGCAAGCAGGTAGAAATATAGAAAAAGATGTTCTTTCAAAAGCACTTGATTTGGTTTTTGAAGATAGAATTTTTATACATAATAATAAAACTATAATATTTTAATGCGATAATTTTACTATAGTTTTATTTAAAGCATTAAAAAAATAATCAATATCCTCTTTTTCATGCGTATAATGCAAGCTTATTCTTAACCAACCTGGTTTTGTTTTAAGTTTTTGATTATCTTTTAAGCCTAGTAAATCATGACCATAAGGCCCAGCACAAGCACATCCAGCGCGTGTTTCTATGTGGTATTTTTTACTAAGTTCGTAAGCGATATCAAAAGGAGAAATTCCTTTGATATTGAAAGCAAAAATAGGCAATCGGGTTTTTAAATTCTTTGCATATAAAATTAAATTAGGTATAGTTTTTAGTTTTTCAAAAAAATAATCTTTTAAAATTTCTTCTTTTTTTTCTATATTTTTAATCCCTATAGAATCTTTGATTTTAAAAGCTAAGCTAGCGCGAATGAGTTGTAAAATTCCAGGTGTTCCTCCTTCTTCTAAAGCTTCTTCATTGCAAAGGTAGCATTGTGAAGTGCGAGAAACATAGCCCACAGTTCCACCTGCTGCAAAGCTAGGCTTGTTTCCACAAAGATCTTTTTTGATAGCTAAAAGTCCAGAACCGCCAATACCACCGATTAATTTATGAGAACTTATAAACAACGCATCATAGTATTGACAAGATATGTTTTTATAGGGAATGAAACTAGATGCATCAAAAGCAACTATCCCTTTAAATTTACGAACCATTTCAGAAATGCGTTTGTAATCACTTAATATCCCAGTAACATTTGAAGCTAAAGAAAAGCTAGCGATTATTTTTCTTTTTTTGTTTTTTTGTAAAGTTTTTTCTAGAAAATCAAAATCAATTTCTCCATTTTTATCCAAGGGAATTCTAATACATTCGCACAAGCCTTCTCGAAATGAAAGTTCATTAGAATGATGCTCATAAGGCCCTACGATAACTAAAGGTAAGGTATTTTTATCAATTTGCGTAAAATATCTTTCTTTTACAAGAGGAGGAATGTAAATGCCGATTAATTCTTGAAATTTTTTAATAGCACTGCTTGATCCTGTTCCGCAAGCTATAAGGGCAAAATTTTCATCTAATGATAAACTTTTTTTTATATCTTTTCTTGCTTGTTCGTAAATTTGTTGAGTTTTAAAAGAATTCAAAGAGCTATCAGAATGTGTGTTTGCATAGGTTGGGAGAATTTTTGAAATTTCTTTTTCTACACATTTTAGAGCTAAAGCACTTGCTGTGAAGTCAAAATGCAAAATACCTTTTTTTAAGATCAATTCTTTTTTTAAATCTGAAATTTGCAAATACAATCCTTATAAAAATTTGCTAAAATTATACTATAAAAATACTTTATAAAAGGAAAAATATAAAATTTAAGAACTTTGTAGATTTGCATAAGAATTTGTCTTTAAGTAAGCTTTTTGATTTTTATAGTGTGTTTGAAGGTTTTGAAAAATTAAACATTTTAAATTTTGAAGACGATGTATTTACAAATATAGAGCGAATTTTGCTTGATGATTATCTAAAAATTAAAAGTTATTTCGCCTTGGATGAAACAAGTTCTTACGCTCTTACTTTACTAGCTAAAAATAATCGCAAGCGTTTTTCTATCAATAGAAAAATTCAGCATTTTAAAGCTTTATCTACGCTTAAATATCTTTTAGAAACAGGTATAATAAAACTTGAGTATAGCAAGGAAGCTAAAAAAATAAAAGATAAAAGACAAAAAATCAAAAAAGAACTAAGATCTTATGTTGTCCAAGATAAGATTATATTTAGCAACCATTTTACTCGTTTCTTTTTTTATTTTTTAAAGCCCAATGAAAAGCTTATTTTGCAAAATCGTTATAAAGAAGTTTTAGAATGCATTAAAGAAAAATTTGAACTTTATCAAAGTTTTTGTTTTGAACAACTTTCTAGAGAATTGCTTGAGAAAAAATTCAATATCAATGGAGTGCAAAGTTACTGGGATAAGAATTTAGAACTTGATCTTTATTATCAAGATGAAAATTTGTGTTTTGTCGGAGAAGTTAAATTTAAAAATAAAAAAATTTGTAAAAATATTTTAAATCTTTTAAAATCAAAAGCAAAGTCTTTAAATTTGGCTCCAAATTATTACATTATAATCTCAAAAAATGGTTTTAGCAAGGAATTTGATAAAATATGCGAACAGAATTTGCTTTTACTTGATTTGAATGATTTTAAGATTTTATTAGAGGAATGATAAATGAATGAAAATATTTTAAAAAGTTTAGACTCAAATGAAAAAGAAACCCTACAAAAAGGCTTAGAAAGTCTTATAGAACAAACTTATGTAATAGAAAATGAATACAAAACTTTAAATGAAAACTATAATTCCTTACGCGCAATGGTTGATGAGATTATAGAGGTGTTGCCTAGTGCACTTTGGATTTTAGATAAAGAAAAAAATATTATTTTACAAAATCAAGAAGCCTTGAAAAATCCAAAATTACTTAGTATCATTAGTCTTGATAAAATTCGCGATGAGCTTGAATTTGAAGGTAGGTTTTATGCGGTAAAAATCATAGCGCATAATGAAAAAACTATAGTTTCAGCTACAGATATTAGCGATGAAAAACGCAATGAAAGGCTTGCAAGCATGGGTAGTGTAGCGGCTCATTTGGCACATGAGATAAGAAATCCTATCGGATCTATATCTTTACTTGCTTCAACCCTTTTTGCTCGTAGTGAGCTTAAAAATAAGCATATAGTTCTTGAAATCCAAAAGGCTATTGCTAGAGTAGAGCGTATCGTAAATTCAACTTTGCTTTTTACTAAGGGTGTGCACATCAATGCCTTAAATTTTAATCTTTTAGAGTTAAAAGAAGAGTGTGAAAGTGCCATTAACTCTTATAATTTCACTTCTCAAATAGACTTTGAAATATCTTTTTTGGATAAGCAGATTTGTGCTGATAAAGCTCTTCTTGGTTTGGTTTTGCAAAATTTGATTTATAATGCTATTGATGCGATAGAAGAAAGCGAATGTGAAAAGCCTATGATTAAAATTTTAGCAAGTTGTGATAATGAAAAAATATGCATCAGAGTGTATGATAATGGTTGTGAAATAAAAGATGAGAAATTGGTTTTTGAAGCTTTTAAAACAACAAAACTTAAAGGCAATGGGCTTGGCTTGTCTCTTTCTAAAGAAATCATAAACGCTCATAAGGGAGAGTTAAGTTTTCAAAGCGATCCTAAGAATTTTTATTTTACCTTACCTTTGGTGTGATAAATATTTTCTTTTCACCCCAAAACGGAACAGATTTTGCTTGTATTATTTATAAAATATATTTAGATTGAAGGCAAAAAATCTAAATCAAG